>CAMRDW010000090.1 GCA_947041315.1 uncultured Enterovibrio sp.
CTTTATTTTTGACGCGCCGTGGAAGCTTACGTTTTTGAGCTTCAATCACAGAAGCCCGCCTATACCTCTTAGCTTTGTTGAAATAGCGTCGCTTTTTTTAATGCCCAATGACTGACTCCATCGATGCTCAGGGGCTTTATTCAGCTGGCGCTGGCGCCTAACTTCAAGTGTCTTCGGTATAATTAATCCTCTTGGTATTATTTTCTGATACGTTTTTTTGTGCTATTTACTTTGAATGAATGTTTTGAGTTCGCTTTTTAAAAGGAAATCGATTTATGAGTAACATCCCATCAGAGTTGAAATTTATGACCTCACATGAGTGGGTCCGACCAGAAGGTGATGCGGTGTACACCGTGGGGATATCGGATCATGGTCAAGCCATGCTCGGAGATATTTTTTATGTGGATTTGCCGGATGTCGGAGATTTGGTTAACGCGGGGGACATTTGTGCGGTTTTGGAATCGGCGAAATCTGTTTCTGAACTTTTTGTCCCTTTGTCGGGTGAAATTATTGCAGTAAATGATGATTTGGATGCTTCGCCTGCTTTGGTGAACTCAGACGCGTATGGTGATGGTTGGTTGTTTCAAATTAGCATTAAAGACAAACAAGAATTAGATGATTTACTCTCTTCTGAGGCCTACCAAGAGCTCCTGGAAGATGAATACGAAGAAGACGAAGATTAACGCCTTTTAATGATCCTCAATTTGTAACAATTTAACACCGTGATGTTCACGGTGTTTTTTTATTTTTTGTTAGCATAAAAAAGGCGTGAATTCATTAAAATCTTTCATCCTTAAAGCGCATAAAAACACCTTGTTGGATGTCAGGGAGGATTCAATTCCTGCATTTTTGGTTATTTTTAGCGGCTTTTAAAAAGCACACATTGCATTTAATTGATTACATAATTTCTTGTTGTTCTCGTAAACGACGGATTTCGATATTGATTTCTTTGACGGTGCGGTAGTGTTCAAAATCGGCATCGGAGGGGGCTTTTAGCATGCCTTGCTGAAACTCAAAATTTCCTCTTCCTTTGATATAAAGACGTCCTTTAAATAAGCGATAAACGTGCTTTGCAATCAAAACAGGAAGATAACGATTAAAAATGCGCATTCAAAATCCTTTTCGTGTTACTTGGCTTACATCTTCAGTCCATTGAGATGTTTGAAATTTTGAAGGGCAAATTATAACGAGTTTAAGCAGGTTTCAGTGTGATGAATGGGGTGATTAACATAATTTTGTTGAATAAATAAACGGGAATATGGCACAGATCATGTTTAATTTGAAAGTGTGAAATTTACCCTCATTGAATATACCCAAAGGAATTGAAGATGCGTGCAGGCGGCAAGCGAACGAAGCCCCTGAGCATAGAGGTACTATGTGATTGGGCTGAGAGAGCGCAGCCAACACCCACGCAACTTCAAAGGCGAGACGGGTATAAAGATATATCCAAGAGACTTGAAGGTGCCTGTAGGCGGTAAACGAGTGAAGGCCCTGAGCATAGAGAGACGATGTGATTGGCCTGAGCGAGAGCTGCCAACACCGCGCAGTTTCAAAGGCGACGGGTATAAAAGAAAGACCCAAGAAATTGAAAAAGGACGCTCGAGGCCAAAAAAGACATGTCCTCGCGTCTAGATGGATGATCTGATTGAGCGTTGAGTGAGCCGCTTGTTTGATGGCATTCACTTTAGGCTTGAATGCCATGTCTGACAACGCGCTTTTTTAGGTGCTTTTGAATTCCATAATGAAGGCGATTGTACTCAGTCAAGATCATAAGGGAGCATGATTTTATGCCACAAAGGGGCGGTTTCGGCTAAGCGAAACTGACTCTCAGGCTCGAGATCATTTGGAAGCACGACGAGAGAAAGCGTTTCACCCTCAGTAAAGCGGTAGCTTGAAAGGAGTGTGCCCCCTGTGCGCCAGTTTTCGCCCACGCTTCTGTCAAAGTGCTCTCCCGCGAGAGGCAGGCTCTGCGTCTCACCTTGTAGTAAATAGGTTGCGCGTTTGTTAATTCCGCGGTATTTTGCGCGTGCGACTGTTTCTTGCCCGGTATAGCAGCCTTTTTTAAAGCTAATGGCATTGAGAGCTTGTAAATTAAGGGTTTGGGGGATGAAGGTTTTTGTTGTACTTTCTTCGATTCGAGGGATCCCTGCTTGAATGTCGTATAAATCCCAAAGGCTCTGATCAGACAATACGGCGCGTTCACCAAATTCGGCAATCAAGGTATCGGCTTCACTGGCGTCAATCGCCAAAAGCCAACGATTGTTGTCTATTTTTATTGCGGTACCGGTTTGTGTCGGTCTGACATTTCCTGGTGTGATAAAGCGAGATTGTACGGCGCTGTCTGCTTTATTTCCTGCAATGCCGATGAGGACTTGCTCACTTTTCTCAAAATGCACTTGAGAAAAAACAGCGTATTTTTTTATTTCTTTTAATTGCGACTCTGTGACAGATTGAGGTTGGATATAGGCCAAACCGTCCAGATGGTGGAATAAGCGGATCACAGAAAAAACCTTTCCCTTTGGATCGCAATGCGCGGCAAGGGTAGCGTCTGTGTTTTCCATTGAAGTAAGGCAGCAGGTTAATTGACCCTGTAAATAGGAAATAGCGTCTTTTCCAACCGCAGTGATAAGCGAGGTGTTTTCTAACGCCATCACAGATAAATTTGGCGGCACTGCGTTAAAGGACAAAGAAAAGGGATGAAATGCGTGCTTTTTATACCAATGACTCATACGGTTTTTACCTGTAAATGTAAAAAGGGTGGTTGCCTAATTATATCAAGAAGAAAAATGAAATAAGAGAAGCGATGAAATGAATTTTGGGGGTGAGATACCTTGCTCACAAGGCCATCATACAATTCTTTGTATTGATGGTATCTCTTTCGTCGCGCTGCTACTATTTTTTCCATCATTTTTTATTTAAGGACAAAATGTGATTGAACAAGACAGATCACGCGTAAAATGGGCATGTCGACGCGGAATGTTAGAGCTTGATGTGATTATTATGCCTTTTTTTGAGGTGTGTTTTGATGCTTTGATACCCTCTGAGAAAGCGGATTTTGTCTCCTTGCTTGAGTGTGATGATCCTGATTTATTTATGTGGTTGATGGGAAAAGGGCAATCAGAGGATCTCGCCTTGGCTGCGATGATCACCAAAATCATTGAACATAACCAAAGCCAATTGCGTTAATACGCAGCGTCATTCTTCCCGCAGTCTGTGTTGGGGAATGCATATTTTATATGGGTTAACGGCTATTTTGCTTTTTTTCGTAACAGGGCTGCCCCTTGATGCAAAGGTCTTTGGGTTGATTTTTCTCTTAGATGAAAATAAACGCCAACAAAAAAAAGAAGCGCTACGAACCGGTTTTTTTTCACTCAATATTGACGGAGAATGTCGCTATAAAGAAGAGACATATTTTGTAAAAGGGGTGCATTTTTTTAGCGCTCGTTTGATTCTTCTTGATGTCGCTAAAGGGGCATGTATTCATCGATTATCCCTTCCTTTTGACGCTTTTAGCGTGGATGATTTTTGTCATATCAGTCGAATTTGTTTAGCGATGAAAGCGACGCCTTAATATAGCGTTTGCCTTTGAAATGGCCTGAATGCTTGGCTTCGCCCACGGCCGCTTATCGCTCTTCTCTTATCTATAGGGTACAGAATGAATACATTAATAAAGGGAATGAACGCGCCCGATTTTTCCTTAGAAGATCAAAACGGAAATACAATCACTCTGCATCAATTTAACGGAAAAAATAAAGTCTTGGTTTATTTTTATCCCAAAGCCATGACGCCGGGCTGTACGACACAAGCTTGTTCATTGCGTGACAACGAAAGCTTATTAGACGCCTTCAATGTGAAGGTGATTGGAATGAGCCCAGACCCGGTCTCTCGATTAAATAAATTTGCTTTGCGTGACCGCCTTTCTTTTATTTTGCTCAGTGACGCCTCTCATCAAGTGGCAGATGCTTATGGTGTCTGGGGAGAGAAAAAATTTATGGGTAAAGTCTTTGATGGGATCCATCGCGTGAGTTTTTTGATAGATGAAAAAGGCATTATTGAGAAGGTTTTCAATGGTTTTAAAACAAAAGAGCACCATAGCCTTGTGCTTGAGTATTTAAAAGAACAAAAAAGAGGGGATTAATTAAACCTGTTTAAATTGTGAAATCGCTAGAAATACCTTGGTTGTTCTTGATTTTTCCTATTAGATGCATTCTGATGAGTCCTTGGCGCACTTTTATATCCAAGACATTTGAAGATCAAAAAAAGCGGTAAGGACGAAAATCCCCAATGTTTAAGGGGTTCTTATACCCAAAGTAATTGAAGATGCGCGGCTACGGCAAGTGAGTCAAGCCCCTGATCATAGAGTGACTCTCTGATTGAGCTGAACGAGCGTAAGCCAAGAACGACGCAACTTCAATGGCGACGGGGATATCTGGCCGCGAAAAGGTATCTTTAACTCTCTTAGGTTATATCATGATATGAATTGAACTTTTCTGTGATATTCAGCTCTGAAGTAGTGCTTACTCTGGAATTGATGACCTTTTGTTTAAAAATGAACATTAAAATGAAAGGGCGATAAGCAAATTAATATCAAGTGTTGAAAAGACATGAATGCCTTTTTGAACTTAAGCATGTATAGGCATCGTGTTCACCTTGGTATCAAAAAATAGGAGATAGCGCTCGAATGAGCGAGCAGTTAACTGATCAAGCCTTAATCGAACGGGTACAAAATGGCGATAAGCAGGCGTTTAATTTCCTGGTCATCAAATATCAAAACAAGATTTGTAATCTAATTTCTCGCTACGCTAAAAATAACGGTGATGTGCAAGACATTGCTCAAGAAGCTTTTATTAAAGCCTATCGAGCCTTGCCTAGTTTCCGTAATGAAAGCGCGTTTTATACTTGGTTATATAGAATTGCGGTTAATACTGCGAAAAATTATGTGGTGGCTCAAGGTCGTCGGCCACCTGCTTGTGATATTGATGCTGAAGATGCTGCTAATTTTGAAAATCCGGGCGCATTGAAAGAAATATCGAACCCTGAAAATATTCTGCTGTCTGAGCAATTAAGGCAAGTTGTTTTTAGCTCGATAGAGGCGTTACCTGAAGATTTAAAAATGGCGATTACCTTGCGAGAAATTGATGGTTTGAGCTATGAGGAAATTGCAGAGGTAATGGATTGCCCTGTGGGGACGGTACGTTCACGTATTTTTCGTGCAAGGGAATCGGTCGATAAAAATGTTCGTCCACTGATGAAGCAATAATGCTCAGACTGTTAATAACGGTGAAATGAATGGCTGAAAAAGAAAATCTTTCCAGATTATTTGATGGTGAAAATCTCGATCAAGGATGGATCGATAAATTAGAACTGGATACGTCTTGGGAAGAGGATTGGCGAAGTTTTGCCCTCACTCGAGATATTCTTAGAGGGGAGGCCTCTGAGGCTTCTTCATGGGATATTTCTGGGAAGGTGGCTGCGGCATTGGAAAATGAGCCTACTTACGGACAAGAAAAGACAAGACATCAAGAACCTTTGAAAGAGCAAGTATTGCAAGACCAACCCCAGCCCCACAGCGTTCGACGAACCTTGCCTGTATGGTTGCAGCAATTGACGCAAGTGGGTATGGCGGCAGGGGTTGCATTGGCTGTGATTGTCGGTGTGCAAGAGTTCAACACAGACATAGGCGCGGTTTCTTTGGGGGTCACTCAGCCGCCTGTATTGCAAACCTTGCCCTTATCGGGTTTAGCAAAACCGGTCAGTTTCAGTAGAGAGGCTCAGTTAACGCCTTCGACAGAGGCACAAATTTTAGAACAACGCCTAAGAATTAACGCTTTGTTTCAAGATTATGAGTTGCAAAATCGTCTTAATGCCACTGAGATAGCAAGTTCGCCTTGGGATTCTCAAGTGAGTGAAGGCGTGAAATGAAACCATTTCTGATCGGTGCAATTGCATTGATTGGTTTGTTTAACAATGCCTCGGCGCAGGGAAATCCAGCTGAGGCATTGTTGCATAAGATGAGCCTTGCAACAGAGCAATTGAATTATGAATTGTCTTATATTTTGGTTCGTAAAAACAGCATAGAACCGCTTCGTTATCGCCATGCCCTTATTGATGGTACCTCGTTTGGACAGCTTATTTATTTAACGGGTCCGGCTCGTGAGGCCATTCGGCGCGGCGATGAAGTCAGCTATTTTGAGCCGGGAATTGAGCCTTTTACCGTGATTTCAAAACGCATGGTTGTTCCACTGCCCAGCATTATGCATTCGGATGTCCGGTATCTTTCAACGCTGTATGATTTTCTTCCTCTTGGGCGTTCTCGCGAGGCCGGACTTGAGTGTGACGTGATACGGGTTTCTTCTAAAGACGGTGAGCGTTATTCTTATGTTCTTTGGATAGATAAAAAAAGCAGTTTATTGGTGCGAGCGGATTTATTAGACCGAGATGGCGAGCCGATTGAGCAGTTTCGGACTCTTTCTCTTTTGGTCTCTCCTGTTATCACACAAACCATGAATCAACTTGCAGAAATTGAATTGCCTCTTGTCGTTCAGTTACCGAAGAAAAAGAACCTCGATCTTAGTTGGCGCGTGGATGAAGTACCTGACGGATTTAAACCTGTCTTTAGCAATCGTCATCGTTTGTTTGTGACTGAGCGCCCTGTTGAAAGTATCTTGTTCAGTGATGGTCTTTTTAGTTTTTCTGTTTATCTTGCGAAAGCCGATGATCTTTCTGTTCGCGGTCAGTTGGTAAGGAAAGGACGAAAAACCCTTCACAGTCATGTCATTGGGAATGCTGAGATCACTGTTGTAGGTGATATTCCGCCGAGTACAGCAAAAAAAGTAGCGGAATCAGTCACCTTTATGACGAATGAAAACGAAGATGTTTTGGATGTCATCCCATGATCAAAACACAAGCGCAAGTGCTGAAAAACGAAAAAGATTTTCTTATCGTTCGCTGCCAACAAAAAACGAGCTGTGGCAGTTGTGCATCAAAAGGACAATGTGGAACAGGCATTGTGTCCGGCGCATTTTCGGGAAAAATGTTTGATATTTCAATTCCATCCCCCCTTAACCTTGAAGTGGGGACAGGGGTTGAAATCGGACTTGAAGAAGAAACCCTCTTAAAATCGGCCTTTTTGGTTTATATATTGCCTTTGGTCTTCGTTATTGCTGGGGCTTTTTTAGGGCGTTTTTTAGCCCCGATAATGATGATGGGAGAAGGGCTCATTATTTTTTTCTCTTTTCTTTCAGGCCTTGTGGGCCTTGCGGTTACGCGTGTTTTTGCCCGTAAATTGGAGAGAAAACTTCACACCCAACCTCGTTTTATTCGGGTATTATCGTCTGCTCCTCAAAAGGGAGTGCTGATAAATCCTACAACAGAAGATAGCGAGTAAAGCTTAATTTCGGTAGAATCCCGCCACTTGATCGAAAGATCCTCAAATATCATTAGCGAGTTAGTCACAGCATCTATGAAGCACATTCGTAATTTTTCGATTATCGCCCACATCGATCACGGTAAATCGACACTTTCAGACCGTTTAATACAGGTTTGTGGTGGCTTGTCTGATCGTGAGATGGAAAATCAAGTTTTAGATTCAATGGATTTAGAGCGAGAGCGAGGGATCACCATTAAAGCGCAGAGTGTAACGTTAAATTACACGGCCAACGATGGCGAAACCTATCAACTTAATTTTATTGATACACCAGGGCATGTGGATTTCTCATATGAAGTTTCTCGCTCTCTTGCTGCATGTGAGGGCGCTTTGCTGGTGGTTGATGCAGGTCAAGGTGTGGAAGCACAAACCCTTGCAAACTGTTATACCGCCATCGAGATGGATCTTGAGGTGGTGCCTATTTTAAATAAAATTGACTTGCCTGCCGCAGACCCTGATCGCGTTGCTGAAGAAATAGAAGACATTGTGGGTTTGGACGCCCTTGATGCCACGCGTTGCTCTGCAAAAACGGGTGTCGGTGTTGAGTTGGTTTTGGAAGACATAGTAAAAAAAATCCCCCCACCAGAAGGCTTGATTGACGGGCCTTTGCAAGCGCTCATTATTGATTCATGGTTTGATAATTACCTGGGTGTTGTTTCTTTGGTCCGTGTTAAACACGGGTGTTTAAAAAAAGGAGACAAAATCAAGGTAATGAGCAGTGGACAAGTCTGGAATGTGGATCGCATTGGCATCTTTGCGCCAAAACAAAAAGACACCCAAGCCCTGAACACCGGAGAAGTGGGTTGGGTTGTTTGTGGGATCAAAGACATTTTGGGCGCGCCCGTTGGAGACACCTTAACCCATTCTAAAAATGCAGCAGACAAAGCATTGCCCGGTTTTAAAAAGGTGAAGCCGCAGGTTTATGCGGGTTTGTTTCCCGTTTCATCTGAAGACTATGAAGCGTTTCGAGATGCTTTGGGTAAATTGAGCTTAAATGATGCCTCTTTGTTTTATGAGCCTGAAAATTCAGCGGCACTGGGGTTTGGTTTTCGTTGTGGCTTTCTTGGAATGCTGCACATGGAGATCATTCAAGAGCGTTTAGAGCGTGAATATGATCTGAACCTCATCACGACAGCGCCGACCGTTGTGTATGAAGTGAAGAAAAATGGGGGGGCGCTCTTTTATGTTGACAGCCCTTCTAAATTGCCTGCGACAAACGACATTGAAACCATCGGTGAGCCCATTGCGCGTTGCCACATTTTATTGCCTTCTGAATTTTTAGGGAATGTCATTACCCTTTGTATTGAAAAACGCGGAATGCAAGTGGATATGGTGTACCACGGCAAACAAGTGGCTTTGACCTATGACATCCCCATGGCGGAAGTGGTTTTAGACTTTTTCGACCGCTTAAAGTCAACGTCTCGTGGATATGCTTCATTAGACTACAATTTTCAGCGTTATGAAATTTCGAACATGGTGCGCGTGGATGTGTTACTGAATGGGGATAACGTCGATGCTTTAGCCATCATTACTCATAAAGATCAAGCTCAAAACAGAGGGCGTGACTTGGTTGAGAAAATGAAAGAATTTATACCTCGTCAACAATTTGATATCGCGATTCAAGCGGCGATCGGAAACCACATTATTGCCCGTTCAACCGTGAAGCAATTGCGTAAAAACGTGACGGCGAAATGTTACGGTGGCGACATTAGCCGTAAGAAAAAACTTTTGCAAAAGCAAAAAGAAGGGAAGAAAAGAATGAAGCGGATTGGGAATGTAGAATTACCTCAAGAAGCCTTTCTTGCCATCTTGCATGTCGGCAAAGATAAAAATTAAAACTTAAAAAAGGTTTAAAACAGCATGGCCAACATTTTTTCACTGATCCTCGTTATTATGACCACCTTTACAGGAATTATTTGGGCACTCGATAAATTCCTTTGGGCTCCTCGTCGTCTAGAAAAAGCGATAAAAGAACTTAATCTAAATAGCAGTGAAATCACGAAAGAGCAGGCCATCGCAATTGCGCCTCAACCTTATTGGGTTGAAAATTTTGCATCTGTTTTTCCGGTGATTGGCCTTGTTTTAGTTTTACGATCTTTTCTTTATGAACCCTTTCAGATCCCTTCAGGCTCCATGATGCCCACGTTATTGGTGGGGGATTTTATTTTGGTTGAAAAATTCACTTATGGTTTAAAAGATCCTGTTTTTCGCCATCAATTAGTGAATAACAAAAAACCAAAGCATGGCGATGTTGTGGTATTTAAATACCCACCAGAGCCGAACATTGATTTTATCAAGCGTGTGATAGGTTTGCCGGGTGACACTGTTCGTTACAGTGATGATAAACGCCTTTGTATTATGAAAAAAGGCGAGTCTAATTGTGAAGTGGTTCAGATTGATGATCTTCATACGACTGAATTTATGCAACAGGGCGTTTCTTTGGTTCAAGCTCAAGAGCATTGGGGAACGCCTCCGCATCAAATTTTGGTTAATCCTTACACCCCAAATCAATCTTCTCACTATTATCCTGTTCCTGGTAAAGGGGAATGGCTTGTGCCTGAAGGTGAATATTTTGTTTTGGGTGATAACCGTGACAACAGCAAAGACAGCCGATTTTGGGGATTTGTGCCAGAGGCTAATTTAGTGGGGAAAGCGGTAGGGATTTGGACCAGTTTTGAATTTAATGAAGAAGAAGACAGCTTCTTGCCTTCTTGGATACCTGTCGGGGTGCGTTTAAATCGCATTGGCGGCATTGATTAACGTGGAAAGACATGACAACACCGATAAATAAATTGCAGCGTCGCATCGCTTATCAATTTAATGATAGTGCTCTTCTTCGGCTTGCATTGACGCACAGAAGCTCCAGTGGCCAGCACAATGAGCGCTTAGAATTTTTGGGGGATTCAATTTTAAGCTTTGTGATTGCGAATGATCTCTATCATCGATTCCCTGCTGCTGATGAAGGGGATATGAGTCGTATGCGTGCCACATTGGTGCGTGGGCATACTTTGGCTGAACTTGGACGTGAGTTTGAATTGGGTGAAGTACTGCATTTGGGGCCGGGTGAGTTAAAAAGTGGTGGTTATCGTCGAGATTCTATCTTAGCGGATGCGGTGGAAGCGATTATCGGGGCGATATACCTTGATAGCTCTTACGAAAAAGCCTGTGAGATTGTCTTGCATTGGTATGCCTCGCGTTTAGATATAATCAACCCTGGCATTGAACAAAAAGATCCGAAAACACGCTTGCAAGAATGGCTTCAAGGCATGCGAAAACCCTTGCCGATTTATTTGGTTGTAAAAGTGCAAGGAGACGCACATGACCAACAGTTTACGGTTGAGTGTGAAATTGCAGGCATGGAAAGCCCTGTGTTAGGCAAAGGCAGCAGCAGACGCAAGGCAGAACAAGCGGCCGCTGAACTCGCATTACAAAAGCTGAAATCATGAATGAGACCGAAGAAAATTTGACACAAAATATCCAGCACTGTGGTTTTATTTCCATTGTGGGGCGTCCGAATGTGGGCAAATCAACCTTGCTCAATCGTCTTGTGGGCCAAAAATTATCCATTACTTCTCGTAAACCACAAACGACACGTCACCGTATCATGGGTGTAGATACCCGCGATGGCTTTCAGGCTGTTTACATCGATACGCCCGGTTTACATATTGAAGAAAAACGCGTTATTAACCGTTTAATGAACCGGGCTGCATCGAGTGCTTTGTCGGATGTTGAATTGGTTCTTTTTCTTGTGGATGGAACACTGTGGACTGACGATGATGAAATGGTGCTCAATAAGATAAGAAAATCAGGATTGCCCACTGTTTTACTTTTAAATAAAGTCGATAACGTGAAAGAAAAGGGCGTGTTGTTTCCTCATTTATCGATGATCAGCCAAAAAATGGACTTTGTTGATGTGGTGCCTGTTTCTGCAAAAAACGGCACAAACATTCAGGTGGTTGAAACCTTAGTTCGTCAGTATTTACCGCAAGGGCCTTGGTATTTTCCTGAAGAATACGTGACGGATCGTTCTCAGCGCTTTATGGCCTCCGAAATTATTCGTGAAAAATTAATGCGTTTTCTTGGGGATGAATTGCCTTATTCGGTCACGGTTGAAATTGAACGATTTGATTACAATCCAGAAACCGCAGGTTTTGAGATTAACGGCCTTATCTTGGTTGAGCGAGACAGCCAAAAACGAATGGTGATAGGGAAAGGTGGGGAAAAAATTAAAACCATCGGTCGTGAAGCCCGTTTAGACATGAATACCTTATTTGAAAGAAAAGTGCACCTTGAGCTTTGGGTCAAAGTTAAATCAGGGTGGGCTGATGACGAGCGAGCATTGAGAAGCTTGGGTTATATTGACGATCTTTAATTTTTTTATTCAAGAATAAGGATGGCTATGGAAGGGTTGCAGCGCGGTTTTGTTCTGCATTCACGTCCTTACAGTGAAACGAGTTTGATCCTGGATGTTTTTAGCGAAAAGTACGGACGGACTCGTTTAATAGGAAAAGGCGTGAGAAGACGGCGCTCTTCTTTAAAGGGCATACTTCAGCCTTTTACGCCCTTGTTAATGAAGTGGTCTGGGCGAGGTGAAATGCATACCTTACGCCATGCTGAAGCCATTGGGCTTGCGATACCGCTTTCGGGTCATGCTCTTTTTTCTGCTCTGTATCTCAATGAAATTTTAAGCCGTGTTCTGGACTCAGAAACGGCTTATCCTCAACTTTTTTTTGATTATCTCAGCGCTTTAAAAGGCCTCGCTCAGCATTCAGATCCTGAGCCCACGCTACGTTGTTTTGAATTGGGCTTGCTGGAGGCTTTAGGTTACAGCATGGATTTTTTGCATTGTGCGGGAACGGGGGATCCTGTGGCTTTGAACATGACCTATTTATTTCGTGAGCAGCAAGGTTTTGTTGCCTCCATCATGAAAAACAGCCCCTCTCTTTTTTGGGGACATGAACTGAATGCGTTGGCCGCACGCCAATTCACAACCCCAGAACAGCTCAAAGCGGCGAAGCGTTTTACTCGCTTGGCTCTTCATCCTTATCTTGGTTCCAAGCCATTAAAAAGCCGAGAACTTTTTCAGTTAAGAACAAGGAAATTTACACAATGACTCTCCTTTATTTAGGTGTCAATATTGATCATGTCGCCACCGTTCGTAACGCCCGTGGTACCTCTTATCCAGACCCTGTTCATGCCGCAGAGATAGCTGAGCGCGCAGGAGCCGATGGGATCACTGTGCATTTACGAGAAGACAGACGCCATATAAAAGACAGAGATGTGTTTTTATTAAAAGAAACATTGCAAACACGTATGAACCTTGAAATGGCCGTGTGTGATGAAATGATCGAAATCGCTTTAAAGGTAAAACCTGCTTATGTTTGCTTGGTGCCAGAAAAACGCGAGGAATTAACCACTGAAGGCGGGCTTGATGTTGTAAGGTTGCGTGAAAAAATCAAGGCCGCCACTCAAAAGCTCTCAGCCGAAGGGATCAAGGTCTCCCTTTTTATTGACCCCGATAAAGAACAAATTGATGCCGCAAAAGCTTGTGAAGCCCCCTTTATTGAGATCCATACAGGCCATTACGCACTGGCAGCAAGCGATGAAGCCCTCTTTTTTGAGCTAGAAAAAATCAAAGAGGGGGCCAGTTACGCGCATTCTCTTGGTTTAAAAGTCAATGCAGGGCATGGTTTGACCTATCACAACGTGCAGCCCATTGCCGCAATCCCTGAAATTTATGAGTTAAATATTGGCCATGCCATTATTGGACGGGCACTTTTTGATGGCCTTCCTAAAGCTGTTTCTGATATGAAGGCCATTATGCAAGAGGCGCGTCGTTGATGTCCCTTGTGGGTTTAGGGACTGACATTGTAGAGATTGCACGCATTGAAAAAATCATCGCTCGGACACAAGACGCGTTTGCAAAACGCGTTTTAACGGAAAGTGAATTTCAAATCTATTCAGCGTCTCATTTTCCGGCTCGTTTTCTTGCTAAACGTTTTGCGTCAAAAGAAGCCGCCTCAAAAGCTTTAGGTACCGGGATTGCTTGCGGCGTGACCTTCCATGATTTTGAAGTGACAAACGATCCTCTCGGAAAACCTCTTCTTCTTTTTTCTGGCGTGGCGCAAAAATTGGCAGAAAAAGAGGGGGTAACCGGTATTTTTCTCACCCTTTCTGACGAAAAGCATTATGCCGTGGCGACCGTGTTACTTGAAAAATGAGCGTGTAAATCAAAAAGCCATATTCAGCCGTCTTTTTGTACATCAGCGTCCGCGATAGCAGCGCAAAGAGCAAAAAACATGACATCAGAAAATGCCAGACAAGACCTTTGCTGCTTGGCGTGTATCTTCTATTGATGAGAAGCGCTCAGTGAATGCATTGAGGGTGTTTAACCAGACACCCATCCT
>CAMRDW010000091.1 GCA_947041315.1 uncultured Enterovibrio sp.
CCTTCACTCGTTTGCCGCCTACACACATCTTCAAGTATCTTGAGTATATAAACACGAGTCAATCGAATACACAAAAAGAATACATATCAACTTAATTATTCCCTTGAGAAATAATACTGTTGCAAGCTAAAACGAATTGATTTAATTTAATCTTAGAATTAAAGATCACTCAAGAAAATTTCATTTTATATCACATTTAAAGTGGTCATCCCTCGTAAAAAAAGCATATATTATACAACTCAAAATTTTATAAAAATAAAACCCCAAACATTAAGAAAACCCCAACTGCATATCCACCACATCACCAGATTCATATAAATATCACTCAAGCTCAAGCAGAACCATAAGATAAAAAAATACATTTCATTTGGAAAAAAAGGATATTTAAGATGACAGATAAATACGTTCTAAAAACAACCCTCGATGAAAAAACATTTCCCTCGAGATCTTTAACTTGCGATGAAGTTTTATCTGAATATTGCCATTTAACCATCACACTCGAAACAGAAGAGGAAATCACAGAAACCAACATTGGCAGCGCCATTAGCACAGAATTTAAAGTAGAAGAAGAACCATGTCACTTTTGGGGATTATGCAAAGAAATCGAATCGTATTCTTACAGCGAAGCGACCAAATCTCACACCTACCAAATTAAAGCGGTCGACCCTCTTTCTTTACTCGCATTTCGCAGTAACCGACAGATTTTTCAAAATATGACAACAAAAGACATACTAGAAAAAATATTTGACGCAGCAGAGATCGGCACATTCATCAAATTTACAGTCACAGGCGCAGGAAAAACCCATATTTACTGCGTGCAATTCGACGAAACAGACCAAGCCTTTGCCTTGCGTCTGCTCGCTGATGAAGGATGGCATTTTCATGTCAATCACGAAGAAAAGCTCCTTGTTATAGGGGACAGCAATGAAGGTTTTCCAAAAGCAAGTAAAAAATTTGAATTCAACATTAATCCGGTAAGCCAATTTACAACGAATAGATCAAAGATAGATAATTGGCAACAATCATTAAGCATGGTAACAGGAAGTGTTTCATGCAGTGCTCGCGCATTAGATCTCGGTGAAAATATCGAGGGTGACCCGACAGAAAGTAAGTCAACGCAATCATTAAAAAACATGGGTCAATACAATTACGGTATGATTTTTGAAGATACCGAAAAAGCAAGTGAATTGGCGAAATTCTACATGCAAGCCATGGAAGCTCAAAAATCAACATCAACAGCCACCTCGGGGATAACTCTTCTTTATTCCGGACTCACATTCACTCTCGAAAAACACCCCCTTACACAGGTAAATCAAGAATACCTTATAACCAAAATTTCTCATTCAATCACAATGAATCAACGCATCCCTTCTTACACAAATACCTTTACTTGTATTCCCACAACCGCCATCTTTCGGATTTTTCCTCAAAAAAGACCTCAAGTACACAGTGTTCATTCTGCAACCGTCACAGGACCCAGTGGAAAAGAAATTTACATTGATGAGATAGGGCGCATTAAAGTCCAGTTTCATTGGGATAAAGAAGGAAAAGGGGATGAAAACACTTCTTGCTGGCTTCCTGTTTCACAATCTTTTGCAAGCAAAGGATTCGGGTCGCAATTTACTCCGCGTATTGGAGATGATGTCTTAGTGCAATACATTGATGGAAACCCAGATAACCCCGTCATCGTGGGTTCTTTTTACACAAAAAAAAATGAACCGCCTTACAAAGAAGAAACCCTATCGGGCATAAAAACGCGGACAACCCCGGATGGAGACACGCAAAAAGGACATGAATTAAGATTTGATGATAAAAAAGACAGCGAACAAATCTATTTGCATTCCGAAAAAGATTTATTGATTGAAGTGAATAACGACAGTACAGAAGTTATCATCGGCACAAAAAGTGTGCAAATCGAAAAAAACGCCGAAATGACGGCAAAAGAAAACATCGCATTTACCACAGACAAAGAATTCACCTCAAACAGCAAAGAAAACTGGGACGCCAAAAGCGATAAAAACATCAATCTAAATGCAGAGTCCGACGTCGCCATCGCAGCCAAAATGGCCTGTAATATAGATGGAAATGAAATTAAAATAACAGGAAAACAGAGTATTACTCTGTGCGTGGGTGCAAGCAAAATTGAAATCACGGCTTCAGGAATCATCATCAACGCCCCTACAATCAAGATTGAAGCCACGGCGAGCACCGAATTAAAAAGTGGAACAATAAACATCGAATCGAGCATAACAGCAGACATAAAAAGCCTAATGGTGAACGTCAATGGCTCAGTCAAGACAGAAGTAAAAGCGGGTGCCATGACCCAATTTTCAGGTGGCGTGGTGATGATAAACTCATGATATTAAAAAAAATACCCTACACACACGCTGAAGATGTTTTGAATTTGTATCCGCCAGAAAAACCAATCCTTCAGCTGCTCCATAAAGACATGACGCCGTTTGAACTCATTCAAGCTGCAATGAAGGAGGCCCTTTTTTCTGATTGCATGTTTTTCTTAGCGCACGCTCTGCCACTGCGAGAAGCGATATGGTGGGCTGCCTGTTGCGCCAGCGAAAATAAAACCTGGAATAAAGAAGAGCTCGATGCCATTAGCGCAACAAAAGCCTGGGTACACACCCCGGAAGAAAACACCCGAATTCATGCAGGGAAGATGGCCAATGCGGCCCAACTTGAAACAGGGGCGGGTTGGGCGGCTCAGGCGGCATTTTGGAGTGGGGGAAGCATGCTAAGACCAGAAGATCCTGTCGTGCCCCCTCCTTTATATCTTTATGCAAAAGCCGTTGCTGGCTGCGTAAACCTTTCTGCCGTACTGCCTATAGAAGAAAACGCCGTCGAAAAATACACTGCTTTTGTGGACATCGCCCTCGACATCGCCAACGGCGGTAACGGCAATAACGGAAAAAGGAAAAAAATCTGATGTTTCCAGCAGCACGTGGATCGGACATGCACATTTGTCCGATGATGACACCCGGCCCGGTCCCCATCCCTCACGTCGGAGGACCTAGCATTCCCATACCCGGCACTGTCCTTATTGGTTATTTACCTGCTGCGACATTAGGACACCCTTCTGCTTGTGTTGGCCCACCAGACAGCATTGTGAAAGGCAGTGCTTCCGTATTAGTCAACGGAAAACCCCTTGCCCGTATGACCGATACGACCGGGCATGGAGGCGTACTCATGTTAGGCTTTCCCACCGTGCTCGTGGGTGGATAAACACACTCCTCAAATAAACAAATTTCAAATTAAAAAAACCTCATCATTGATGAGGTTTTTTTATTTAAAAAGAAACGCATTTTAAAGACGCGTTAAAAAGCCTCTTCGGTGTTTTCCTTGTCATTCATTCCATTTTCAGGCTCGGCGCCTACAGGAGACAATAAAAGGGCCCTTAGGTTTGTATCAAGCTCTTCTGCAATGCCTGAGTTTTCAATCAAGTACTTGCATGCGTTTGCTTTTCCTTGGCCGATTTTGTCCCCTTTGTAGCTGTACCATGCGCCCGCTTTTTCGACCATTTTATGTTTCACACCTAAATCAATCAGCTCGGCTTGTTTATTAAAGCCACGCCCATACATGATTTGAGTTTCAGCCTGCTTGAAAGGGGCTGCAATTTTATTTTTAACCACTTTAATGCGTGTTTCATTCCCGACCACTTCATCCCCTTCTTTTATCGAGCCAATTCGGCGGATATCAAGACGCACAGAGGCATAAAATTTAAGGGCATTTCCGCCTGTTGTGGTTTCTGGGTTTCCAAACATGACCCCGATTTTCATTCTAATTTGGTTGATGAAAATGGCCATGCAATTGGATGTTTTTAGGTTTCCTGTCAATTTACGCATGGCTTGAGACAACATACGTGCTTGCAATCCCATGTGAGAATCGCCCATTTCCCCTTCAATTTCTGCTTTTGGTGTTAAGGCTGCAACGGAGTCAATCACCAAAACATCCACCGCGCCAGAGCGCGCCAATGCATCACAAATCTCCAAGGCTTGCTCACCGGTATCAGGCTGAGAAACGAGCAAGTTATCGATATCCACACCCAGCTTCTTTGCATAAACAGGATCAAGAGCATGCTCCGCATCAATGAAAGCGCAGGTTTTTCCGTTACGTTGCGCAGCGGCAATCACTTCCAGCGTTAAGGTTGTTTTTCCTGAAGATTCTGGACCGTAGATTTCAACAATACGCCCCATGGGAAGCCCCCCCGCACCCAGTGCAATATCCAGAGCCAAAGAGCCAGTTGAAATGGTCTCGATGTCCATTGTGCGGTTATCGCCCAATTTCATAATGGAGCCTTTACCAAACTGTTTTTCGATTTGACTCAGGGCGGCGGCCAAGGCTTTTTGTTTGTTGTCGTCCATTTTTTTCTCCAGAACACAGGGGGCATCACTTAAAAAATGCGCCATTCAATTGCGGTTAATTATACTGTCCGTTTATACAGTGTCTAGCCCTGCTCAGGCTTTTCTTTTCTTTCGCGTTACAGGTCTGTTTTTTTCTTTTTTACCCTAGACAAAAGATGAGACAAAGCATGCTCTATCGTGTTCATGCGTATTTTATGACGGTTTCCCTGAAAGTGTTTTGTTTGCGTTTGAACCCCTTCGTGAGTCGCCCAAGCAAAGCACACCGTGCCCACAGGTTTTGCCTGCGTTCCACCAGAAGGGCCTGCGACCCCACTGACCGCGACCGCAAAATGGGCTTTTGCGCCTTTTAATGCCCCTTTTGCCATTTCAAAAACAACCTCTTCACTCACCGCACCGTACAAGAGGAGGGTTTCTTTCGAAACCAAAAGCATCTCTTCTTTTGCATCATTACAATAAGTAATGTATGCCCGGTTAAACCAAGCCGAACTGCCAGGGACCTCCGTTAACATATAGGCGATACCGCCTCCCGTGCAGGACTCCGCCGTCGTCAATGTTTCGCCTTTTTCTTTGAGGCATTCCCCAAGCTCAGAAGCGAGTTTCACAATATTTCTCATAAGATCCTCGTTTTCATGCATGATAACCTCACTGCGACACTTTACCCTGACACTCAGATTCACGTATCCTGATCTTCTCATTTCTTTTGTCATTTTGCAGGCCTGACAGTGACACAACAAGCAACACTCAATCACACCCCCATGATGCAACAATACTTAAAACTAAAAGCCCAACATCCAGAACAATTGCTTTTTTATCGTATGGGTGATTTTTATGAATTGTTTTACGACGATGCCAAACGTGCGTCTCAGTTGCTCGATATTTCCCTCACTAAACGCGGCGCCTCAGCAGGGCAACCCATTCCCATGGCAGGCATTCCTTACCATTCTCTTGAAGGGTATCTTGCTCGATTGATTTTACTTGGGGAGTCTGTCGCTATCTGTGAGCAAATTGGCAATCCTGCAACCAGTAAAGGCCCCGTTCATCGTGAGGTTGTGCGCATCGTGACCCCTGGCACGGTTTCAGACGAAGCCTTATTAAATGAGCGCGTTGACAACCTTATTGCGAGCATTTTTTCTAAAGGGGACAAATTTGGTTTTGCCACTTTAGACATCACCTCGGGTCGTTTTTTATTAAGCGAGCCTGAAAGCGAAGAAGAAATGCAAGCCCAATTGCAACGGGCGAATCCTGTAGAGCTGCTTCATCCTGAGGATTTTCCATTTCATGCCTTGATTGCAAACCAAAAAGGAACACGACGACGCCCCCTTTGGGAATTTGATGTAGACACGGCAAAGCAACAATTAAATCAACAATTTCAAACCAGTGATCTCCTTGGTTTTGGGGTCAATGAAAGTCCACTGGGCTTGGCTGCTGCGGGCTGCTTATTGCAATATGTCAAAGACACACAACGCACCGCGCTCCCACATATTCGCGCGTTAATAAAAGAAAATAAAGAAAAAGCCGTGATTTTAGATGCCGCCACAAGGCGCAACCTCGAACTCACTCAAAATCTCTCTGGCGGTCTTGAGAATACCCTTGCCAGTGTGTTGGATAAAACAATCACCCCCATGGGCAGTCGCCTTCTTAAACGCTGGCTTCACCACCCCGTTCGCGATATCTCTCTTCTCAATGAGAGGCTCGACGCCATCAGCGCACTAAAAGAAACAGGCCAGTATTTTGAATTAGCCGAAACCCTGCGCCCCATTGGCGACATGGAGCGTATTTTGGCCCGTGTGGCCCTTCGCTCTGCGCGTCCTCGTGATTTAGCAAGGTTACGTACCGCATTGCAGCAGCTTCCAGAGATTAACGCCCAACTCAATGCGCTCCAAGCAAAGGCCCTCACCCCCATCAAAGAGGCGTGCGCCCCCATGCCGAGCTTGGTCCAATTACTGGAAGAAGCCATTATCGAAGCCCCGCCAGTCCTTATTCGCGATGGCGGCGTCATTGCCCCGGGTTATTGCCCCCATCTTGACGAATGGCGCACCCTTGCCGAAGGGGCAAGTCGATTTTTAGAAGATTTAGAAATACGCGAACGCGAACAACATCAGATAGACACCTTAAAAGTGGGTTTTAATCAAATTCATGGCTTTTTCATTCAAGTCAGTCGAGGACAAAGTCATCGGGTCCCTTCTTATTACGTCCGTCGTCAAACCTTAAAAAACGCAGAACGTTACATCATCCCAGAGCTTAAAGAGCACGAAGACAAGGTGCTTAATTCAAAATCAAAAGCCCTTGCCATTGAAAAAAAATTATGGGATGAGTTGTTCGACAAATTGCTTCCCTCTTTAGAGCAACTTCAACGCACAGCAGAAGGACTTGCGACCTTGGATGTTTTGTCCAATCTTGCAGAGCGCGCTGAAACCCTCAATTATTGCCGTCCTCATTTGACCCAAAAAACAGGGATCCAGATCACAGAGGGGCGCCACCCTGTTGTTGAGCATGTCTTAGACGCCCCTTTTATACCGAACCCAACCGAGCTCAATTGCGCTCGACGCATGCTGATCATCACAGGTCCCAACATGGGGGGGAAATCCACCTACATGCGGCAAACCGCGCTGATAACCTTGCTCGCACATGTGGGCTCCTTCGTGCCGGCAACCGCTCTGACACTCGGCCCTGTGGACCGTATTTTTACACGCATTGGGGCCTCGGATGATTTGGCTTCTGGGCGTTCTACGTTTATGGTTGAAATGACAGAAACCGCCAATATCCTTCATAACGCCACCGAAAACAGCCTCGTCTTAATGGATGAAATAGGCAGAGGAACGAGCACGTATGACGGCCTTTCTTTGGCTTGGGCCAGTGCTGAATATTTAGCCGAAAAAATAAACGCCATGACACTTTTTGCGACGCATTACTTTGAGCTGACAGAGCTTGCGCTTCGCCTTCCAAACCTCATCAATGTCCATCTTGACGCCGTAGAGCATGGGGAAGAAATCGCGTTTTTACACGCCGTTCAAGATGGCGCGGCAAGCAAATCCTACGGACTTGCGGTTGCAAGCCTGGCTGGGGTTCCCAAAGCCGTCATCCAGCGTGCCAAAGAAAAGCTGCATCAGCTTGAAAACCGAGATGAAACAAACCGAGACACAAATCCAAATACCCCTTGCCATCCCGCAATTTCAGTGAAGGCGACGCAAGACGCGCCTCATCTTAGTGAAATGCAAAAAGCAGTGGCACACCTTGACCCCAATCAACTCAGCCCAATCCAAGCTTTAGAATGGATATTCAAACTCAAAGCCATGGAATAATCGCTTGTCTTAAAAACAAAAAGCCCTCAAGAGGGCTTTTTTTATTCGCAATGAAAAAGAATAAGATTAATTTTCAGTATCAAAAAGTGACTCAATATCCAAACCCTGTTGCATAAGCATGTCACGCAATCGACGCAGTCCTTCGACCTGAATTTGACGTACTCGTTCTCGAGTCAAACCGATTTCGCGGCCAACATCTTCAAGCGTTGAAGCTTCGTGTCCCAAAAGACCAAAACGTCGAGCAAGCACTTCGCGTTGTTTTGGATTCAGCTCTTGTAACCAATTAACGATGGACTTTTTCATGTCATCATCTTGGGTTGTATTTTCTGGATCACCTTCTTTTTCATCCGGAATAATATCCAGCAAGGCTTTTTCTGAATCGCCGCCAATGGGGTTATCAACGGAGCTGATGCGCTCATTGAGTCGCAGCATGCGGTTGACATCTTCAACGGGTTTGTCGAGCTGAAAAGCAATGTCTTCAGGGGTGGGTTCATGATCCAGCTTTTGCGCTAATTCACGGGCGGTTCTAAGGTACACGTTGAGCTCTTTAACCACATGAATAGGTAAGCGAATGGTGCGTGTTTGGTTCATGATCGCACGTTCGATGGTCTGGCGAATCCACCAGGTTGCATAAGTAGAAAAACGAAACCCACGTTCTGGGTCAAATTTTTCAACAGCGCGAATCAGCCCTAAATTGCCTTCTTCAACCAAATCAAGCAGCGCAAGCCCTCGATTCGAATAACGTCTTGAAATTTTAACCACTAAACGAAGATTACTTTCAATCATACGTTTACGAGCAGCATCGTCACCACGTAAAGCACGACGCGCATAAAGAACTTCTTCTTCTGCGGTTAAAAGAGGGGAGTACCCTATTTCACTTAAATAAAGTTGTGTCGCATCAAGAGATTTGGATGTGGCGGTAAAAGACAAAGCATCGTCTTCTGTCTCTTTGGTTTGTTCCTGCTCTATTTCTTCGTCTTCTGCCGATTCATTTTCCATTTCGGCATCGAGATCTACGTTTTCAACTTCTTTTGCGGTATTACTCTGATTCATATCGCCTCCCTTTATGGCGTGCATGACAGTACAGCAATTTCTGTCTTAAGTTACCTTTTTGGCAAATAGCGTAGCGGATCGACAGACTTTCCTTTATAGCGTATTTCAAAGTGTAAGCGGACACTGCTGGCCCCTGAACGCCCCATTAAGGCGATATTTTGTCCTTTTTTAACACTTTGAGCTTCAGAAACTAAAATACGATCGTTGTGGGCGTAGGCACTTAAAAAATCTTCATTGTGTTTAATGATGATTAAATTACCGTAACCGCGGAGCGCATTCCCTGCGTAAACCACTTTACCGTCTGCAGACGCTGTGATGTTCTGTCCAAGTCGTCCAGCAATATCAATTCCTTTATTGCCCAGCTCTGCACTGGAAAAAGCAGAAATCACCCTGCCGTTGCTTGGCCACAACCAAGATACCCATGTTGAATTTTTAGCCTTCGCCTTTACAGACGAGTCAACTTTGGGTTTATTTGTTGACACTGTAGGACTGTACTCTTTTGGCTTCTTATATTCAACTGATTTCTTATTTTGTGAGCTGGGTTCAGTTTTTTCTTGAGAAAGAGGAGGCGGCGTTGCAGAAGGAGGGGTCGACGACAAGCGAGAAGAATCCGTAGGCTTTCTCGCTTGACTTCGAGTTCCTTTTTGTCCATAAGATGGCGAAATATATGTCTCTTTCCAAATATTTAATTTTTGCCCAGGATGAATCGTATAAGGCGGTTCAAGGTGATTGCTCGTAATGATTTCCTTGACGTCTTTGTCCGTAATGTAAGCAATAAAATACAAGGTATCCCCTTTTTCTACCTTGTAATAACTGCCTCTGTAACTTCCACGAGACAAAAGATCATAATCAGGCTCCAAGCTTGATATTGGGGCGACACCTGAAGAAGAGCAGGCACAAAAAAACACGACGAAAGGAAGAAGACTCAGTCGTTTTGACTGACTCGAAATCCGTTTCATCGCTCTTTTTTTAAGCCAAATCACCCGCAACCAAGGGCACAAACCGTACAGCTTCAATTGCTGTTGTTTCAAATCCATTGCCATTACGCGTTACTTTATAAAGTACCTGATCTCGTTCACCAATAGGGACAATAAGGCGTCCTTTATCTGCAAGTTGATCACAAAGAACCTGCGGCATCTTTGCCGCCGCTGCGGTGACAATAATAGCGTCAAAGGGGCCTCGTCCTGCCCACCCCTGCCAACCGTCACCGTGTTTCGTCGAGATATTATAAAGCTGAAATTGTTTAAAACGACGTCTTGCCATTAATTGCAGACGTTTTATACGTTCTACAGAATAAACATGTTCAACCAACTGAGCCAAAACACAGGTTTGAAAACCAGACCCGGTTCCTACTTCTAAAACTTTGCTGTTGTATTTGACGTCCAAAAGCTCCGTCATTCTCGCGACAATATAAGGCTGCGATATCGTTTGTCCAAAACCTATCGGCAAGGCGTTATTATCGTACGCTTGATGTGCCAAAGCTTCTGCAACAAAAAGATGTCGAGGTAAACGTTCAATCGCCTCCAAAACTCTTTCATCCAAAATACCATTGCAGCGTAGCCATTGAACAAGTGAATGCGAATAATTCACTGATCTTACCTTTATTTTTTTTATGCAACTGTGAGCCAATCAGACAAAGTCTGAATTGTATCGTGTGCGGTTAAGTCAAGCTGTAAAGGCGTCAAAGAGACACATTGATTCTCTATGGCATGAAAGTCGGTTCCGGGACCTGCGTCTTGTGTTTCTCCTGGTAAACCTATCCAGAAAATAGAATGCCCGCGAGGATCCTTATCTACAATCACTTTTTCCGCACGACAACGAGAACCTAACCGAGTGATTTTCCAGTCTTTTATCTCTGAAAGAGGGCAATCTGGTACATTTATATTTAAAATTCGATGCGTCGGCAAGGGGTTTTCTTGGCTTTTCATAATGACCTCTTTGACCACCTGAGCTGCCGTTTCAAAATGCGTGAGACCACAAAGAGAGACAGCAATCGCTGGCACTCCCAATAAAAAGCCTTCTGTGGCCGCCGCCACAGTGCCAGAATACAATACATCGTCACCCAAATTAGCGCCATGGTTAATCCCAGCAACAACCCAATCCACTTTTTCTTCAATCAAGCCATTAAGAGCAAGGTGAACACTGTCCGTGGGCGTACCCAGCACAGCGAAACGCCCTTCAGAAACCGTTCTTATTCGAAGCGGGTTTTCCAAGGTCAAGGAATTAGAAGCCCCCGAGCGATTTCTATCAGGCGCAACGACAGTGACGGACGCAATTTGGGATAAGATCTCAACCAATGCATTGATCCCTTCAGAAAAAACACCATCATCATTACTTATCAAGATGTGCATCAAGCTCTCCTTCGAAGGCTTGGTCCATTATTTCTCTCATCACGGAGGTTGCAAAACTTCCCGCAGGCAAAGAAAAATGCAGTGTCAATGTGTCGTCTTCTTGCATCCAGGTCATGTTTTGTGGATACAATATAAGAGCACGGCGATCATGGCGCATCCTGTTGTTTCTGATCAAAGCCAATAAATGAGGTTCATTGTCTAATATATTTTGTTCAAACATCCGGGCGTTCAAATCCGTAGGAAGGGCATTGTCACCCGTCATCGGACCTGATATTTGCCAAGCGCCTGAATTCAGTTGCATCAAAGCCTGTTCGATGTCCTGAACTTTGGATGTTTCATTAAGGTCATTTATCAATAAATCCCCCAGCATCGGAGCACGACAAGAGCCGGCTTCAATGCGCGAACAAAGGATCAAATTGAACAAGTAAGAGCGCGCCGCCGAAAGATAAAAACTGCGTTTTGCTTTATCACGCACCCGCATTTTATCTTGTCCCCAGTCCCGCGCCGCCAAAACGTTATTCCCGTTTCGCCCGAAACGCTGTGAGCCAAAATAATTAGGAACGCCTTTTTCTTTTATTTGAATAAGACGCGCCTCAATGCTTTCGTCGCAATTAAAATCCCGGACAACCACCTTAAATTGATTTCCCGTAAGCGATCCTGGGCGTAATTTTTTATCGTGACGTTGGGTTTCAAGAATGGCCAAAACCCCTTCGTGACTTTGTACAAACGCACTTAAATCAGGAGAGGGTTGGCCTGGAAGATGCACACCAAACCACTGCTCTGTCACCGCCTGTCTGTCTTTTAAACCCGCCCAACTCACCTCTTTAGAACTCACACCACACGCTTTTGCTAATTCATTCGCAATATATTGTGTGTTTTCTCCTTTTTTCCTGATACGCACTAAAAAATGCTCGCCTTCATTCGTCGGCGTAAAATCAAGGGTTTCACTTACAAAAAAATCTTCTGGATTGACTTTCAAACGGCCCGTCGCGGTCGGCTTACCATGTAAATAAGCCAATGTTTTTAATAAATCAGTCATGAGAGTCCTTACGGATGATAACCACAACTTCACAAGCAATTCCTTCTTTTCTGCCTGTGAAACCCAATTTCTCAGTGGTTGTGGCTTTAACATTGATATTACTGACATCCGTTTCAAGATCGTCTGCAATGACTTGGCACATTTTTTCAATGTGTGCGGCCATTTTCGGGGCCTCAGCAATCAATGTCACATCGAGATTGCCCAACACAAATCCTTTTTCTTTTACTTTTAAAAAAACGTCACGCAGCAAAAGACGGCTGCTTACCCCTTTCCATTGATTGTCCGTATCAGGAAAATGACGACCAATGTCCCCCGCCCCAATCGCACCAAGCAAGGCGTCACACACCGCATGCAAGGCAACATCACCATCAGAATGGGCGATAAGTCCTTGTTCATAAGGTACCTTTACGCCAGCGATGATCAAAGGATTTTCACCGCCAAATTTATGCACATCGAATCCATGCCCTATCCGAATCATCGTCCTCACCTTTTATTTGTTCTTTTTTTACGGATGCTGCGACAAAAAAAAGGCCGCCAGAAGTAAATCTTCAGGACGGGTCACTTTGATGTTATCAGAGCGACCCAAGACCAATTTGGGACGCCCCCCTAGAAGGGATATTGCAAAAGCTTCATCGGTGACCTTGTGTTTTTCTTTGAGTGCATGCTCTAATGCATTTAAAAGAGAATCACGCAAAAACATTTGTGGCGTTAATGCATGCCAAAGTTGCTCACGACATACAGTGCTTTCAATATTCCCTTGAAGATCAGAGCGCTTCATTGTATCACGAACAGGCATCCCTAAGATCGCCCCATCAGGATGAGAGCAAGCAGCGTCAATCAATGCATCGATATCTTGATAGCAAATACAGGGTCTTGCTGCATCATGCACCATAACCCACTCAGCCTTTGTTGCTTTTAAACCCGCCAATACAGAATCAGCACGTTCCTCCCCCCCTCTTGCGACTCGAACGCGAGGATCATTATAAAGAGAGGTTTTTACAAAAAAGGAATCATCCGCACTCAGAACCACCACCACATAAGAAATGAGATCATGACCCAACAAACGATGCACGGTATGCTCTAAAAGGGTTTTATTGCCCATCATAAGATATTGCTTTGGACAAGGCGACCCCATACGCCGTCCAACGCCAGCCGCAGGCACGATTGCAACAAGATCAAGGGAAGAGGAGTGAAGATGAATCCCCCTTTTTGGGTTTTCTAATGCTTCATTTTTTCGCGGTATTTTATCGCCCCTCATGTTTGACTCCACACATTCACCTCCCACATTAAAATTTGTTTATTATCGGCGCGGCCTTTAAATATTCTGTGATCTTATTTGATATGATGTCATTGAGTGCCATCAAGATGATGGTTATCATCCGATCATATTTAATCTATTAATACACAAGATACTTATGCCCGTCGCCTTTGAAACTGCGTGGGTGTTGGCTGTTCTCGCTCAGTGCAGTCACAGAATCATCTATGATCAGGGCCTTCACTCGTTTGCCGCCTACACGCATCTTCAAGTGTCTTGGGTATCGCATTATGTGCAGACGGCGAGCAAATGAAGCTCTTGAGCCTTTTCCTTTCGCCTTGATACTGCAGAATGTTTTGTTCGCTTTCAAAGCCCAATCACAGACTCCGTCTCTGTGTATAAACTTTGCGCATGAACTTTGC
>CAMRDW010000092.1 GCA_947041315.1 uncultured Enterovibrio sp.
CTTATTCTCTGTGATTTTTCGAGCGTAATTTCTGGTTAACCACTTACTGGAATTGGTCTGATATTTTAATGGAATTTTACCGTGCGTGGACAGGGCAGGGGAGACTGAATATCTGTTCGTCTTCCCAGCGGAGCATGGTAAGAGATCCACCCCAAACACAGCCCGTATCTAAACCGATGAGATGTTCTTTAAAAACCCCTCCTAAGGCTGCCCAGTGACCAAAAACCAAGGTTTCGTTGATTTTTTTTCTTGGCTCAAATTCAAACCAAGGAATAAGGCTTCCGTCTTTTATTTCTTCAGGAGGTTGCTTGCATTCCATATCCAGCCCCCCCGTTTTATCGCAAAAGCGCATGCGAGTGAAAGCATTGATGATGTAGCGGTAACGCTCGACTCCAGAAAGTGTTCCTTCCCATTGAGAAGGCGTGTTGGCATACATGTTTTCTAATAGCCATTTATAGCGGTCACTTTGTAATATGTTTTCCACTTCAATCGCTGCGCGTTTTGCGGTAACAAGTTCCCATGCGGGAGGGATCCCTGCGTGTGTCATAACAAAACCTGGGGCGGTTTTGTTTGGGGTTGCATGTTCGATTAAAAGCGGCTGATGCCTGAGCCAGAACAAGAGGTCTTCAGCGTCTTCTGCATCAAAAATGGGTTGGGTTTTGTCTTTGGGATTGGCTTTTTTTATATTTTCAAAAACAGCAAGAAGGTGCAGGTCGTGATTGCCCAGTACTGTGTGTCCGTGATCCTTGAGGCGGCGAACGAAACGTAAAACAGACAAGGAGTCTGGTCCGCGACAGACCAAATCTCCTGCAAGATAAAGATGATCTTTTTTGGCATCAAAGCATGCAAGATCAAGGAGTTTCATTAAATCATCGAAGCAACCTTGAATGTCGCCAACAAGATACCGAGCCACAAGATCTCCTAGTGAAGGATGTGAGGAAGTGCAAACCGAAAAGGCGCGACTTCGACTTCGAATTTATTTTCTTGTTCGTCTTGCATGGTATAAATGCCTTGCATAACGCCAACCGGTGTTTCAATGAGGGTACCGCTTGTATAAATATATTCGCCGTTGGCAAGAATAAGGGGTTGCTCTCCTACAACACCATCGCCTTCAATGACGAGTTTCTTTCCATTTGAATCTGTAATTAACCATTTTCTTCGAAGAAGTTGAGCGTCTTCTTTTCCATTGTTTTCAATTGTGACTGTGTATGAAAAAACAAATTGGTTTTTATCTGGATTGGATTGCTCATCGACATAATGAGTGACAACCCGGATCAAAAAATGGTGATTAAGCATCCCTTTCTCCTTTCCTTTATTGGGTATTGGCATGCATCCAATTTGCGAGTTTTACAAATTGGGCCAAGGTCAGGCTTTCTGGTCTCACAGAAGGATCAATTCCGAGTGATTCCAGTGTGTGGCTGTCGACCAACGCTTTAAAGCAGTTTCTGACGGTTTTTCTGCGTTGATTAAAGCCTTCACGACACACACGCTCAAGCCATTTTAAACTGGTTGCAGGATGTGGTAATTCTTTGTGAGGAATGAGGCGTACAACCGCAGAATCGACTTTCGGTGCGGGTGTAAAGGAGCCAGGCGGCACTTCTAACACAGGAAGGACCTTGCAATAATATTGCGCCATGACGGTTAAGCGACCGTAAGCTTTGCAATTTGGACCCGCAGCGAGGCGATTGACGACCTCTTTTTGTAGCATAAAGTGCATGTCTTTAACCGCACCTGAAAAACTGAACAAATGAAACATCAAAGGGGTGGAGATGTTATAAGGCAAATTACCGAAAATTCGCAAGGGTTTTTCAGGGGATGCTAATACTGAAAAATCGAACTTCAAAGCATCGCCTTCAAACACTTTTAGTTTATCAGCGAGGGTTGGATGTTGGCGAAGACGTTCGACTAAATCTCGATCCAGCTCAAGGACTTTCAATTCATCGACCTCACGCGCGACAGGCTCTGTTAATGCCCCTAAACCTGGCCCAATCTCAACAAGATTTTCACCAGGCAGAGGATTAATGGCTGAGACAATGCTGTCAATAATGTAGGGATCTGTAAGGAAATTTTGACCGAAGCGTTTACGGGCACGGTGCCCTAGGTGAACGTGACTACTCATGATTTTTTATCTACTAACTCAATGGCGTGGGAGAGCGCGGTTCGGAGGCTTCCTGTGTCTGCCGTTCCTGCTCCAACTAAATCTAATGCAGTGCCATGATCAACAGAGGTGCGAATGAAAGGCAAACCCAAGGTGATATTGACCGATTTTCCAAATCCTTTGAATTTTAACACAGGCAATCCTTGATCGTGATACATAGCGAGCACGGCATCTGCGTTTTTAAGGTATTTATCTTGAAAAAGAGTGTCTGCAGGTAAAGGACCGACAAGGTCCATTCCTTCTTGACGAAGAAGCGCAAGAGCGGGCTCGATGATCTCGATCTCTTCACGCCCTAAACAGCCTTCTTCTCCTGCGTGTGGGTTGAGACCACATACATAAATTTTCGGATGTGTAATGGAAAATTTTGTTTTTAAATCATGGTGAAGAATACGAATGACTTCTAATAGGCGTTCATGTGTTATTTCGTGGGAAACTTGGCTCAAAGGGATGTGAGTGGTCACTAGCGCAACGCGAAGTCCTTCCGTTGCAAGCATCATGACCACGCGTGGCGTTTGGGTGAGCTTGGCTAAAAACTCGGTGTGTCCACTAAAAGGGATCCCTGAACGATGGATCACCCCTTTGTGTACTGGGCCTGTCACCAATGCGGCACATTCACTTTTCCCTGTTTTCGGATCTGGCAGCGTTGCTTTTGCTGCGCGAGTGAGGGTATTTATGACGTAGTTTGCATTGGCTTCGTTTAATTGCCCTGGGATCACGTTTTCAGCGAGGGGCTCATCACACACAATAAGCACGCCTGGAACATGGGCTTTAGCGGGGGCATTTTTATCGTAATCTTCAAAATGGATCTGAAGACCGAGCATGTTTGCACGCTCGGCTAACAGGGCTTTATTTGCAAAAATAACCCATTGATGCGGCGCGGTTTCATGGGCCAGTGAAAGCACTAAATCCGGTCCAATCCCCGCAGGCTCTCCGGGGGTGATGGCGATGCGTTTAGGCTGAGGGCTTGTGGGTTTGAAAGAGGATTTAATTTTTTTCATTTGATGGACCTATGTGTTCAACATAAGCACTGGCGCGAAGCTCTTGTAGCCAAGTTTGGGCTTCTTCGTTGAATTTACGATTAAGTAAGATCCCATAAGCGCGATTTTGCATGGCGGCATCTGTGCCGTCTGTTTGACGTCTGTCTGTGACTTGCACAATATGCCAACCGTGAACCGTTTTAAAGGGGGCACTGATTTTTCCTGTTTCAATCTTGTCAACAACATCTTTAAATTCAGGAACATAGAGTTCACTTGCTTGCCAGCCTAAATCTCCGCCCTTGATGGCAGAGCCTGGGTCTGCACTGTGTTTTTTTGCAAGTTCAGCGAAAGAGGCGTCGCCTTTCGCGATGCTTGAAATGATTGTTTTTAGTTGATGTTTGCTTCCTTCATCACTGAGAACAATCGAGGGCTTAATGAGAATATGGCGTGCGTTCACTTCAGTGACGGCCACCGTCTCAAGACCTTTCAGATCATCGATTTTAAGGAGGTGATAGCCTACACCGCTTTTAAAAGGACCGATCATACTGCCTTTGGCTTTATTTTTAATTTTATCGGCAAAAAGGGTGGGCATTTCTTCTTCTCTCATCCAGCCCCAATCTCCGCCATTAAGGGCTTTGGGGCCTTTTGAATGCGCGAGTGCCAAGCTTGCCATATCTTTATTGTCTTTTATTTGGCTCATGATCTGTTTGGCTTTTTTTAAGGTTTCCTCTCGCTCTGCTTTGTCGGCATTTTCAGAAAGCGGAAGTTGGATATGGCGAAGGCGGTACTGAATATTTTTTTGATTTTTTTCAGTTAACTGAGCCGTTAATGAGTTCACTTCTTGGGGGAGGATGTTGATCCTGCGACGGACAAGGAGATTACGTGTTTCGCTGATGGTGACTTCTTTTCTTATTTTCTCGCGATATTCAGCCCATAAGATGTTATTTTTATTCAATTCTTTTTTAAAGGCGGGCAAGGTTGTATTTTTATTTTTTATGATGGCGTTAATGGCTTGTTCTAAGCGAACATCATCAATAATAATCCCTAACTTCTTCGCTTCTTGCAACTGCAATTCTTCGAGAATGAGTTGGTCAATGATTTGTTTTTTGAGCAAATCGTCAGGAGGCAAGGTGCCAGCTTGTGCATTTAATATGATGCTTTTCTTTAGGTTATTTAAATCGCTAGAAAGAATGACCCCTTCATTGACGATCGTAATAATACTGTCTAATTCAAGTGGCTCAGCCATGAGATAAAGGGGGCTTGCTGATAGAGCGGCAGCCAAGAACGTTCTTTTCCATTTGTTCATATGCAGTTTCAAAACCTCGAGTTATATACCCGTCGCCTTTGAAGATGCAGGCATTTTGGCTGCGCTCTCAAAGCCCCATTACACAGTCTATCTATGCTCAGAGGCTTTTCGTTCTTGGTGCCTACCTGCATCTTCAAATATCGTGGGTATCGCATTTTTATTACGTTTCAATGATCTGTATGAGTGAACATTGACGTTAAAACAGAGCGTGCAGAGGGAGCCAAGATAAACGCTGTATTTGCCTTGACTTTATATACCCGTCGTCTTTGACGCTGCGTGGGTGTTGGCTACGCTCGCGGCGCCCAATCACACAGTCAATCTATGCTCAGGGCTTCACTTGCTTGCCGTAGGCACGCAACGTCAATTACTTTGGGTTTAATTTCTTAATCCAAAAGGATTGCGATAACCCAATGCATTGCCAGTGTCTGAACTGTATCCAAATCCGGCGTTTGCGCCAAGCCCTAATAAGCTAAAAGTGAAAGTAAAGTTATTATCATATTTCGGAATATTATGGATATTGTTTCGAGCCAATAGATATTCGTTATAACTAAATCCAATCACCCAGCATGACGAGGTATAAGTCATCCCTACTTGGTTTTCTAACATGAGATCTTGGGTAAGATCGTGAAAATATTGTCCTCTAACATTGATTTTATTGGTAATTGGGAAACCCGTCACTAAACCAAATTGAGAAATCCCGTCTTCGGTAATTAAATCAAGATTATTTTCACCTATGGTGCTTGCAATGTATTTTCTTGAAACATAACGATAATTTGCTTGAGCAAAAAAGCTGTTTTTGCGGTATTCCAATGTGGCGTTACCAAATTGGAGATCACTGATATTGCTGTCGTATTCTAGAGAGCCAGATAAAAAGATCTGATCTTTGAAATTTAATTCACTTTCAATGGCCCACGCGGAATAATTTATCGGGGTTTCTTTTTGATTTTCTTGTTTATTGAGGTAGTAAATTTGACCGACTGCGATATTAAAGCGTTCTTTGTATCCATCATCAAAAAACCGAGATGCTGCGCCTAAGGTAAATTGATTCGCAGGATTGATGTAATCGATACTGCTGTATTGATTGGCACGAAATAATCCGTAGTAATCTGTTTGTAAACGCGCGGTGTCATAACCGCCCCCTGCATAATTAACAGGATTATAGATGTTGCTTTGGTCCACATCCTTAATATAAAGGTATTGAAGTTGTGGCTCTAATGTTTGGGTGTAGGCATTGTTAAAAATAGAGCCCGTGCGTTCTAACGTGACCGTGGCGCCCACTTTAGCCATGGGGACAAAGCGGCTGACGCTCTCTTCTAATTCTTCGCCATTAAAGCCCCGAATTAAATCCGTATTGGACTGGTTGAAATGGGTATAAAAAAGGCGCGTTTCAGCGGCGGCATTCAGCCAAGGCAAATTGTAAGGGAGCGAGAGTGTCGGCTCTAAGTTGATGCGCAAGGCATCGGGTTTTTTAGGGTCATCTGTTCCAAATTGACTGATTTGGGTCGGCATAGAAAAATCCAATCCATACGCGAAGTCAGGTTGAAAAAGATTGAAATCAAGCTGGGGCAATAATTTATAAACAGAGGTGTTTTCATTTAAGGCTTGAAAACTTCTGAGGCTTAATTTTGTATTCCAATTTGTGTCTCGAAAGGACACTTCACTGGTTTGTAATAAGGTATTGTCTTCTCTGTTACCGATGCGTGAGTCTGTGTGGCGGTTGAAATAAGTGATGTCACTGACTTTGCTGTAATCAACGCCGTATTTCCAATGCCCTGCAATTCCTGCATGACGCCAATTAACCCCCCAACTTTTATTAATCGAAGGATAAAGCTCATCTCTTCCCATGTATTCGAAAGAGAGGGTGCCTGAGCCTGCTTTTGTGAGGTAACGCGGCTCCATGGAAGTAAATAGTCCTCGATTTGACATATATGTTGGCGTTATTAACATGTCCAATTGAGGATGAATATTCCAATAGAAGGGCGTTTCGAGTTCCGCTCCATCACTGTCATTCCAACCGATTGAGGGATATAAAAAACCGGTGAGGCGCCCCTCTTCGGCAGGAATACGTAAATACGGAATATAAAAAATTGGAATATCAAGAACTTCAAAGCGAGCGTGATATAAATCAGCAAAGATATCGTCTTGTTCTTTTTCTATTTTTCCTGCACTAAAGCGCCAGCTGTTGTCTTTGTCTGGGCAGGTTGTATAGGTGCCATTTTCGAGTTCGTAAAATTGAGTTCCATTTTTAAATACTTCTTTAGCTTGGCCTCGCCCTGGCGTGCAGAGCATTTTGTATTTTGCATCAAAAAGGGTGGTGTTGTCTGTGGTAAGGTTGCTGAGTAACGCATTGCCTGTCACGGAAAACTCACCATCATGGTAGAAAACATTGCCGTTTGCTGTGATGATATTTTCGGGTTCTTCTAGGGTGGCTCTGTCTGCTTTTATTGTTCGATGCGCTTGTTTTAAAATGACATCGCCGTCGTAGTATGATTTTTTATTTAATTTTGATTTTGCTTGATCCGCCACAATGGTGATGGGGGCGTTGTTTGGATCGATGTCTCGTTTGCTAATAGGGATGCAACGATGCTCTGGCGCAAGGCAAGTTTGCTTTGGGATCACCAGATGACGATTGCTATCCTGGTTGATATTGGTGTCCTTTGCGATGGCGTGACCATGCAAAGCGAACCAAATCATACTGGATAAAATAATTCTGGTGTTCACTGGCATTAAAATCAGTCCTGTTATTGGCTTGTTGTACGGCTATATACCCCTCGCCTTTGAAGCTGCTTGGGCGTTGGCTGCACTCGTTTAACCTCATTACATCGCTTTGATGCTCCAAGGTGTCACTCGCTTGCCGCAGGCGCGCAACTTTCTGTGTCTTGGGTATAGAGGGTTCAGTATCCGCGACATTTTTTGAAATGAAGGTTATGATAATGCAAATTTGTCATATTCCCAAACTGGCTTAAAAGGCAATATATCAGTAGGTTATGATATTGTTATTTACACCGTATAAAATGGGCTAATCCGCATATTTGTGTGGATTTTATCATATTAACCGCATAGAGAATCAAAATGGCTGTTTGGGGAAAAGTGCTCGGTGCATTCTTTGGTTTTTTGCTCGCAGGTCCCTTTGGATTATTTTTAGGTTTCTATTTAGGGCATAAGCTCGATAAAGCAAGGGCATCGGTTTCGTTTGGCGCTCGATTTAGTGGCAAAAACCAGCATGAGAATCAACAGGCGTATTTTCATGCCACTTTTTCTGTTATGGGGCATATTGCGAAAGCAAAAGGACAGGTCACTCAAAACGAAATTCGGTTGGCCATGATTTTAATGGATCGCATGGCGTTAGATTCTTTTGCGCGCCGTAAAGCGCAAGATGCTTTTCGTGAAGGAAAAACCGCTGATTTTCCATTAGAAGATGTATTAGATGATGTAAAACGCAGTTGTGGAGGTCGTTTTGACCTATTGCAATTGTTTCTTGAATTGCAAATTCAAGCTGCTTACGCTGATGGGCATCTGCATCAGAGTGAGCTTGGTGTTTTGCAGATTGTCGCTAATAAATTGGGTTTCTCCCCTTCGCAACTCGCTCAAATCATCGCGATGCAAGAAGCGGCGTTTCATTTTTATCAGCAAGGAGAAGGAGGGGGGCAACAACAGTGGAGCCCCGCTTATTCAGCCGCGCGCCTTGAAGATGCTTACAAGATATTGGGTGTGGAGCCTGATGCGAGCACTCAATCGATTAAGCGCGCTTACCGTAAACAAATGAATGAGCATCATCCCGATAAATTGTCGGCCAGAGGATTGCCCCCAGAAATGATGGAAATGGCAAAACAAAAAGCGCAAGACATCCAAGCTGCATATGACATCATTAAAAAAGAGCAGGCAAAAAAAGAGTAAAAGAGAAGGGGCAGGGTAAGAAAGAAAGAGCGGCTTTAAAGGCTCTTTTTTCTTTTTAAAAATGTGGTTGGCGTGAATGTATTTAATGAACATTCACGCCATTTAAAAAATGTGTTTTTTCATGACGGGCCTCTTGCATCCTTTGCTGCTTTTTTCTTTTTACTCTTTCTTTTCCTTTTACTCCTTCTTTTCTTTTTGATTGAGTTTCGTTTAAGCCCCCTTTTTTTATTTCTTTTTTGGTATACCCCAGATATTTGGAGTTGCAGGTCGGCCCCAAGAACGCAAAGCCTCTGAGCATAGATGCACTATACCCAAGTCACTTGAAGATGCGTGTAGGCGGCAAACGAGTGAAGGCCCTGAGCATAGAGCGACTATGTGATTGATCTTAAGCGAGAGCAGCCAACACCCACGCAGTTTCAAAGGCGACGGGTATATGTGATTGGGCTTTGAGCGCGCAACCAACAACCTAAGCCGCTTCAAAAGCAATGGGTATAAAAATGGGCACCTGCATTCGTGTTTTTTTCTGGCTTATTTGGCGGCGGATGCATTTTTCCAGATATCGGGTTGAATGGACAAAACGGTTTCACCAATAGAGAACCAAAGCTGTTCGTCTTCAATGGTGGCTTGTATATCCATTGTTCTATTTAAATTCAATGCAGCCTCTTCCAATGTTTTATCCAAAATGTGGATCACGGTAAGATTTTTAAACAATTGCAATTTATTGAGCATCTGTGATTTCCAAACGGCAGATGCATTATCCCCATAAACCATCAAGACGACTTCTTTGGATAAAGAGCAGGCTTTTTTGATTCGTTTTTCGTCGGGTAAACCCAACTCAATCCAAAGCTCAATTTCGTCGCTGTAGTTTTTAATCCAAAGATCGGGTTGAGTGTCATCACACAGCCCTTTCGTAAATTGTAAGCGTTCATCTGCGTATAAGGTCCATGCGAGAAGACGAAGCATCAAGCGTTTAATTGTTTCTGAAGGGTGTTGAGCCAAGGTGACGCCATGATCTAGATATACGTTTCTCGACATATCTGCCACATTGATTGAGGCCTTATACACAGTCGCTTTAAGTGCCATGATATTGTCCTTTATTCACATTTATTTATTGAGAAGATCTGCAGAGGATTTTCATTATGACAAAGGGCCTCTTTTTTTGTTTTTGGCCATTTTTTTATTTTCCATTCAATAGAAAAAGCCTCTTGTTTTGTTTTTACTTGGAATGAGCATGCCAAGGTTAGAGGTTGTTTTCCTCTTAAATATTTTGCTGTTTTTTGAGTGTTACTTTGGTGTTCTTCAAATCGACGTTTAACGTCTTTTGTGACGCCGCAGTATAAAGAGTTATCTTTTGCTCGGATCAAATAAACGAACCAAGGTACAAGATTTTTCAAGGCGAAATCCTTTTCTATTCTGTTTTATCATGCGCTTGTGTTTTCATTAAATGATGAAAGGTGACGGGCATATTTTTTAAGCGTCATTTTCTGTTAGAGCGCATTCTTCTTGATTAGACTCTAATTCCAATTTTGCACGGTCGGCTTTACTGATGTATTTGGGTTTTGTTTGAGTTGATAATTTGGCGTTAATCTTTTTTGCGCGCTTTTGATATATTTGATTTATTTTCTTTTTACGGTTCATATACGTCTTCTTTATGTTGATATTGGGGTATACCTGTCGCCTTTGAAGCTGCGTGGCTGTTGTCTAGGCGCATCTTCAATTACTTTGGGTATATACCCGTCGCCTTTGAAGCTGCGTGGGTGTTGGCTTCTCTCATTCAGGCCAATCACATAGCCCATCTATGCTCAAGGCCTTCACTCGTTTGCCGCCTACACGCATCTTCAAGTGTCTTGGGTATAGTATCAGCTTCGAAGAGGGGACTGAATCGCTTCTTTTTTTAAAAATGAAAAGAGCATGAAAAATGCCTCTCTTTGAATTTTAAAAAAATGAAAAAGAAAGAGAAAAAGACAAAATGGGCGCTTGTCTTCGGTGCTCACTTAAACTCTCAAAAAAGGCTTCTGGCGCTTTTTCAGCGAACTTTTTTAAGGCCGTTTTTGAAGACCCCTTTGAAGACCTTCTTTGATTCAAGAGCCTGAGTATGAGCGGATTTTTTTGGGCTTCTTTTCTTGGGCTTAAATGTGATTGGGCTTGAGTTGGATGGACGTTAGAAAGCGCAGCCCGTTGCCGGTTGCCGCGCAGTTTCAAAGACAAAGAAATAAACTTACTCTCCTAACGTTGCGACCATCACGGCTTTAATGGTGTGCATTCGGTTTTCTGCTTGATCAAAAACAATGGCGTGTTTTGATTCAAAAACCGCGTCAGTTACCTCACAACCTTCTGATAATTGAGGGTATTTCTCAGAAAGTTCTTTTCCTATAAGGGTGTCTGTGCCATGAAATGCGGGCAGACAATGCATGAACTTTACGTTTTTATTGCCTGTGGCTTTGAGGGTTTTCATGTTGATTTGGTAAGGCAGCATCTTTTTTATGCGTTGATCCCAGGCTTTTTTGGACTCTCCCATGGAAACCCATACATCGGTATAAAGGAAGTCACATCCTTTCACGCCTTCTTTTACACTTTCTGTTAAGGTGATTTTTGCAGTTGTTTTATCTGATATTTCAATGCATTGATTGAGAATGTCTGGGCTGGGCCAAAATGATTTTGGGGCTACCAAGCGGATGTCCATCCCCATTTTTGCAGCGCCCACCATCAAGGAATGAGCCACATTGTTTCGGGCATCTCCTAAAAAGGCAAATTTTAACTGATGAAGTTCTTTTCCTTCGCTGTGTTCTAGCATCGTCATTAAATCGGCCAGAACTTGTGTTGGATGAAATTCATCGGTGAGACCATTCCAAACAGGAACGCCTGCATATTTACCTAATTGTTCGACAATCTCTTGGGCAAATCCACGGTATTGAATACCGTCGTAGAGGCGCCCCAGCACCCTTGCTGTGTCTTTCATTGATTCTTTATGACCGATTTGCGTTCCTGATGGGCCAAGATAAGAGACGTTTGCGCCTTGATCAAAGGCGGCGACTTCAAAAGCGCAGCGGGTGCGCGTGGAATTTTTTTCAAAAATAAGGGCTATATTTTTCCCTTTTAAACGAACGTGTTCGAACCCTGCGTATTTTTCTTTTTTCAATTTGAAAGATAAATTTAATAAATATTGAATTTCATCTGCATTAAAATCCAATAGTTTTAAAAAATGTCGATTTTTAAGTGGATACAGCATATTGGTTTCATCCTTGTTTACGCTCTGTGTCGTGATGAACCTTCCTTTTAAGGACGTTCATCTTTTTTATACCCAAAGAAATTGAAGATGCGCGCCTCTAGCAAGCGAGTGAAGCCCTTCTGCGTAGATGGACGATTGAGTATATGGATATTAAATGTGAAGGCGTCTTGTGTGGCAAGGGTTTTTCCGTGAGGGCTGTTTTAAAGAAAGACGCTCGCACTCCTTATGGCAAAAGAGTGCGAGCGAATGAACAGATTAGATTGTTTTTTTATGCGTAAAAGATGGGCTTAAAAAGCCTTTAGACGCATTTTCAAATATCCCTTTCGACTTTGAAGCGGGCGTCTTTCTGCCTGTGATTTCACTTTTCTTGGGTAGCGCTGTGGATTTGTCATTTTAATCGCTTATACCCAGAGTCATTGAAGATGCGTGTAGTCAACACCCACTTAGGTTCAATGGTGACGGGCAGAAGAGGGGGACGTTTTAGAGAAATAAATGATGGATATGATTGCCATGACCAGCATCATCATGGGGTAGAAAGCATAAGGCATAATTGAAATGGGTGATATTTTCGCAAGACCTGCAACCATGAGCAGCTGACCTGCATACGGCATCAAGCCGTTCATTGAACAGGCACAAATATCAAGTAGAGAAGCGGTTTGAGCTTTATCAATACTGTATTTATCTGAGATATCTTTGGCAATGCTTCCTGCTGTTAAGATACCGATAGTGTTGTTTGTTGTCGCTAAGGTTATCAAGCTGACCAATGTTGCTATCCCTATTTGTCCGCCAAAAATACCGTTAGAATGCGCTGTTATTTTTTCGAGTAGGTATTGAATGCCCCCGTAATGCTTCATTAACCCGACGAGACCAGACACCACAAGGGTGATCATACCGAGGTTTTGCATCCACCCCATACCGCGCTGCACTGTTTCAAGGGCTGATACGTAATCTAAGCTTCCATTCATAAAACCGATGAAAATTCCACTGACGACACCCAGACCTAAAACCCCCATAACATGCAAGCCCGATAGCGCTGCGACAATGATCAATGCATAAGGAATGATATTAATAAGTGAGTATTCACTCACTACTGTTTCAGCCCCGTTACCAAAAGGAATGATCCCCAATAAAATGATTGTGCCGACAAGGGCAGGTAGAACCGTAATGATGTTGCACTTGAATTTTTCTTTTAGCGTAACACCTTGCGTGCGACAGGCTGCAATGGTTGTGTCTGATACAAAAGAACAGTTATCACCGAACATGGCCCCGCCAACCACGGTTGCCATAATAAGCGCAGGATTTCCGCCAACTTGTTCTGCAATGCCAAGCCCAATAGGGGCCAGTGCGGTAATCGCCCCCATTGAGGTTCCCATTGCAAAAGACAAGACGCAAGCAATGACGAAAATCCCCACGAGAACCTTGTTTGAAGGAATGACAGACAAGCCTAAATTAACAATTGAACTGACGGCCCCCATTTGATCTGTCACAGAATAAAATGCCCCTGCAAGAAGAAAAATCAGCACCATCATAATAATGTCACTGTCACCGGCCGCTTTTGTGAAGATATTCATTTTTTCTTCAAATGTTGTTTTTTGTCCTTTTACTTGAATAAGCAAGGCGACAACAACAGAGAGAGTGAAAGCGACCAACAATGGCATGCTAGAAAAGTTATCAGTATAAATACCGGTTAAAACATAAATAATAATAAAGAAAATAAGTGGCAATAAGCCAATAAAATTGCTTTTTGGAGTCATTTTTTAGGTCCTGTTTCTTCCGTCTTTTGAATGTAATTTTTAAACGTAAGCAAGATATATTTTATTTCTTCATTCGTCATCATTTTGTTTGAATAGTTAACGAGAAAAATCTTTTTCCCTTTGCGTTGCATAAGAAAACAATATCGCTGTTATTTAAATTAACGCGATATTTTTCTTATTTCAGGATCTGTAAAGTTACTCATTGTTTTAATCTTATATTGCACCCCTTGATTTTTTAATTAAAGGTTTATTTTAAATGTTCTTTATTTCTATTTTTAAAGTTAGTTTTATCCTCTTTAATTTGCCTCTATTTATTCTGAATATCCAGATTCATTCGAGTATTTAATCTAGAGAGGCATGCTCCTTTTATTTGGACACCCATGATAAATCTCGCTTCTTTCAAGGG
>CAMRDW010000093.1 GCA_947041315.1 uncultured Enterovibrio sp.
GATGAACAGATGAACAGATGAACAGATGAACAGATGAACAGATGAACAGATGAACTGATTTGATTTAAGAGCAATCCGCACGGCGAGATCATGTATTGCTTTAACCTATCATCTCTTTTCAGTAACAAAGACATCGATAAAAAGTAAAAAAGGTGAGCCTTAACATGCTCACCTTTTTTATTGTTTTTTTGGTGCTCTTTTGGCTCATTTTGTGCAAACCTTTAAACTGACTTTCTTTTTAAAAAAAGTAGATGGGTACGCCAAGGGGGGAGAAACAAGGAATGTTTAAAACACCCGAAACAAAAGTAAAGACCTTTCAAGAAAGTTGGCATTCATGTTGCTTTAATCTTATTAGATAAATTTTGGAGGTTGCCTGATGGCGATATCATTTGATAAGGCACTTGGCGTACATCAATACACTGTCGGTGTCCGTTCTGAGCGAGCTGAGTTGCTGGCAAATAATTTGGCCAATGCCAATACGCCAGGGTATAAAGCGCAAGATATCAATTTTGGACGTGTCCTTGAAGCTGCAACCTCTGGGGCAAGTTTTGGCCTTGCTAAAACGGATGGACGGCATATCACTGCCTCTTCTCCAGTTGTTAACGGTCAAATAATGTATCGCAATCCCGAGCAGCCAGACACTGGGGATGGTAACACGGTGGACTCACAAGTTGAACGCAACCTGTTTATGCAAAATGCCCTCGAATATCAGGCATCATTGGATTTTCTTGGTTCTAAATTTAAAAATATGACCAAGGCATTGAAAGGAGAATAATCGATGAGTTTGTTTAATGTATTTAATGTTTCAGGCTCTGCAATGAGCGCTGAGTCAGTCCGACTGAATACAACGTCCAGTAATTTGGCGAACGCAAATTCAGTGAGCAGCTCTGCCGATGAAACCTATAAAGCGCGATACCCCGTATTTGCTGCAGAATTAAATCAATTTGTTTCGCAGCAAGGTGTCAGTGTACCCGTACGGGTTGCAGGGATTGTTGAAAGTCAAAAACCCTTGTTGGCTGAATTTAATCCAGATCATCCAATGGCCAATGAACAAGGTTATATTTTCAAACCGAATGTCAATGTGATGGAAGAAATGGCAAACATGATTTCAGCATCTCGGGCTTATCAAACAAATGTTGAAGTGGCAGAATCGAGCAAAAAGATGTTGATGCGCACACTTCAAATGGGTCAGTAAGAGCAGGAGGTTACCAGCATGAATCCGATTGATAGCACAGGTGGTGCAGGTGGCTCCACCAGTTATATTGACCAGCTTAAAGCGCTGCAAGAAAAACAGCGTGTTGACCGAGGTGATGCAGGAGAAAAAGTCACAGGTCAAACGGATCTGAATCAGGAAGATTTTCTTTCTTTATTAACAAAACAACTTGCAAATCAAGACCCTTTTAAGCCAGTAGACAATGAACAAATGATCGCGCAAATGGCGTCTTTTGCGACGGTGGATGGCATCGGGAAAATGAACGAGCAATTTGGATTATTGAATGCGGCGATGACATCAAGCCAAGCCTTACAGGCCTCTTCGCTGGTTGGGCAAGATGTTTTAGTGAAAGGAAACGAAGGATTTAAAAATGCGTTAGGCGGAATTGCAGGCATGATGAAACTGCCACAAGCCATCAATGATGTGGTGGTGCGCATTATGAGCGAAAAAGGAGAATTACTCCGCACCTTTAATACGGGTCCAAAATCTGCCGGAGATCATCGCCTTGAATGGGATGGAAAAGATCAAAACGGCAATGCCTTGCCTGAAGGAAATTACGCCATGAATGCGAGTACAAATGTGGCAGGTAAACCTCAGAATTTAGAAATGTCTACATATGCAAATGTAAACAGTGTTTTGTTGGGTAACGGTGACGGCAATGTCATGTTGAATATTGCAGGTTACACCTCTCCCATAAAACTCTCAGAAGTGCTTGAGGTGGGTAAAGTGAATCTTAACAACGCCAACAAAAACTAAAAGCCAAAAGACAGAGGAGTTATAGCAATGTCATTGAATATTTCACTGAGTGGCCTGGCCGCAGCTCAAAAAGACATGAACACCACCAGTAACAACATTGCGAACGCCAACACTTTTGGTTTTAAGGAGTCGCGTGCTGAATTTGGCGATGTTTATTCCGCATCCATATTTTCGAATGCAAAAACGACAACCGGGAGCGGTGTACAAACCTCCATTGTCGCCCAGCAGTTTCATGAAGGTTCCAGCATTTACACGAACAATCCTCTCGATCTTCGGATCAGTGGAAACGGCTATTTTTCGGTGGCCAACGATAAATTAGCAACCAACGACAATTTTCTTACTCGAAACGGTGCATTTCACTTAGATAAAAACAACAACATTGTAAATTCTGATGGGCAATATTTGCTCGGGTACAATGTTGACAATGAAACCTTGCAAGTGGGATCGTTTGAACCAAAATCCTTGAATGTTCCAGATCAATTTGGTCAACCACGGGCTTCTGAAAATGTAGATATTGGGTTAAATTTACCCGCGGGAGGTGCTGAAAAAGATCCCGCTGCATTTAATATGGAAGATCCTGAAACTTATAACAAAGCCACCTCTGCAACCATCTTTGATTCTTTAGGGCAGCCTTATAAATTAACCACCTATTATGTGAAAGACAATGTGACTCCCAATAAATGGGCCGTTTATTATACATTAACAGACTCCGTGAGTGAAAAGCCTCTGAGTGTGACGGGCGGTAATTTCACAAATGCCACAGGGCAAATGGGGCATTCTATTCTCTTTAACAGCGATGGATCGGTTGATTCGGTGAACGAGGGTAAACCCATTAAAACCGTTGATTTTGGTCCTACTGGGGCAAATCTTGAGATGAACGGGGCTGACGGTAATCAATCTTTGACGATTAACTTTGAAGCGCCAACACAATATGCTTCTCCTTTTGAAATGCGTAAATTTGCTGAAGATGGTGCAACAACAGGGTATTTAGCAAAAGTGGATATCAATTCAGAAGGGACGATAATGGCCACGTACAGCAATGGGCAAAATGTTGCATTGGGGCGTGTTGCGATGGTCAGAGTCTCAAATCAACAAGGTTTATCCCAAGCGGGAAATACGCAATGGAAAGTGACGCAAGAATCGGGCAGTGCTGTTTGGGGTGAAGCGATGGCAGGGGCGTTTGGTAAAATCAAAAGTGGGACCATTGAACAGTCCAACATCGACATGACACAAGAGCTTGTCGACCTTATCACAGCACAGCGTAATTTTCAGGCCAACTCCCGTTCTCTTGAAGTTGGAAATCAAATGCAGCAAACCATTTTACAAATTCGATGAACAGACAACACACATTGCCGCTTTCTATTCGCGGCAATGTGTCACCTCATTCTCTGTCTAAACCGTCCTCTCCCCTTTTAAATTGTAACCTTTCATAAGAAAATCAATCGCTTAATTACTGGCATCTTTCTTGCTTTTACTCCATGTATCAGCGAGAGGAGAATGTCTAAATGGATCGTGCATTATTTCTTGCCATGAGTGGCGCGAAACAAGATATGCAAGCGTTGCAGCTTAGAGCCAATAATTTGGCCAATGTAAGCACAACGGGATTTCGTGCAGATTTAGAGCAAGCACGTGCAATGCAAGCGTATGGCGAAGGGCTGCCCACTCGCGTTTTTAATATGACAGAACGACCCGGTTACAGTTTTGCACAAGGCCCCACCATTACGACTGGGCGCGATCTTGACGTTGCGATCAAAGGGGATGGATGGTTTTCTGTTCTAGATCCCGCCGGACAAGAAGGGTATTCCCGCGTAGGGAATTTGAATGTCGATGAAACAGGCTTGCTTCAAAATGGCCATGGAGAACTGATTTTAGGTCAGCGCGGCGCCCCTATTTTTATTCCTTTGCCTGTTTCCAAAATAGAAATAGGTTCAGATGGCACTGTGTCTGTTTTACCGCAAGGGGCACCTCCTGAAGCGATGGAAGAAGTTGATAGGATCAAATTGGTTCGCCCTAAAAATGATGAATTATACAAAGACAAAAGTGGCCTTTTTAAATCGATTGATCCTGGAGCGGTGTTTGATGAAGATGCCAGTGTCACCTTGCTCACCGGCGCTTTAGAAGGCAGTAATGTCAATGCAATCAGTGAAATGACAGGCTTAATTGAGCTTCAGCGTCATTTTGAAATGCAAGTAAAGTTAATGAAAACGGCAGAAGAAATGGATAAATCATCCGAGTCTTTGCTGCGCATGGGTTAATTCGAAGAGGACATTATTATGCATCCAGCACTGTGGGTGAGTAAAACGGGCCTAGACGCACAACAAACCAATATATCGACCATTTCAAATAACTTGGCGAATGCTTCCACCATTGGTTTTAAAAAATCAAGGGCCGTGTTTGAAGATCTGTTTTATCAAAACATTAATCAACCGGGTGGTCAGTCGTCTCAGAATACAGAATTACCCAGTGGGTTGATGTTAGGGGCGGGAGCCAAAGTGGTTGCCACGCAACGTGTGCATACGAACGGGAACGCTCAAACAACGAACAATGCGCTTGATTTAATGGTGGAAGGAGACGGCTTTTTTCAAATACTGCTTCCTGACGGCAACATAGGTTATCAGCGTAACGGTCAATTTACCCTGAATGATGAAGGCGTTATTGTCACCTCAGGAGCGGGATACCCTTTAGAGCCTGAGATTGTGGTTCCGCCGGATGCCATTCAAGTGACTGTCGGCACGGACGGGGAAGTTTCAGCCAGGCTTCGTGGGCAACAAGCCAATGCCATTATTGGGCAAATTACCACAGTTGACTTTATTAATCCCGGGGGGCTTGAGCCGATTGGACAAAATCTTTATTTGCCGACAGGGGCCAGTGGAGATGCACAAGAAGGCGTTCCGGGATTGGACGGGCTTGGCAGTGTGCGTCAATCCATGCTTGAGACCTCTAACGTGAACGTCACTGAAGAGCTGGTGAACATGATAGAAGCCCAGCGGGTTTATGAAATGAATTCGAAGGTCATTTCATCGGTCGATCAGATGTTAAGTTACGTGAATCAACAGCTATAAAAGGAGTGAAACCGGCATGAAAAAATGGGCGATTTTTGTTCTTCTGCTGGCCCTTCTTTCTGGATGTTCGAAGCTGCAGCAAGAAAACCTCTTCAATGAAGGTGAAGTGGCGCAGGCCACCTCGGATATTGATGCAACAGAAGGGGATACGGAGGTGGGGGCAGGTGGTTTAATCGGAAGATTAAGGCAGCGTGAAGATGCGGTCCCTGGGGATCCTAATTGGTCGCCTTTAGAGCCTGCCGCTAAACCAGAAAATTTTGTTGCAGCCACGGGGTCATTATTCAGTCTCGCAAGTACCCAAGATTTATACGACAACAGCAAACCAAAAAGCATTGGGGACATCGTAACTGTCACCTTAGAAGAAAAAACACAAGCGAAAAAAACAGCCAGCAGTGACGCGAATAAAAAAGCAGATTTGAGCATGGATCCTCTTTCATTGGGGGGCCAAGAGGTCAAAATCGGTGAGGCGACCTTGTCCTATGCCATGAGCAATGACAATAAAACGAGCGGCTCCACCAGTGCAGATCAAAGCAACAGTATCAGTGGATCCATCACGGTTGAAGTGGTTGATGTCTTATCCAATGGCAATCTTCTTATCCGGGGTGAAAAATGGCTTATGCTCAACACCGGAGAAGAATATATTCGCTTGAGTGGAATGATCCGTCCTGATGATATAACAGAAGAAAATACGATTGTTTCAACGCGTATTTCAAACGCGCGAATTCAATATTCAGGGACGGGAGACCGACAAGATATTCAACAGCAAGGATGGTTGGCACGATTCTTCAATGTGATCCTATAACGAGTGAGCACCTTGGTGGAGATCTAAAAATGAAGCATTGCTTAACCCTGTATTTAATATTGATATTGCTAAGCCCTTTGGCTCATGCGGTGCGTATCAAAGACGTATCAGAAGTGGCGGGGGTTCGGAGTAACCAATTGATAGGTTATGGCTTGGTTGTCGGGCTTGCAGGGACAGGGGAGAGCACGCCTTTTACGGATCAAAGCTTTAATGCCATGTTGAAAAATTTAGGCATACAGATGGCCTCCGGTGTTAAGCCCAAAACAAAAAATGTCGCAGCCGTTGCTGTGAGCGCAGAATTACTCCCTTTTGCAAAGCAAGGTCAGAAAATTGACGTCACTGTTTCATCCATCGGTTCGGCGAAAAGTCTGCGTGGCGGAACCCTCGTCCAAACCTTTTTGAAAGGGCTTGATGGTAAAGTGTACGCCGTTTCACAAGGGAATTTAATTGTGGGGGGCTTCACTGCTGACGGCGCGGATGGCTCTTCTATTGTTGGCAACACACCAACGGTAGGGCGCATCACAAATGGGGCTACGGTGGAACAAGAAGTGCCAAGTCCTTTTGCAAGTGGACGTTTTATTACGTTTAACCTCTTTGATGCTGATTTTACAACCGCTCAGCGTATGGCCAATTCTATTAATGCGTTTCTTGGACCGGATACGGCTTCAGCGATGGATGCGACCTCGGTGCGTGTGCAAGCCCCGAGAGATCTGACGCACCGTGTTGCCTTTCTTTCAACGGTTGAAAATATTGAGTTTGATCCCGCTGAAGTTTCAGCAAAAATCATCGTAAATAGCCGTACAGGCACCATCGTGGTTGGACAAAATGTGCGTTTGCGACCTGCTGCTATCACCCATGGTGGTATGACGGTGACCATAAAAGAAAATTTAAAAGTGAGTCAACCCGGTGCGCTTGCGGGGGGGCAAACGGCCGTTGTTCCTGATTCTGATATTGATGTTGCAGAAGAAAAAGGAAGAATGTTTTATTTTCAGCCCGGCGCAACATTGGATGAATTGGTGCGCGCTGTGAACGCCGTGGGTGCGACCCCTTCGGATTTGATGGCGATATTGCAAGCCTTAAAACAAGCCGGGGCCATTGACGGTCAATTGATAGTGATTTAAACCATGAAAACACCCATAGACACTGGATTTATTCACGACTTGAGTCAGCTTGATACCTTACGTCAAAAAGCCTCTAATCCAAAAGAATCTGATGAGGCTTTGTTTGAAGCGGCGAAACAGTTTGAAGCTATTTTTACGCAAATGTTATTTAAATCGATGCGCGATGCGAACGAAGCATTCGAGTCCGATCTTGTTGATAATCGGACGTCTAAATTTTATCGACAAATGGCAGACGAACAGCTTTCCAGTGCTTTATCACGGGAAGGCTCTCTTGGGTTAGCCGAATTAATTGTCCAGCAATTTAAAATTCCTGAAAAAAATGAAATACGGGATGAGAATCTGGGTATGTTGGATCCTCCTCGACAATCTATTTTACCTTCAATGGCGCCGCTTTCTGTGCTTTCGCCTCAGGGAGAGCGCAAACCTAAAGAGGGTGTGGACGCACTTTTTCTTCCCAATAAACATGCATCGCCTGAGATTGCAAAAAAGGTGAATATCCATCACGAGGGGCGATTTGAAAAAGAAAATGACAAAACAGGCTCATCAAAACCGTTTGAAAGTCCAAGCGACTTTGTTTCACGGCTTTTGCCTTATGCCAAAAAAGCCGCGCGCGCATTGGGAACGGATCCGGGAATTTTAATTGCTCAGGCCGCTTTAGAAACGGGTTGGGGAAAAAAGGTGATAGGGAATGCCCGAGGCAGCAGCCATAACCTTTTTAATATAAAAGCAGATCCCGCTTGGAAAGGCAATAAGGTTGCAGTTCAAACTCTTGAATTTCATAAAGATATCCCTGTTCAGGAATTGGCTTCTTTTCGATCTTATGGTGCTTTTGATGAGAGTTTTAATGATTATGTTCATTTTATTCATTCCAATCCGCGCTATTCAAAAGCATTGGAAGCGTCTGAAAAACCAGATTTATATATTCAAGGATTGCAAAATGCAGGTTATGCAACCGATCCTGAGTATTCAAATAAAGTCATGAGCGTTTTTCATCGCGTGAAAGACTTGATAAAACCATAGATTGAAGCGTTCATCGGCTCTTTTGAAAAAGGACATGCAGTGACACAGCAAGATAAAGAGGAGACCCCCCCAAAAACAAATGAACAAGGTCTGTATGTCCATGGTTCAATTTATGATGATCCTTTTATCCATTCTTTTTTAAAAAAGCTCCCAAAAGAAGTCGCGGCAAGTTTTACCGATCTTCAATTGCTGCAAATTAAATTGCACTTTGGTACCCGAACAAAAGCAAAGCATGTGATGGATGTGCGCTCCATGATAGGGATTGGCGAATGGCGCTATTATTGGGTTCTTCTTCTTGGCCGAAATCGACGAGACGTACCCCGAGTTCAAGCGGCTTGGTTTAAAAAAGGCCGAAAATTGATCTTCATTTTGGGCGTTTCTTTTTTGGTTTTTATGGTGTTTATTTCTTTGTATTTGCTTAAATCTTTTCTAGGAATTGATATTTTCCCTCGGTTTTCTTTGGGACTTTGGAACTGGTTTTCTTCGTAGCGGCAATGCATTGCCACACGGGTTTTTCTTTGTTTTATCCTCTGTCTTTGTTCTTGTTTTTTACCTTTCTTTTTTCTGCTTTTTCAAAGATCGCTTCTTTTATTTTCAAAAATAAATGGAAAATACTCCGAAAAGACAAGGAGCGAGAAAGATTTGAAATGGGGCACGTTCTTTTCTTATTTATTGGCATCAATCTTGAATCACAAAGAGCAGACCGATTGATTAATGTGATCTGCATACACGGAGGCTGGAATGGGATTTGATCTGCTAACGCTAGGCTCTCAGAGCGTTTTGACCGCACAGAGACAACTCAATACCACCGGTCACAATATTGCGAATGTAAACACCCAGGGTTACAGCCGCCAGCGTGTAGAGCAAGGAACAAACGAAACCTCGTATTGGGGCGGGAATCAATGGGGGAATGGCGTACACGCCGTAGCGGTGAGTCGAAACTACGATAAATTTGCAGTGAATGACTTTAACCTTGCGACAACGACCCTTTCTCATGCAGCAATAAGAAATAATCAGTTCAGTTTGCTGGACGATACCATGGCCCATTCTGCTAAACAAATACCAAATAATATGAATGAATTTTACGGTGCCTTAAAAGGCTTAACGGACAGCCCAAGTGACATGGGAGCCCGTCAAGTGGTGCTGGATAAATCACGGCTGGTGGTTTCAAGTTTTAACGAGTTAAATACCCTTTTACAAACACAAGAAACGGACACCTCCATTGAAATTGACGCCACCTTGAATGAAGTGAACAACATTGGCAAGGAGTTGGTTGATGTGCAACGAGGGCTTTTGAAAAGTGCCGCTGTCGACAATGATTTATTGGATCGTCAAGACCGTCTTGTGAATGAATTGTCTGAATTTACGCAAGTCACAGTAAATCGACGTGATGATGGATTGATCAACGTCATTATTGGGAGTGGGCATACCCTTGTCTCTGGATTAAACGCCAGTGAATTGCGCACCGTTGTCGGTATGCCTGATCCGCAAAAAAGACGCTTAGCCTTGGTCGAGGGTAAAAGTCTTAAAGCGATATCTCATGCCGATATTGGCGGAAAATTGGGGGGCATGTTTGAATACCGTGATCAAACCTTGGGGAGGGTGCGTGATTCTTTGGGCGCTTTAAGTGTGGGTTTTGCGATGTCAATGAATGATCTTCAATTTCAAGGAATTGATTTGAATGGTGATCCTGGGTCATATCTTTTTAATGATTTTAATCGTGATGATTTGGCCATTGATCGCGTGGTGGCCAGCTCTGACTCTAAAGCAGAACTCAAAGTGTACATCGAGGATATTTCGAAATTAAAAATGGGTGATTATCAACTTAAATTTGACGGTACCCAATATACCATGATAACCCCAGAGCAAAAAATGATCCCCGTGAGCCCTTCAGGGACCCCGCCTTCATTCGAATATGACGGTTTGAATATTCAAGTGGATGTGGGCTTAAGTCCTGGAGAGCGCGTGATCATCCGTCCGATGAGACAAGCGGCAGGACAAATACGGATTGTAATGGAAGACCCTGCAAAAATAGCGGCCCAAAGTTTCGTTGGCTCTGAGTCCGTTATTAAAGGGGAAGGGAGTTTAAAAATACTTCAAGAAGGCGCTCAAAAAGAATTTAAAGTGATGATCTCTCCCGATGCCTCACAATTTGCCGTGTTAGACATGCAAGGAGAGATCATATTGGCCCCGCAAACGTATCCTCCTTCAACACCCGTGAATGTCAATGGCACTGTGTTTGAATTGACCGGGGGAGGGTACCCTGAAGATGTTTTTTCCGTCAGTTTGATCCCTGCTGATGGGGACAATGGCAACGCCATTTTTATGCAAAATTTGCAAACAAAAAAAGTCATGAACGAGGGGCGTTCGAGTTTAATTGATGTTTTCGAAGGGCTAAACACAGAGATAGGGGTTCAAAAATCTTCTTTTTCACAATTAGAAGAGGTGACCCGTGTCGAGCACAATGCAGCAGCAGGGCGCATTGCAGAGATATCAGGGGTCAATTTGGATGAAGAGGCGGCGAACATGATGAAGTTTCAGCAGGCTTATATGGCCTCATCTCGCATCATGACCTCTGCCAATGAAACATTTGAAGCACTCTTAAGCGCGACAAGATAAGGATTTGAGTGATGATAAGCCGTATTGCCAGTTTTCACAATTACCAATCTGTCTCGAATGATTTGATGCGCCAGCAAGTAAAAGTGCAGCATAATCAAGAGCAACTAGCTACCGGAAAGCGCGTATTAACCTCTGGAGATGATCCTGTTGCCTCCATTTATATACAAAATTTTCAGCAACAAGATGAGCAGTTAGAGCAATATATCGAGTCGATCACCCTTGCACGAAATCGACAAAATCGAGCTGAAGTTGTTTTTAATGATGCAGAGCAAATGGTGGACACTGCAAAGCGTCAAGTAATTGAAATGATTAATGGTTCTTTGTCGGCTGAAGATCGTCTTGCTCATCGCCAAGATCTTAAAGCGCTTTACAATGGGTTTATGAACCTGGTCAATACAAAAGATGAATCGGGTAATTTCTTATTTTCAGGAACCCAGTCAAGCAAGCAACCCTTTCACCGTGACAGTGAAAACAATGTACGTTATGCGGGAGACAGTTTTCATCGAATGGCTAAAATAGCGCCTTCTGTGGATGTTCAAACCAGCGATCCGGGTGATCATGTTTTCATGGAAATTAAAAATCCTTTTGGTGATTATCAACCCGAGTATGAATTGCAAAGTGGTTCGCTGTTATTGCTCTCTCAGGCCATCAATTCAAATGATGCAGACAAAGGGCAATATGCCGTCAGTTTTAGTGTGGATAAAGACGGCAAGACCTTTTACGAATTGTCTCAAAATAATATTGTGGTCAGCGCGGGAGAATACAGCCCTAAAGATGGGATCCAATGGGGAACCTTGAGCGTTTCTTTTGAAGGCGAAATGTTAAACGGGGATAAAATAGAGTTAGAGCGCCAAGACACCTTTAATATTTTTAATAGTTTTAAAAATGGCATCGATTACGCCAGTCAGAGCATCTTCGATGCGTCTTCAACGGCGGAATTACAGCAGGTAACAGAGCAATTTTCAGCCGCATTCACGCATTTGAACCGTGCTCGAGCCGATGTGGGAAGCCGTTTGAGTACGCTCGACAGCCAAGAAAACATGCATAAAGATTTTCAATTGGTGTTAAATCGTTCTTTAGGTAGCATGGAAGATTTGGATTATTCCACTGCGGTGATTGATTTAAATGAAAATCTGCTCGCATTGCAAGCCTCCCAGCAAGCTTTTGCGAAAGCGAAAGATTTGACCTTATTTAATTACATTTAGACCCTTAACCGGTGATTCATCTCTTCTTATTTCTTGTCGTTCATTATTTTACCCAAAGGGATTGAAGTTGCGGCCTGCGCCAAGCGAGTGAAGCCCCAGAGCATAGATTTACTATGTGATGTAGGCTGAACGAGCGCCCCCAACACGCAGTTTCAAAGGCGACGGGTATAAATGGAATATAAATAATAAATGAATGCCTGGTAAAGTATTCATATTGGGTGATTCATTTAAATTAACAAAAAATATAAACTTAGCTTCATTGTGTGTGTATAATGCAGCGAAAGGCTGGCCTGAATGACCTTATATATTCATCGTGAGAATTTAATTTCAATTAAATATATAAACGTTTTTAATGAACTATTTCCTGATGGCTTTTGCTTTACCTCAAGCAATGAATGAAAAATATATCCTTTATCTCAATATATAAATACGGTTTCTTAATGTGACGCCCAAGACTCTTGAACTTGCAGGTCTGCGGCAAGTGAGAAAGCCTCCTTATCATCGAAGCACTTTCTGATTGGGCTGAACGTGCGTAGCCAACATCTATACCCAAGACACTTGAAGATGCGTGTAGGCGGCAAAGGAGTGAAGGCCCTGAGCATAGATCTACTCTGTGATTGGCCTGAACGAGCGCAGCCAACACCCAGGCAGTTTCAAAGGCGACGGGTATACGCAGTTTTAAAAAGCGATGGGGATATGTCATTTTTCGCTCGGCAGGTAAGGTAAAAACAAATAAAAAGAGAGAGGCTGTTGATGTTTAAATTTACCTTCATTGCAACAATGATATTGTCGTCTTCATTTGTTTTTGCTGAACGTCCTTTAAATGAAAAAATAGAAAATTTAAACAAAATCACGGTGTCAGAAAAAGAAATAAAAGACGCCATTGAATCGAATGAATTTGAATACATTCATGCATTACATTCCAATATTTTGCTGCAAAATGAGACCCTCAATCAATTTAAAGACTTCATAAACACAAGGGATACACAGAAAAAATTAAACAATGATGAGCAATTAATTGTGACGCATGCGTATGACGTTTTAAAGTCATCCACCCATAAAATCTACCCACCACAAAAAAATTATAAACCGGATGGGCTCATCGTTCTCGGTGCAAAAAATGGCTTGGGTATATTAGAGAGCCGATTAGATATAGCGTACACACTCTCGTTATTAGACCCGGAAATCCCAATCATCGTTTCAGGTAAGGGACGAGACAAAACATTCATTGAAGCCAAATACATGTCTGATTATTTAATTAAAAAAGGGGTGGATGCCAAAAGGATTTACATGGAAAATGAATCATTGGACACTGTAGGCAACGCTATTTTCAGTCAATTTCTAATCAGTAAAACGCCTCAGCTTAAAGATAAAAAAGACTGGCTTGTGATCACCAATAATTATCATGCCATGCGCTCGGGTTATATTTTCAAAAATGTATTTTCAACAGATTATCATGTCTCTTTATATTATGCGCCGCTTCTTCCTGAAGGACAAAAAAATGAAAACGAAGACGTCATATTTAAGCGTTTAGTGACAGATGAAATAAAAAGCAAATCGACGGCACAATTTACTGATTTACTAAAAATAAAAGAGTACAACCAGAAGAAAGACAAATTCATCAATTCAATGGTATCAAATGAAACATGCTCTATTTTTATAAATATGCTGTCGAAACATGGTTTATATAAAGAAGAGAAAAAATATTACATCGATAAATATCCTCATTGTATTGACTCTAAATAAAACCTCTTTTTATTTTGGACAAAAACAGTTAAAGATGCTTATACCCAACGGACTTCAAGATGCATGTATTCCTTTTTGCTAGAGCCTGCACTTACTTGGTTCACTGTTTCTAAAAGCACGCAGCTTCAATTACTTTGGGTATATACCCAAAGGAATTGAAGA
>CAMRDW010000094.1 GCA_947041315.1 uncultured Enterovibrio sp.
GAAATAACAGTAGGGCTTAATATCATTATCATTGGCTAGTTGGCACATCGGGCCGCGTCATCAACAAGCTATAAAGATTGGCGCTCGCCCGAGCACCGTTAACTGAGCTCGGGAAGAACCCCTTTTCCGTCCTATTTTAAACGACCGAATGTCGCGCTCAGTCACATTGTTATCAATGCTGATCGCCCCGTCTTTTAAGTAGGTTATACCCAAAGTAATTAAAGATGCGTGCAGGCGGCGAATAAAACCCCTGAGCATCGAACTACTATGTGATTGGGCTGAACGGGCGTAGCCAACACCCATACAGCTTCAAAGGCGAGGAATATAGTGGAAATTTTTATTTTACCAAGTATTTCATAGCCAATAGCAACGCAGAAACACTGCGGGCCTCTCTGAAATCACTATTAGATAATAACTCTTCGGCTTGTTTTAAAGGCCAGAGGATCAATTCAAGAGGCTCAGGCTCATCACCGATAAGCGTTGCTGGATATAAATCTTTTGCTAAAAATAAAGACATTTTGCTGGAAGAATAGGAAGGAGCAAGAAATAAGTCTTTAAGAAAGATCAGTTCTTTTGCTCCAAACGCTATTTCTTCTTTTAATTCACGGTTTGCAGCCTTTAATGGCGTTTCACCAAAATCAATTAACCCTTTTGGAAAACCGAGTTCATAATATTCTGTTCCAACAGCGTACTCTCGGATTAAAATCAGCTCATCATTCTCCGTCACAGGAACAATCATAACCGCATGATTTCCATAAGATTTCATACGCTCATAAATACGCATTTCTCCATTTGAGAATTTAAGAGCCACTTCTTCAATTTCAAACAAACGAGATTTAGCGATTTGCTCAATTTTAAGGATTTCTGGTGATTTTCTCATTGCCGCCATCATTCTCTGCGCTTAAAAGGACTACCCATTAAAATCTAATTTATAAAACCCAGTGCTGTCTGGTGCACCTAACCAACTTAACTGGCTTTTAATACCCGATGGTAATGCAGTCCCAGGTTTAAGAGATCCTTGAAGTGAGAATGATTGATTTGGTGCCAAAGTCACATTAAATTCTGTTTCAATTGCATCAGAATTACTTTTTCCTTTCATTAGTATACTGCCAGCATTACAAGATAATGTTGCAGCAACAGGACCAGGCTCAACGGTACCAATTTGAGTAACAATCTGTGCTTGAGCCCAAGTTAAATTTCCACTTAATTGACTACAAAGTGGTTTTTCGATTTGATAATGCGTAAGAGAAAGATTAAATGCACCCGACAAGGTTAAAGGAACAGGTAAAGAAATAAATCTATTGAGCATCGTCGCAGGAACTGTGATTTTTACATTTTCCCCATACGCACCACTAAAACCATAACCTACATGCCCATTTAAAGCTAAACCTGCAACGCCTGAGAGTTTAACGGTTAAATCAACCTTCCCCGTGAACAATCGAAGAAAGCCTAAGTCCCACTGCAAAGTGCCTAATGATTGTCCATTCCAATGAAAACTAGCAGCTGAGCCATTCCAAAAACTGCCCGATAAACCGTCTAGTTTTATCCCCGCAGGTAAGGGAGTTATAAATCCTAAACCAATATGTGCGGGCAAATGAACTACGACACTAATAAGTAGCGTGAAAAAAAAGAAAATACCAAACAACACTCGTTTCATTTTACCCCCGCCCAAACTTTAGACGTTTCACTTCAACAACACCTTGCGTATCTGTTTTGCTGATATCAATGAATTTTACTTGAACGCCATATTTACTTGAAAGATGATCTAACCATTTAAGTAATGAATTAAATGGCATAGGTTTTAACCATACTTCAAGTTCATTTTGTTGCGGCTGAAGCCTATCTATTTCTAGGTTATAAGGTTTAACGCTTTCAGTAACAGCTTGATTTAGTGCTAACGTACTCACTTGAGTTGAATTGCCTGTTTTTGCTCTTAATATTTCTATTTCACCCGCTTTATTGCTGAGCCAACTAAATAAATTCCGCTCAGACGTTAAATCTCGATTCGCTTGTTCTCCTTTACTCTGCAAAGGAGTAACAAGACCAAAATACAAAATACACAGCAAAAAAAGAACCGATCCTATTATTGCAAAATGTTGCTCTCGTCTATCAAGGCCTTGCCAATAAATCAATATCGCTTTCATTTAAGGCTCCTTTTTCAAAACGAAGGCACCCGCTATCATCTCATTATCACGATTTAGCTGACCCAATTCTGTTTTATATTTTGTAGAAAATGCTTCTCGTAATTTCTCAAATTCACCAAAATCTTTGCCGCTTGCGCTTAAGCGCAACTCACCACGCTCTAAATCAAAACGAATTGCATCAAGATGAATGCTAGAGGCATTAGAAAGAATAGGTGCAATATTTTCCAACCAAACAAGTAACCCGGTTTTATCACCCGACCCAGACAAACGCTTAAATTCGTCTTCAAATACTTTCTTCATATAAGTCGTCGTGGGAATTCGATTTATGTGTGGCATCAAGGTTCTTACCTGCTTTTCACTTTGTGTACGATATTCAACGGCCAAAGATTCAACTTGAAAAATATCAACCACTTGCCAAGCACCAAGAAAAGTGAACAGCAAAGAAAAAGCAATGGCCGCATTGCGCCAAGGATATAAATATTTATAGAACTGATTCTGTGATTTATAACGCCCGGTCATGAGGTTATAAGTATTCTTCATTGCTCCTTGAGCTAAAAGTAACATAACAAGCTCTGTCGGCTCAGATCGCCAATTATCTCCAGCGTCAGTCGGTAACCCTGAGTAACTGAGCACTGGATGTGGATTTTCTGAACTCTCAGCACCTGAATTCAAAGCACGAAGCAACATAGGAAGCCAAGTTTCATCAGCAGAACCACCTTGCGCTATATCTGATCTTAGCAACCATCTATTATTGAGCATCGCAGCAGTGAATGTGTTTTCAATAAAAGGCAAACACAAACAATCTGGAATAATTCGGCGCACCGTCATTCCTGCTTCAGAAAGTGAAGATATCCAGGCTTGCATAACTCTATGCTCAAGCAATGCAACATAAGCCAAGTCACCCTCTTTACTTAATAAGGAAACGTGAACATGTGTAACATCTTGTGCAATATCGTCTTCAAGTAAAAATGGCAACACAGTTTCAAGCTGGCGCTCACTCCCTGATGGAATTGTCACTTTAGTCAAAGTTAAAGAAGAACTGTCAGCAAGCACGAGAACTTCTCTCTCTCTTGCATACTCAGTTAACATAATCAAGCTTTCGGCTTCACCGGAGGCTATCACTTCCTGGCGAGATGGTGACCATACCAGCCAAGGTATTGATTCCTGAGGATCACTGTTCAGTCTTATTGTCAGGATCTCGCTCACTAACTCCTCCAAAGCGGCGACGTACAACTGTCACCGTACCGTCTTTATCTCGTTGCAGCAATGCACGCATTCTCAGCGACATGCTGTTGTATTTTATTTCTGTATCTAACTGAAAAAATAAACTTCGTACATCAAGGTAGACTTTTACTTTATCTTTTATCTCTTTACTGACTCCGGCTAAAATAGTATCAGACATAAAACTTTCTACATCTTTCCAGCCATCAATTGGATCGCGAGATTCAATCAATTGTTTTGCTTGGTCTGTCGTCAGCATGGGATGAAATAAAGCAGCCAAAATCGGTCCATCTTCTTCACTTAATGTATTGACGTTTATCAATAAATTATTTGTTGGAATGGCACACAAAAAAGGACTTACTTTTTCATACATGTTCTGACTTACCGCATTAACTGCACGCCACTCTGATATATCAGCAATATAAGAATTGGGTGCAACATGCGGCATTCGGCGAGCAAGGTATTCTCCATCTTCAACACCGACTGTTGATTGCACATTATTATCAGTGTCTATATATTCCCACGTTGAAGCTGCTGCAACTTCTGCTTCATAACTGTCAATTCCTTGCGATTCGATTAATTGCTGCAATGCAGTAACTAAAACAGGGGTTGTACCATTTTGAACAACCTTTATATCTCGAAAAGCATTCACATTAAAGCAAGCTTGTCTGTCGTAAATATTACCGCGGGCTTGACCACCATCTAACGGATAAATTTGATCTCGCACTGCCCAGGACTGACTTAATGTTACCGTGTCGCCATCTTCAAAGCTTTCTTTTATTGCATAACTCGCCAAAGCTTCCACGGACATTGCATACCAATATGATTGTTGGTAATGAAGCTGGCTTTCTAAACGATTCGCATTTATAAACAATCGGTTTGTCATTGTGGCAGCAATTGTTGTCATGAGAGCCATCATTAATAAGACAACAAGTAAAGCTACCCCTTTTTGAGATTGAATCGGAAGGGCGCTTCCCTTCATTTTGCGAATGCTCCAGATGAAGACTTAGGTAAAGTTTGTCCTGGTAAAACATATATTTGAGTTAATTCACCGTATCGTTTAGTCTCTAATTTAACTCTTAACCCTTTTGGCATAACGAAAGGTTTCTCCCACGTTTTTTGCCATTTACCATCGTCATAAACTTCAAATTTCATAGATTCTACATCTTTCATTACCGTCATCACAGCAGGCTCCATCGCTGAGCTGTCATCAGGATACATCCAACGAAGACGCTGTAAGGTATCATCTTGGATTCTATAGCCCACTTTAACCACATCTCCCCTAGGATAGAGCTGCTGTGGATTAATCCAACCACCACGTACAAATCGAATTCCATCGGAATTAGAATCTAAAAAGCCATCGGCTAACTCTATTAGTTGATCTTTTGGTTTTTCTTCTGAGTTTCGATAGGGTCTTGCCAATATTTGACGAAAATCACTGTCCATAATTAAGATGGTGCGTTGTAAGGATTTTAGGGCGTCACCCACTTCCTCTGTTTGAGCATTACTTGTAATTACATTACGAAATATTTGATTCGCAGCCATGCTCAATGTTGAGAAAATCATGAGCGCCAATAAAACCTCAATTAAAGTGAAACCTAAAAAACGAGGGCGACTACTTACCTGCGACATAGGTTCTCACCGTCAAGTATGGATTTAGTTTTCTATCGTCTTGCCAAACAATGACATCTATTGCACGTAACATTCCATCACTGGTATCAATCGGCTTAATCGTCCAGTGCCAGTTTCGTCCCCCCATCTCTGAGGATCCACTTTTTTCAGAGATATTGGATGTCTCAGAGTCTAATATCAAAAGAGAGACTTGATTATTTGCAACGATAGAAGCCAATGTTTTTTCTTCCAATACACCAAGAGTTATTACATTTTGCCCTGTCGCATTTAGCACCGCCATCGCTGAGATTGCGAATACAGCCATAGCAACGAGCACTTCAATCATGGTAAAGCCGTGAAGCCCCTTCACTCTCCGCCCTCATCAAGAGGCTCTATCTCAAAAGTACCGACATCATTACCAGTAACCTTCCAAAGGCGTTTGTTATCTAGCAAAAAAATCAATGTAAAAGGAATAATCTCACCATTCCCCATTAAGACCACTTGAGGAGGCTCCGGTTTTGCGTCCTCATCAACAAACATCTCTTCATCAAAAAAACTCTCTCGCTTAAAAAGTTGATCTTCTTCTTCAACAAAACCTGTAACCTCAAGCTCTAACTTAAAATCATCAGAAAGAGTAGCCGATGTAACGGAGCGCTCTTTCTTAACCTCTTCCCAATCTTTCGAGGATAAACGGAGTAATTTATAACTTTTATTTTCGACCCGTAAACCTAACGTTTCTCCAGTTAAAAGAGACTGTTCCGTCCAAAGTTGAATTAACTGATAAAAACGTTGAGCTTCTATTTTCGCTTCATCATTTCCATTTTGAGGTAAATTAGGCACCACAACCATAGCCATTACAGACAAGAGAACAAGAACAAGAAGTATTTCGAGCAAGGTAAAGCCTAGTGGGTGCCTGACTTTCATAAACTATTTAATATCCTGCATATTCCAATTACCAATGTCTTGGTTTACGCCTTCTCCACCTTCTTGGTTATCCGCCCCCAAAGAGAAAATATCAACAGAGCCATGCTCCCCTGGACTCACGAAATGATATTCATTTCCCCAAGGGTCTTGCGGCAAACGTTTGATATAACCACCTTGTCTATAAGCTCTAGGCTCAGGCGTAACAGTTGGCTTATTCACTAAAGCATCGAGACCTTGATCTGTTGAAGGATATGAACTGTTATCCAAACGATACATATCTAATGACTGCTCTAACGCACTAATATCAGTCATTGATTTTTGCTGATCAGCTTTATCTTTATTTCCGAGTAAATTTGGCACAACCAAACTTCCAAGAACCCCCAAAATAACAATTACAATCATAATTTCGAGCAAGGTAAAGCCCTTTTGGCGACGTTGCATTTTCTTTCTCTCCTGGAAAATCGCTGCTTGCAGCATAAGTTTTTGTTATATGCCTACAACTTTATTCAACTGAATAATAGGCATCAAAGTAGCTATCACGATAAAAAGAACAATTCCCGCCATAAAAACAACGAGCAGTGGACTAAATATTCCTAGCGCAATGTTTACTTGAGATTCGAAATCTCTATCTTGGTTATCCGCTGCACGTGTTAGCATTGGTTCAAGCTCACCACTTCGCTCTCCACTGGCAATCATGTGCAACATCATCGGCGGAAAGAGCTCTGATTTATCCAATGCAACTCGAAGACTGGTCCCTTCACGCACTCGATCTGATGCCTCCAAAATTTTGCTCTTCACCCATGTATTTGTCATAACGTCAGATGCCACTTTAATACCATCAAGCAACGGAATTGCGCTCGAAGTACAAATCGCTAAAGTACGTGCGAAACGTGAGGTATTTAAACCTCGTGCAACACGTCCAATTACAGGCATCGTAAGAATTTTTCGATCCCAAGCAAGTCGATTTGATTCTTTTTTCAACATGCTTTTCGTTAGAAAAATACTCCCCGCAATAGAAATAATGACTAACCAACCCCAATTCGTTACAAAGTCACTTGCAGCTAAAAGGATTTTTGTCATACCAGGAAGCTCTGCACCCGTTGATATAAATTGCCCAACAATATCTGGCACGACAGTTGCAAGCAAAAAAGAAACAATAGCCACAGCCGCAACCGTCAAAACAATTGGATAGACCATTGCTTGAGTCAATTTACTTTTAATCAATTGCCTATTTTCAACATAATCAGCCAAGCGCTCAAGGACTGGCCCAAGATGACCCGATTTTTCCCCAGCAGCAACCATGGCACGAAACAACTGGTCAAAAACATACGGATAATCCGCAAGGCTGTCTGACAAGGTATACCCTTCAACGACCCTCGCACGTACACTCGTCAGCATTGTTTTTAAACGAGGTAGTTCAGTTTGCTCTGCAACCGCTTTAATGCACTCCTCTAAGGGCATCGTTGCTTGCACTAAAGTAGCAAGCTGGCGTGTTAATAATGAAAGTTCATTCGTGCTAATGCCACGATTAAAGCCAACAGAAGAAGCTTGAGCTCGCTTTTCTTTTTCTTGCGTTTGTTCTATTTCAAGTGGCGTGAGCCCTTTTTCACGTAAGAGTTGACGAGCATTACGTGCAGTATCGGCTTCGATCACACCTTTAACATTTTTCCCTTTAGCATCAAGGGCTTTATATTCAAATGCAGCCATTAGCCCTCCCGCGTCACACGAAGCACTTCTTCAAGCGTCGTAATACCAAGTCGAACTTTCAATAAACCATCATCTCGAATACCCGGCATGACCTGACGAACATAATTCTCTATTTCTTGTTCGGCAGCTTCGGTATGAATAAGTTCTTGAACCTTGGTGTCCACAACCAATAATTCGTGGATCCCTGTTCGTCCTTTATACCCTTTGTTATTACAAGCTTTACAGCCAACAGCATGATAAAGAGTGAGGGATTCATTTTCCGGAACATTGAACCACTTTTTACTCTGCTCATCCGCCTCAAAAGGCTCTTTACACTCAGAGCACAGGGTTCGAATCAAACGTTGCGCTAACACACCAAGCAATGAAGATGCAACTAAAAAAGGAACGATTCCCATATCACGTAAACGCGTAACCGCACCAACTGCCGTATTCGTATGCAATGTTGAAATAACCAAGTGACCCGTTAAAGATGCCTGCACTGCAATTTGTGCAGTTTCAAGATCACGAATTTCCCCGACCATAACAACGTCAGGATCTTGTCGCAACATCGCACGTAAACCTCGTGCAAAGGTCATATCAACCTTTGCGTTAACTTGAGTTTGACCGATTCCTTCAATATCAAATTCTATCGGATCTTCAACCGTTAAAATATTGCGCTCAGGGCTATTAATGTCGGTTAAACCTGCATATAGAGTGGTCGATTTACCCGACCCCGTAGGACCTGTCACCAGCAAAATTCCATGAGGGCGCTTTAAGAGATCTTGATAACGGTCAAGCACAGAGCGAGTCATTCCCAAACTTTCAAGACTCAACTTAGTGGCATTTTTATCTAAAAGACGCAATACCACGCGCTCTCCATGAGAGGACGGCATTGTAGACACACGGACATCAACAGCTCGACCCCCAATACGTAAAGAAATACGCCCATCTTGTGGAACGCGTTTCTCTGCAATATCGAGTTTGGCCATAACCTTGATCCTTGAGACCAGCAAAGGGGCTAATTTACGATTAGGCGTAAGGACCTCACGTAAAACACCATCAATCCTAAAACGGATAGACAAGACCTTTTCAAACGTCTCAATATGAATATCAGATGCTCCCTCCCGGATTGACTCACCTAACATGGCGTTAATCAACTTAATGATGGGCGCGTCATCTTCTGACTCAAGCAAGTCTTCACTTTTAGGGAGTTCTTCTGCTAAAGCAAAAAAATCGTCATCTGCACCGATGTCTTCCATCAATTGCTGAGCTTCTGATGAATCACGTTGATATAGCTGTGTTAACTTAGGATCAAAATCTTGCTCGGATAACTGAATGGGAGTAAATGAAGCCTCCAGTATCCGACGCACCTCTGTTAAAACCATCGGATGCGGTGGCTCACAGTAATAAAGTAACCATCCTTGATCCGTATTTTCAATGATTACACCATGACGCTTTGCAAAGCCAAATGGCAAACGAATAGAGTTTGTCGGCAACTCCCGAACGACTTCCTCACTGATTAAATCCGAAGACGAAGTTTCCATATAAATTACCTCAGCTCAGACATAATAGCGCGAACTTCTGCGGGCATGGCGTCATAAACGTCGTATTCAGGTAAAACCGGCGTCGTCGTGTTTGGCATCAATTTAACACCTTCCTGAGCGCGGAATATTTGCTCGGCTCGAATGTAGTTGTATTTCCGTTGAGTCACGCCATCTGCCGTTAAGCCAGTTCGTATAATGGTTGGCTTAATAAATAGCATCAAATTACGTTTTGTTTTTCCAGAGGATGTCGATTTAAATAAGTGCCCTATAAGTGGAATGTCACCTAAAATAGGAATTTTTTGCTCGCTTTCGTTGGTTTGTTCATCAAGAAGGCCACTTAGTACGATCATTTGCTTGTCTGCAGCCATCACCGTCGTAGATAACTGACGCTTACCAAAACGAATATCTACCGCCCCACTCGCACCTAAGACATTTGAAATTTCTTCTTCAATATTAAGTAAAACAGAGTCACCTTCATTAATTTGAGGTGTAATTGTTAATTTAATACCCACATCTTTACGTTCAACCGTTTGGAAGGGATTGTCATTATTAGAACCCGTCGAAGATCCAGTTAACACAGGAACTTCTTCTCCAACAATAAAGGTTGCCTCTTCGTTATCCATTACCATTAAGCTAGGTGAGGAGAGAATATTTGAATCGCTGTTTGATGAAACAGCAGTAATAAGGGCCGTCCAATCTCCCATAATAACTCCTGTTGCAAGACCACTTACACCACCTAAAACTTGCGCTATCGCAGTCTGATCGCCAGACTCGATGGTTTGCGTAGTATAGGGTTCGCCCGTAACAGAGTTAGTTCCTGTTTGTGTTGTATAAGTGTCTTTTGCTTTTTCTTGTGCCGCAAGATAATTGGTGATGGGTACACCTGTATTTCCAAATTGAGCGCCGCCGCCCTCAAGAGATCCCCACTGCACACCTAAATTGGCACCATCACTTTCTGACATTTCAACAATCATGGCTTCAATCAAAACTTGAGCGCGACGAATATCAAGTTGAGAAATAACACTTTCAAGAGCTCGCATAATATCGGGTGGTGCAGTTATAACTAATGAGTTTGTACCTTTATGAGCAGAGATTTTGACATCTTTAGCTCCTGATGATTGTGAGGGAGCTTTTCCTCCTTGCTTTTCCGCTGCTAAATTATCTGAAACACCTTTCAGCACATCGACAATTTCATCTGCTTTTGCATAGCGAAGATAAATAACGCGGTTGTTACCCACAATGGCCATTTCACTGTCTAATTGCGTTATTAATTTAACAAGGCGATCACGTACTTGTGGTTCTCCAGAAATCAAGACTGAATTTGTTCGTTCATCGGCAACAAAACTTGGCTGTAATAAAGCAGGAACATTGTTCACATCGCTCTTTTTATTTAAGCTATCTACAATACGCACAATTTCAGAGGCTGATGCATGCTTCAATTGAACAATATCAACTTCTGTATTGCCCGCCTGATCGACCAACTTTATAATTTCGCTTAATCGATTAACTACCGCCGCCTGACCTGTAATCATGATGACGTTAGCAGGATCATAATGAACAACATTACCCGCTCCTGCATTATCAATTAATTGACGCAATAGAGGAGAAAGCTCACGCACTGAAACATTCTTTACAGAAACAACACGAGTAATAACAAGCTCACCCGTTACTTTCTTTGTCCCATCGATAACAGGAACAGCTGCCTGTTTTGCATCTTTATCTGGGACAACTTTAAGTAAGTTATTATCCATTTCTACTACTGCAAAACCATAAACAGAAAGTACAGCGATAAAATAATCGTAATATTGATCCCGATTTAATACATCGTAACTTCGCACGTTCACTTTTCCGCGAACTGCAGGGTCAACAATGATTGTTTTTTCAAGATTACGACCCACGATTTCGATGAATTCCTGAATATCGGTACCTTTAAAACTGGCACTGAATTCGGTAGCTAAAGCACTTAAGCTTTGCATCGCGAGTAGACTAGCAATTAACCATGTTTTACGTTTATTCCACGTATTCACTTTGCTCTCCGTTTTCAGCACCACTACAGGCCGATATATATTTTGTGCAACTGACCATCACGACGAACAGACAAAGAAATTTCTGAAGCATCAGATAAATTCTGCCAAATCTTATTCATTAATGAAGGATCAGTTAAATCAAGACCGTTAATAGAAACAGCCACATCGCCAGTTTTTAACCCTGATTCTTTAAATAATCGAGAGTCACTACCTGGGCCTAATCGATAGCCAACAATACCATTGGGACCTCGCTCTTGAGATAGAGTAATGAATTTCAATAAGGATTGTGGTGTTTTGAGAATCTCAGCTTTAATACTTGAGAGATCAACTTTTCCTGCAGCCTTAGGTTGCGTTGTTTTTTGCTCTGGGGTAACTTGTGCATTCTTACTGTAATCAACACCTTCGAGCATCAATGCTTCGTCGCGCCCATTGTTGCTCAAAATAACGCGATCTGCTAGCACTTGTCGCAAAACAACTGCAGTCCCTGTAATTTTGTCTCCAATTCCATATATCTCTTGTGCACCACTGTTATCTATAACAGCTAAACCTCTTGACGGTGAGGAGTTCGCAACCAATCCAACCAAGGTTAAAGTTAAATTAGTACGAGGAGCATTAATCTCAGTACCTGAAAGAGAAGAAACTGATTTATACCCACCAAAAAGGTCAAGATTAATTAACTGATCAAGCTGATATGGTGTTTTCTGGGTGCTAACTTCTGTTTTTGCTGATTTGTCAGGCGAAGAAGCGAGAGAAATCTCCGGCCTTCCAGCCAGTAACCAGCCGAATTGCCCTAACATCCAAGCAAACGTGAGCAGCAATAAATAAAAAACCCATTTTGATAATGAGTCTGAAAATGCTTTTGTAAGCAGCGGTTGTAACCAACCTTCAATTTTTTTTATAGCGACATTTGCAGACATGATTTTCCTGTCAAGTACATCTAATATTCCGCCGACAGCTCTAAGACTGACTGCTTAACACTTTCATAGAGAGTCGGTAGCAGAAAATAAACATTATAATTTATTTTCTCTCCTTTCCTTTCTCTTATCGATAAGTGAGGACCAAATTTTGCCTTAATAATTCCTTTACGACTTGAAAGTTAGTTGATCTAATGCAAAATAAACGACTTAATTGTGATACGTATCAAACTCCTTAAGTAAAGTCAATTTATCCTCTCGAAAATAAAGGACTTTTTAATGAACTCTCAGTTGAGTACTTCCATACAAAACCCTAAAATCAGACTCGATAAATGGCTATGGGCCGCTCGATTTTATAAAACCAGAGCACTTGCAAGAAAGATGATTGAAGGTGGTAAGGTGCGTTACAATAGCCAGCGGACCAAGCCAGGAAAATCAGTAGAAATAGGTGCTCAAATAAAAATATGGCAAGGGTTTGAAGAAATAACCCTCGTAGTCACAAAACTTGCGAAACAACGCCATGGAGCAGAGACAGCCCAATCGCTTTATTACGAAACAATTGAAAGCACCCAATTGCGCGAAAAACGAATACTTGAACGCAAGCTTCACGCCCATAACCCAAGCGAAGAAGGGCGCCCGAATAAAAAACAGCGACGCGATATTATCAAATTTAAAAACACAAGCGATTAAGGTCGGAGAATTTACTTATGCAAGACGACACACTTCACCGATATTTATTCAATGACGTATCTGTACGCGGTGAATTAATACAACTTTCAGAATCATTTCAAAAACTTACTGAAAGTAAAGATTACCCCCCCTCTGTAAAAGCCCTTCTAGGCGAACTCATGGCAGCAACTTGTTTATTAACTGCAACATTAAAATTCGAAGGCTCGATTACGGTTCAAATTCAAGGAGATGGCCCGGTCTCTCTTCTGGTCATTAACGGAAATGATAAACAAGTAATGAGAGGTACTGCACGATGGAAAGATGCCCTGCCTAATACTTCATCCTTGCAAGAATTAATAGGGGTAGGTCAAATCGTTATCAGTATAGAGCCTAATAAAGGAGAGCGTTATCAAGGCGTTGTTGAACTAGAAGGTGAAACACTGGCGTCTTGTTTAGAACACTATTTTGCTCGCTCTGAGCAACTACAAACACGACTCTGGCTTCGAACTGACGAAAAAGAGGGAAAAGCCTTTGCCGGGGGATTATTGCTGCAAGTTTTACCCGATACTCAAAATGAAAATAAAAATGAAGACTTTGATCACCTCGTTCAATTAACAACAACGATCAAGAATGAGGAACTTTTCAATTTAAACGCTGAAGAGCTTTTACATCGCCTATATCATCAAGAGAATGTCACGTTATTTCCAGAAAACAAAGTAACATTTCAATGCTCATGTTCTCGTGAGCGCACACAATCAGCCATTGCAAGCATTCCTCATGAAGAGGTAGAAAGTATAATCAAAGACAAAGGTAAAATAACTCTCCACTGTGACTATTGTGGAACAGATTATACTTTTGATTCGATTGATCTTTCTTGTTCTTTTGATAATGCATCGAATTCATCAAACTCCACTCATTGATTTATTTTAATAACC
>CAMRDW010000095.1 GCA_947041315.1 uncultured Enterovibrio sp.
TCCTTATTCTCCTTATTCTCTTTATTCTCCTTCAGTTCCTTATATTCACCCAGGTTATGCTTACTCCCCTCATGTTTATCCTCCTTTACAAAGAGCAGCAGAACAAACAAGGCCCTCCTCTTCTGCGGGTCCCTCGGGACATCCGGCACAAAGCCGCTCTTCTCACACACAGAGGGGCCCTGAGGGTCCACCTGCATCTAAAAAGGCTAAAATCAAACCGAGTCGTCCAGAAAGAAAAGAACAACGCGCGGATCAAAATCCAATGCCACCAACAGAAGATCCCCCACAAGGATCCTCCAGAAGCTCGCAGCCTTCTTCTACACCAAATGCTGTTTCTGTCATCGTATATCATAAAAAAAACCTCCCAGCTCCAGGCAGCCTTCCTGCTCCCAGCCCTTCGGGCTCAGGCATTGTTCCACCTCGGCCGCCCCCTTCTTCTCCCATCAATTATGGGTCGGGCACGGCTCCAGCTCCTGTTCCAGCTCCGGCCCCTCCCCTTGCTTCAGGGGGTTCTATCGTGTTTTCAAATCCAGCACCGGGAATGAAAAGAACACAAAAAAGACATCATCCGCCAGAAAGAAGGCCTCTTTCCTCAGATGATGGACAGCAAGCATCGACCTCTGGTGCTTCGGCTCAAGGCCCAACGAATAGAATGTCTGGGCCTTCTTTTTCTATAACCGCAGAGGGGCTGACTGAGGAGGGACTTCTAAATGAACGAAAGATAATTCAGGAAAGAATACAAACTAACACAAAAGCGATGAGACCTTATCGTTCAGATAAAACCCCTCCGATACGTGATGTCTATATGATAAATTGTGATTTAAATACGGTTATTTGTATATATCCTCTCATAAAAGCACTGAATAGATGGAATCGCACCATGGGTGCATTGAAAAAACTCGTATTGGAGAAGGGTCCAGATCCTCCAGAAGACCCGGAAGTGCACAAAAAAGCATACATGAAAAATCATCATTATTTTAAAAGCAATGCCTTGTCTCTTGCTTCTTCAATAAATCAATATTCCGACTTTAAAAAGCTTATAAATTCAAGCTCTTCCCATCCTGTCGATGCTGATGATCCACTTACAAGCATGACAATGGCAAAAAAATTAAGACAAAAACGCGCCGATCAAGATTCAGGAAAAAATAAACAAGATACAAGCAAAGAAACGACTCTTGATGAAAAGCTTTTTACTTTAAGGCAAGCGGAATTCAGTCCATTGCTCTCAATATTTCTCCTGCATCTAAATGCGATAAATAACGCGAACACAGAAGAAAGTAAAAATAATGCTGTGGAGGCTTTAAAAACAGCGCTTGTCAAATATTTTCAAAAAAAATGATCCATAAAACGAGGAATAAGCGTATTTAAAGCTGTATACCCGTCGTCTTTGAAACTGCATGGGTGTGAGTTGCTCTCGCTTAAAATCAATCACAGAGTAGAACTATGCTCAGGGCCTTCACTCGTTTGCCGCAGGCGCGCATCTTCAAGTGTCTTGGGTATAAAAGAGTCAAAATATAGAAATATTCAGATCATTGCATAAAAAAATAGCCCGCATCATACGGGCTATTTCATTTTTAAATACTCACAAGAACACTTCACGTCCTTTACGTTGTTTATCAGCGCTCAACGCACGGATTTTAATTTTCCTAAGCTGGGTTACTGGCACCGGTTTCACATATAAATTCCAAGAATGGCCTTCATCTAAGGAATAGAGCATCGGCAAGCCCGGCAAACTGATGTTCATGTGCAGCAGGCCTTTATCAATCATGGCTCCTGGGACCGGAATACGGTATTGCACCCCTTGAGCATCTAATTTGGCAAGCTCACGTTGACCCAGTAGATTTGCAAACCGCGTCCAATCACTGAGCAATTCTTTTTTATCTACAAAGTTAGAAACCTGGCTGTACGTTTTATTCGGGGAATAGGTCTCTTCCCAATCGGCTTTATGCCAGGCGCGCTCAGCAGCGGCCATCACCCGTGGAAAAACCATGTATTCATATTGCTCATCGGTGCGCACCGATTCACTCCAAAGCTGAGCGGAAAGACCTTCAAATGCTTCAGATTTCAGCTCCCCTTTGCCCACAAAACCATTTCCATCACGATCGACCGATGTTTCTGCATTTTGGGGAAGATTATCCGGTGCAAACGCAAACATTTTACGGGTGTCTGTCGCACGCGTCGCCCAATAATAACCACGTTCTTTCGGATCAACCTCATAAGGCATGTCCATGTAGAGGTAGTCGGGGTTAGAAACAACAATGTTGTATCCCTTATTTTCCCATTCGTACGCGCTACCTGAGCCTCCACCGTACAAAACATCCCAGAAATTGACACGCACTTTTTCTGTTTTAAAGGCCATCGCATCTTTCGAGGATTTTAAACCGTCTTGCCAAGCTTGGAAGTTTTTAATTCCACGCTTTTTAACTTCTCCACTGACTTTCTCAGCAAAGTAACTGGGAAGCTCTGCGACATCTTTAACGACACCGGCATCAAGCAATTTTTTACACATAGGCGATTTTTGAAAAGGCTTGTCTTCATGACTGATGTCGATGTTTCCGCGCCATGCAACACGGTCTTCTGCATTATTGTCTTGAAAGCCTGCGTTTAACTTGATGTTTTTCGCTTCATCACCACCAAAATGCCATGTGGTCAAAGGTGCACCCGCTTCTTCATGCATGGCGTGTACTTCTTCCATAACCTTGTTTACAAAACGCAAAGAAGAGTCCATACAAGGGTTGATAAAACTGCGCTTATCGTAAAGTTGAACGGTGGTCACATTTGAGGTGTCATTTGGGTCCATCAAACGAAATTCTTCGGCTTTTTCTATGTCGCCACTTTTCATAAATTGACTGTATCTGGCCTCCATTGAGACCACCGCTGCGCGTGAATGCGCAGGCATGTCAATTTCAGGGATCACTTCAATGGCGCGATCTTTTGCATAACGGACAATCTCAATGTAATCGGCTTTACTGAAGAAACCGGAACCGAAATTGTCACTGTTGGGACCCGAACCCAGTTGGGGTAACAAACAGCGGGTTTCACTCAAATCATGACAGCGTTTTCCACCGATATCGGTTAATTCAGGCAAGCCGGGAATTTCTAAACGCCAACCTTCATCATCTGTCAGGTGAAGATGAAGTTTATTGAGCTTGTAAGCGGCCATTTGATCAAGAGTACGAAAAAGAGCTTCTTTGGTATGGAAATTGCGCGCCACATCCACCATCACACCACGGTATTGATAACGAGGGGAATCTTCAATCGCAATAACAGGTAAGGTGTTGTTCCCCCCTCTTTTCATCAAAGACAATAAAGATTGCAAGCCATAATAAGCCCCCTCATCATCAAAACCGGTCACTTGTATTCCGCCTAAATTAATCAGCAATTTATAAGCGCCAGGCGTTTTTTGTTTTCCTTTAAAATCATCAGGAATAACATCGATGTTCAGTTTGACTTTGCCGTTCATATCGATTTGTAAACTTTCTGCACGAGAAAGGAACGCCGCCAATTTTTCTTTGGATAAACCATTATTTTTTATTGCAAATCCTGAACTTAATTTAAAGTCCATTTTCATGTCTCGGATTTTTAATGGGGTCGGAATAATCGCACTGCTTAAGGCTTTCTCTGACATTTTAAGCACGTCACTGTTTTTTTCGTAACGTGAGGCTGCAGTAGCTAAAGTGTTTTTGTCTTCAGGAATACGCTTCCATTTATTTCCGTTGATCTCACCCACGAAGCTGTCTACATCTTCGGTGTCCATTGATTTGATGACCGTCGGTGGGGCATCGTCGCTCACGATATAGGCGCGAGGCATAAAATCGGTCTCAAACAATTGCCAAAATTCTGAAACCATCGGAATTTTGACCGTTTCTCCTTTTGGGAAACCTCTGAAACGCTCTGTCGGCGTAATGGCGTAGAGATCCCCTGTAATATGTTCGATTTTGAATGCACTGTTCTCAATCGCCAAAATCACTCGAATGCTGTGTACAAAAATTTTCCAATCTTTGTTGGTGATCGTTTCACCCGTGTTCAATAAATTCATGACCACCTTATTACAAGATGCCCATTCTGCGCCCATATTTTGGCATTGAAGCCCGTCTTGCGCCCCGAGGTTCGTTTTAATTTCGTAAGTGATATTAAGTTGGGAGGTCAGTTTTTCGACTGCATTTTGTGTATTTCCACCCAGTTGCAAAGCACCGCAACCAACCAGGCCGGCTGCAATAGCCGTCGTTAAGAGTCCAATTTTAAAAGTTTGTTTCATTCTCAATTTTCCTAAAAGATCAGCATGTTATACCCAAAGTAATTGAAGTTGTGTGACGGCAGCAAGCGAGTGAAGCCCCTGAGCATAGATGGACTATGTGATTGGGCAGAACGAGCGTAGCCAAACCCACGCACCTTCAAAGGCGACGGGTATATAACCCAAAAAAAGCTGACCTTCAAGAGGTCAGCAATATAATGAATAAATAAATCCAAGCTTCTTCTTTATGGAAGCTGGATATTTGATAAATCTTCTGTTGTGCCTACTTTTTTCATTTCGCCCGCAACAATTTCTGCTTTTGGACCCAGGATCACTTGTAGATTGTTGGTCCCCAATTTAACGACACCCATCGCACCCAATGCTTTAAGGGTTTTTTCATCAACTTGGCTGCCGTCTTTAATGGTTAGACGTAAACGTGTAATACAAGCATCAATGTTGGTCAGGTTATGGTGACCACCTAAGGCTTTTAAATACTGACGCGCAAGAATGCCCGTTTCTTTTGAGCCTGTAACACCTGAGTTTGACGTGCTTTCGCTTTCGTCTTCACGTCCTGGCGTTTGGAAATTAAATTTAGTGATAGCAAAACGGAAGACACCGTAATAAATACCAGAAAATACAATCCCTTGAACGACAAGCATGTACCAGTTAACCGCCAGTGGATTACGGCTAGACAACACCAAATCAACCAAGCCTGCTGAGAAACCAAATCCTGCAATCCACTGCATAGATGCGGCAATATAAACAGAAACACCGGTCATAAAGGCATGCAATACGTAAAGACCTGGGGCTAAAAACATGAAAGAAAATTCTAAAGGTTCAGTGACGCCCGTGAAAAAAGCAGCAAAACCTGCCGCAAGCATAATAGAACCCACTTTGTCTTTGTTTTCAGGTTTAGCGCAGTGGTACATTGCAAGCGCAGCGCCTGGCAAACCAAACATCATGATGGGGAAAAAGCCCGCTTGATACATGCCGGTCACGCCAACAACGGCTGTCCCTTCTTGAATTGACTTCGCGCCACCCAAGAAATTAGGAATATCATTGATCCCTGCAACGTCAAACCAAAAAACCGAATTCAGTGCGTGATGCAAACCAACAGGAATAAGTAAACGGTTAAAGAACGCATAAACACCTGCGCCAATTTCACCCATCCCTTGAATGCCTTCACCAAAACTCACTAAACCGTTATAAACGCTGGGCCAAACATACATCAAAATAAACGCAATGAAAATGCCAGCGAAAGAGGTCAAAATTGGGATTAGGCGTTTTCCTGAAAAGAAAGCAAGTGTTTTATGCAACTCAACTTCTGAAAAGCGATTATAAAGTTCAGCAGAAACGATGCCAACTAAAATACCTACAAATTGGTTATTGATTTTTCCAAAGGCACTTGGAACAGCACTGATATCAATACCTTGAATTTGTGCAACGGCATTAGGGGCCAGCAAGGTTGTCACCACAAGAAAACCCACAAATCCAGATAACGCCGCGGCGCCGTCTTTGTCTTTTGACATACCATAAGCCACGCCCATCGCAAATAAAACAGACATGTTATTGATGATGGCAGAGCCTGCTGTAATAAAGAATGCAGCCAGAGTGCTGTTCGACCCCCAGCCATTAGGATCGATCCAATAACCAACCCCCATCAAAATTGCAGCAGCAGGAAGCGTGGCGACAGGCACCATTAACGCTTTACCTACTTTTTGAAAATAACCGAGAATATTCACTTTATGTCTCCTTCAGTTTTGTCGCTTTTACCTGAGATTGGTATCAATTTAGAAAAAACAATTAAACATCAAACAAAGTCAAGTTCATATTTGATTTCACAGGCATTTTATTGGATTAATTTCGCTTCGCAAATTAAAACAAATGAAATTGGGAGTCTTATCACTCAATGAATCATTATTTTCTTAATATCATAGCCCAATTAGAAAACTTATTTTATGATGTGAAACAAGATAGGTAAGCAGATACCTTTGCTTATACCCTTTATTCACAAGCCTTGTTATTATTTTGGGGAACTTTATGAGACTTATTCCACTAAAAAGCGCCGATCAAGTCGGACTTTGGTCAGCACGATATATCGTTGATGCTATAAATCGATTTGCACCGACAGAAGATCGTCCTTTCGTCATGGGACTTCCCACGGGGGGCACCCCTCTCAATACGTATAAGCAACTGATTAAACTTCATAAACAAGGTGAAATTAGTTTTAAACACGTTGTGACCTTTAACATGGATGAATATTGTTCCATTTCCGCAGATCACCCAGAATCTTATCGCAGCTTCATGTACCACAATTTCTTTAATCACATTGATATTCAAGAAAAAAACATTAATTTACTGAATGGCAACACCGGCTGTCACATCACCGAATGCAAGCGTTATGAAGAAAAAATCAAATCCTACGGTAAAATAAATCTCTTCATGGGTGGCGTAGGCAATGACGGGCACATTGCCTTCAATGAGCCGGCCTCTTCATTGGCTTCTCGTACACGAATCAAAACCTTAACTGAAGAAACACGCATTGCGAACTCTCGCTTTTTTGATAATGATATCAATCAAGTACCAAAAAACGCGCTGACCATTGGGGTGGCTACTTTACTTGACGCAGAAGAAGTCATGATCCTCATTACAGGTCACAACAAGGCCCTCGCCCTTCAAGCGGCCGTCGAAGGCTCTGTCAATCACATGTGGACCGTTTCAGCCCTTCAACTGCATCCAAAATCTATGATGGTGTGTGATGAACCCTCAACCGCTGAACTCAAAGTAAAAACAGTGAAATATTTCCAAGAGCTGGAAATGAGCAACATCAATAACCTCTAATTCAAAGGAAAAAGTCATGTATGCACTGACAGACTGCCGCATTTTCACTGGCAGCGAAGTGCTGGATAATCACGCCGTCATCCTTCATGACGGCAGGATCCAGGACGTTATACCCGAAAACCAATTACCAAAAGACATTGAAATTCGTTCACTGAATGGACATTACCTCACACCCGGTTTCATCGATCTTCAACTGAACGGATGCGGTGGTGTCATGTTTAATGATGAAATTACAGCCCAAACCATTCACACCATGCACCTGACGAACTTAAAATCAGGATGCACCAGTTTTCTCCCCACCCTGATCACCTCTTCTGACGAAGACATGAAGCTGGCGGTGAAAGCGATGCGTGAATACCAAGAAGAATTCCCGAACCAAGCTTTAGGCTTGCACCTTGAAGGCCCTTACCTCAACTTAGAGAAAAAAGGCATTCATCGGGTGGATTTTATTCGTCGTTCAGAAGATGAAATGATTGATTTCATGGCTGAAAATGCAGATGTGATCACCAAAGTCACCTTGGCACCAGAACAAACGCCAAGCGCACATATTCGCACCCTCGCGGCGGCGGGAATTGTGGTTTCAGCAGGGCACACCAATGCCACTTATGCCCAAGCAAGAGACGGTTTTAAAGCAGGGGTTTCTTTTAGCACACACCTCTTTAATGCGATGACCTCCATTACAGGACGCGATCCTGGGATGGTTGGCGCCATTTATGACACGCCCGAGGTGTACGCTGGCGTCATTGCCGATGGTTTTCATGTCGATTATGCCAATATCCGCATCGCTCATAAGCAAAAAGGGGAGAAACTGGTTTTAGTCACCGACGCGACAGCCCCTGCCGGAGCGCAAATGGACTCCTTTATCTTTGTTGGAAAAAAAGTATATTATCGTGACGGAAAATGCATTGATGAATCTGGCACCCTTGGGGGATCTGCGCTGACCATGATAGAAGCGGTTCAAAATACCGTTGAACATGTTGGCATTGCTTTAGATGAAGCCATCCGTATGGCCACCTTGTATCCTGCCCGAGCCATCGGTGTCGCGCACAAACTTGGCGCAATAAAAAAAGGATACATTGCAAATCTTGCCGTATTTGATCGTGACTTCAATATGATAGAAACCACAGTGAATGGCGAACATTCCGTAATCTAGGATACTTATGACTGGCGGACAAATAGGAAATGTAGATTTAGTTAAACAATTAAACGGGGCTGCCGTTTATCGATTAATTGACCAACAAGGTCCTATTTCTCGGATTCAAATTGCTGAAATCAGCCGTTTAGCCCCCGCCAGTGTCACCAAGATCACCCGCCATTTACTGGAACGTGGCTTGATAAAAGAACTGGCTCAACAAGCCTCAACCGGGGGTCGTCGAGCCATTTCATTAACGACCCAATCAGCCCCTTTTCACTCTCTTGCCGTCAGACTGGGGCGCAAAAAAATCGAAATAGGTTTATTCGATCTTTCTGGTAAGTTGATTTCACAACATGAAGAAAGTTTCTATTACCCCGACCAAAAAACCTTGAGCGAAGGCTTGGTTGAGCATCTTCATCAATTTCTCTTTAAACAACAAAAAAAACTCAATGAATTAATTGCTGTGGCAATTTCTCTGCCGGGTTTAATTAATGCAGAAACGGGGATGGTGGATTACATGCCTCATGTTCCCATCGATAAACTTCCCTTGAGTGAATTAATTCGCCTTGAATTTAACGTTCAATGTTTTATTGGAAATGACAGTCGAAGCCACGCTCTGGCTGAACATTATTTTGGGATCAGCAAAGCCTATTCCGATTCTATTTTGGTCAGCGTACATAATGGAACGGGGGCGGGTATTATTGTCAACGGAGATGTCTTTCTTGGGTACAACCGAAACGCAGGGGAAATCGGCCATATTCAAATCGATCCCTTAGGCAAAAGATGCCAATGCGGTAATTTTGGTTGCCTTGAAACGGTCGCCTCAAATCCTGCGATCCTTGAGCATGCCCACCGCCTTCTTGCCATGGGACACAAAAGCAAACTCCAAACCAAAAAAGAGGCCCTGACGCTCCCTGACATTTGTAAAGCCGCGCTGTCTGGAGATGAAATATCACGTCAAATTTTGTTAAACGTCGGCCACCATCTTGGAAAAGCCCTCGCGATAACCATCAATTTATTTAATCCTCAACAAATTATTATTTCTGGTGAAATAACACAAGCGCAAGAGATCGTTTTTCCAGCTATCCAACACTGTATTAGAAATCAATCACTCAGTGCATTCCATCATGATCTTCCCATTGTTTCATCAACACTCTCCAAAATGCCCACCTTGGGTGCTTTTGCTTTGGTTAAGCGCGCCATGCTCAACGGCACTTTACTGCAAATATTACTCGACGATTAAAGCCAGCCTTTTATTTTGCACAGGGTTGATTAAAAAGTCACACGCAATGCTGGTTAATGGTATTGCGTTTGTTCTATTATTTATCATGGAATATCAATCATTTGCAGCAGGAATACTTTTTGAATTAATTATTCCCAGTGCTTATTAACTAGGAAAGCAAACCATTATGGATTTAGAGATCCTTGCCGTCGCGTTTTTTAGCGGTTTGATTATGCTCCGCTTTCAGCTTCCGCCTTTAGTTGGTTTTCTTGGTGCAGGATTTGCCCTTCATGGTTTCGGGTACAGCTCAACCCCCATGATCCAATCTTTCGCAGATTTAGGTGTCACCTTACTTCTCTTTAGCATTGGCCTTAAATTAGATGTGAATTCTCTTTTTAAAAAAGAGATTTGGCTTGGCTCTTCTCTTTACAGTATGCTCACCACGCTTCTTTTCACCCTTTCTTTAACCGGGATTAAAGCCCTTGGTTTGCCTTTATTTTCAAGCTTAACCTTCAACAATATTGTCTTGATTGCCTTTGCGCTTTCTTTTTCTAGCACCGTTTTTGCCATCAAAGTCCTGCAAGAAAAAGGAGAAATGAACGCAACATATGGGAATGTCGCTATTGGGGTCCTTATTATGCAAGATATCTTTGCTGTGACCTTTTTGACTATCACATCAGGACACGTCCCCGGACCCGAAGCCTTACTTCTATTTGCTTTGCCCTTACTGCGCCCTGTTATGTTTCGATTCCTTGACCAAGCAGGGCACGGCGAAGTGCTTTTACTTTATGGGATCTTTTTAGCCTTAGTGATTGGGGCAGGCTTATTTGAAAGCCTCGGAATGAAAGCCGATTTAGGGGCACTCATTGTCGGGATGTTAATGGCCACGCACCCCAAAGCGTCCGAAATGGCTAAATCCTTGTTTAATGTAAAAGAACTTTTTCTTGTTTGTTTTTTTATCAACATCGGTTTATCAGAAGAGCCCACACTGGACGGCTTGCTCATCGCTTTATTTTTCATCCTGCTGCTTCCACTTAAAGGTGCTCTGTACTTTTTAACCTTTTCGGCTTTTAAATTTCGACCTCGTACTGCATTTTTCACCTCCGCCACCCTCTTTAACTACAGCGAATTCGCTTTGATTGTGGGCGGTGTCGCTTACCAAATGGGCGCGATGCCAGGTAATATTCTCGTGGCTATCGCGATTGCGGTTTCGCTTTCTTTTCTCATCGCCGCGCCGTTAAACACCATCAATCATCCTCTTTATCAATTCATTAACAACCGATTCATTAAACCCACAGAAAACGAATCAGAAAAAGAAAGTGAAAAGAAAGAACTCACGCCAAAAGAAGAAAGCATCGACTTTGGAGAGGCCGAGATCTTGATCCTCGGCATGGGACGCATTGGTTGTGGTGCTTATAATGAATTGCAACCGGATTTTCCACAAAAGATCATCTCTATTGAAACCCGTGAAGACACAGTACAAGGCCATCATGAGCAAGGACGCAATGTCCTTCATGCGGATGGAACAGATCCTGATTTCTGGCCCCGCATTAAGACATTAGAAAAGATAAGAATCATTTTGCTTTCCATGCCAAATAGCCATGCAAACAACTCCGCCATCGAACACATTAGAAACATGGGCTACACAGGAAAAATAGCGGTTATTGCTCGATATCCAGATGAAATAGAAGAACTTCGTGCTCTTGGGGTCGATGCAGCTTATAACATTTACCTTGAAGCAGGCTCCGGCTTTGCTCGCCATGTAAAAGAACAGTTTTTATAACCTTGCAAGCCCTCACCTAAAACACAAAAGATCATGGGGTTGAGCATCAAGCCCACCCCATACTCCCCCCCTCTTTAAAAAGGCGTATGTATTGTACATGCAGCGCGTCTTTGCTCTTTTATCGCCGTCGCTTTTGACGCTGCGTGGGTGTTAGCTGCTTTCGTGCAGACCAATCACATCGTCTATCCATGCTCAGAGTCCTCACTCGTTTGCCGCCGACACGCATCTTCAAGTCTCTTGGGTATAATGAAAAATCGTCTTTATTTTGAAACTAAATTATAAATAATTCATTTAAAATGGCATTTTCTGAATTTCATTTACTACAAGGTCACATTTATTATTTTTAGATTTTTTTTATATTGCTTTTTTTATACAAACAGGCAAATTGAACTCTCATGCTCCCCAAATCTTTGAAGATAAAAGTTCAATTAATTTACAATGTTTCATTTCTTAGAATAAAACACTGTAAATGAAATCCATTCTTTCTCTTCAACCCCCAGGGGAATAAAGACGATCACGGTACTCGTGACACTTGCAAGGTAAAATAAAGAGGGATTTATGTGTTCTGTTTTTGGCGTACTCGAGATTAAATCAGATCCAAACGCACTGAGAAAAATCGCATTAGAAATGTCAAAAATAATGCGCCACCGTGGACCTGATTGGTCCGGCATTTATGCCTCTAAACACGCTATTTTAGCCCATGAGCGTCTCGCCATTGTCGGGGTTAATAGCGGCGCGCAACCCATTTACAGCGCAGACAAAAAACGTATCCTTGCTGTCAACGGCGAAATTTATAATCACAAAGAAATTAGAGCGCGTTATAAGGACAAATACGACTTTCAAACGGACTCTGATTGCGAAGTGATCTTGGCTTTATACCAAGAAATGGGAGAAGATTTTTTAGAAGAACTCAATGGGATTTTTGCCTTTATTTTGTATGATGAAGAAAAAAACACCTACATCGTTGGACGGGATCACATTGGGATCATTCCTCTTTATCAAGGGGTTGATGAACACGGTAACTATTTCGTGGCATCAGAAATGAAAGCCCTTGTCAGTGTTTGTAAGTCCATCAGTGAGTTTCCTCCAGGATCCTATTACACAAGCCAAGACAGCGAGCCAAAACGCTATTACTTGCGCGATTGGAATACGTACAGCGCGGTTGAAAACAACACAAGCAACAAAGCAGAACTAACCCAAGCACTGGAAGCGGCCGTAAAACGCCAACTGATGACCGATGTTCCTTACGGCGTCTTGTTGTCTGGCGGACTGGATTCTTCCATCACCTCCGCTATCGCAAAGAAATTTGCCTCAAAACGCATTGAAGATAACGAAACCACAAACGCCTGGTGGCCACAGCTGCATTCCTTTGCCATCGGTTTAGAGGGCGCACCCGATCTTAAAGCCGCGCGTGAAGTCGCTGAAAAAATTGGCACCATTCACCACGAAGTGATTTATACCCTCCAAGAAGGGCTCGATGCGATTCGGGATGTGATTTACCACATTGAAACCTACGATGTCACCACCATCAGAGCCTCTACCCCCATGTATCTTTTAGGACGTAAAATAAAAGCCATGGGCATTAAAATGGTGCTTTCGGGTGAAGGCGCTGACGAAATTTTTGGCGGGTATCTTTATTTCCACAAAGCCCCAAATGCAAAAGAATTTCATGAAGAAACCGTCAGAAAACTTTTGGCTTTGAATCTCTTTGATTGCGCTCGCGCCAATAAATCCTTGGCCGCTTGGGGTGTGGAAGGCCGCGTGCCTTTCCTTGATAAAGAGTTCATTGATGTCGCAATGCGTTTAAATCCAAAAGACAAAATGTGTGGAAACGGAAAAATTGAAAAACACATTTTAAGAGAGTGCTTTGAAGATATTCTTCCCAATGCCATCGCTTGGCGTCAAAAAGAACAATTTTCAGATGGTGTAGGCTACGGTTGGATTGACACATTAAAAGAAGTAGCAGAAGCCAAGATCACCGACAAACAAATGGAAACAGCGCAATATCGTTTTCCATACAACACTCCATCAACCAAAGAAGGGTATGTGTACAGGGAGATTTTTGAAGAATTATTTCCTTTGCCTTCCGCGGTAGAATGTGTTGCCGGAGGTCCTTCTATTGCTTGCTCTAGCGCCAAGGCCATCGAATGGGATGAAAGCTTTAAAAACGCAGCGGACCCTTCAGGTCGCTCTATTGCCGCAGTACACAATGAAGCCTATAACAAAAAATAAACCGAAAATACATCTAATAAAACGATAACATCGTTTTTTCAGCCTCTTCCCAATCTCTGCGTCCAGCATGAGATTGGGCTTATATACCCCTCGCCTTTGAA
>CAMRDW010000096.1 GCA_947041315.1 uncultured Enterovibrio sp.
CGAAAGGTATATGCCATATAAAAAATGAAAATTACTTGTATGCGTCATTACCAAAACTTTATTGCCCCTCTTGATGGGAGCATCTCAAAGCAGAACAAAAATACAGAAGTCTGTTATTTATGGATAAAGACTCAGAAGGTGTTGATAGTGACTTTCAATAATAAAGCGCGCACTGAAATACATTGTTGCAAGTGAAATGAAGGTAATGAAGAGGGTCAATTTTGGGGAGATCACTTTTTTGAGTGGTTTTTTGATGTACTTTGTTTGTAAATTTACCAAGGTACGTTTTTCTTGTTTTGAAAGACGCGCATCTCGGATGAGGCGATATATATCGTGGCCAATTTCAGTTAATTCGTTTTGGCCTCCTTGACGATCGCGTCCGAATTTTCCTTTAAATCCCATCTGAAGAAGAAGGTAGAGAAATTCAATCAGGTTTTGATATTTTAATGGATCAGATTTTAGTCTTTCTAAAATAATAAAAAACTTATCTCCTCCTGCCGTTTCATTATGAAACTCTGTTAAAAGAGTATGTTGGCTCCAATTGCTGTTAGCTCCCCATTTTTGAGATAAAACCATTTCATCCAGGGCGGAGCACAAGCAATAACGCACCACCAGTATTGTGGCTTTATCTACCTCCATTTCATTGAGTTTTCTTTCTCCTTTTCGAATTTCTCTTGCAACTTGATCTCTAAATGCAAGGGGATCATCAAGCTCTTGAACGCAGGGCAAACAAGATAAGCAGGCAATTAACCAAGAGAATGGATCCACAAGAGGATTGATCCCCATCGAGGTTAGAGTGAGCCCTCGCATTGCAATGTTTCGTGAAATATCGGGTGAGGGCATGACCTCCATTGGTTTTCCAGGCTCTGACTGAAAAAGAGTAATGGTTGGATCATTGTCTTGATAGCTCATATTTTCACCGCCCAAAGCTGAAGTGAAAGATTGGGAAAGTGCCCTGAGACGTGAAGAGCAATGCCTAAAGATTGCTTTAAGCCTGCCCATTGTTCATCTGTTTTGTCTAATTCAAAATAGGTGTGATCGGCATGAAAGGGCATCGATCTGGGTAGGACTGGGATGGCTTTAATTGCAATTCCGGGCAATTGAAAGTGAATTAATTGGAGAATATTCTCAGTGGATCCAATTTTTGTTTGAGTGACAAATTGCGTATGAAGAACATCCAGCGGGACGTCTGCTTTGACGGCAAGAATAAAACTTGATGTTGTCAATAAGCTGACATCGGGTATTGCGGCAGTTCGAATGCCGTGTTGTTGTTCTTTGAGGAACAATGGGAGGGCTCTTTGCTCTGACATCACACTTAAATATTGTTTGGCCTTTTCCATTAAATGTGTAATGCAATAGGTGATCTGGGTATGATTGTATGGAATGTAAGTTTGCGGTCTTCGCATTTTTGAGCAAATTGTAGCCAGCTCGCCTTCGACTTGAAGAAGGGTGCTATAGAGGGTTTCAGGATGAATTCCGCCTGTTGAAGCAAAATGCCAAAACAAAGGTTCGTATCTGTTGAGGGTTTGAAGAAGCATAAAATCAGCAACAGATGACACGCCTTGTTGGCTGACGACCCCTATTCTTTCAACGATGGACTCAGCACGATGGCGTAACATAGAAGCAAATTCATTTACATATTTAGATAAAACGGATGAAGCATGTATATCAATACAGGTTGGGATAAAGCCTTCGTCTAATACCACCGCGCCGTCCGCTTTAACGTCCAATATTTTCAAGATTGGAATGGCTGTGTACGCACTTTTATCTTCGTGATCATACATTAATTTAAAATTAAGTTTACCCACTTCAATGCTTGTGATGTCCTGACTTTCGTAACAGGCATCCACCGCTTCTTGTTGATGAATACTGTATCTGCTTGCTGTTTTAGGCCCACCGAATAATTCAGAGCGTACCGAAGGCAAAGGGCAACAAAGATAAACGCACTTTCCAATCAGTGAAGGGTCCACGGTTTTTATTTCAGGTAAATTGGCCTGCAGAGGGAGTTGAAAGGGGGTTCTGTCTTCAAGTATGCCTTCTGCTTTTGTTAGGCCTATTTTCCCAAATGAAAGGAGTTCTGTGTTGGTTTCAATTTGTGTTATTCCCCAATAAAGAGGAGAACTATAGGCAATTAACATGGAAGTAAACTTATCTTGAGCTCGTTCAAGTTGCTGAAAGTGCTGCTGTTTCATGAACATTCCGTCTTGCCACACAACGCGATTATACAAGGACATAATGACTCCTTTTTAAAAATAGACTTGTTCGATACCACGGCTTGTATCGGAGATCATTTCATTTCCTTCAAGCGTAATGTGTTGGAAATATTCTGTTTTTTCATCAACAAGAACGATTTTTCGCCATGATGAGCCATTGATGTCTCGAAAGGCAACAGAATATCCAACAGCCCGTGTGGATGGATCTAATGTAATTATTTTATGAAGCGTTTCTCCTGGCATGATTTGAAATTCGTAGCGCAAAAGGTATTCATCCCCTAAGGCGACTTTGTCATTTTCAAATAATGCAAAGAAATCAAGGCTTCGAAAAAGAACAGGCGAGGTCAGCTCATGAATACGAAATAAAACCGGAGAGGATTGCCCTCCAAGGCGAAGATTTAATATTTCAGAGGCTTCAAGAACAAGTTCAATCGAAGAGGTTTGAGGAATGATCCCTGACGATGTTTTAAATTGCTCCCAAACAGAGCAGCCAGAAAGGAGAAAAACAGAAAGTAACAATAAAAGACGGTTCATTTTTAGGACTCCTGTTTTTTTAAATATTGGATCATTATTTTTTTATTGGCGGATGTTGCATTTAAAGCATTCATTTTTTCACTTTTATAGTTAAAAAAATCGACATATTTACGCCATAGTTTTCTTTTCGTGAGAAAAAGAGATTGGGAAGAAAATTGTTTCGCAAAAAGGAGTGGGTCTAAGGTCTTCAGCTCTGCACAGATCGCTTCTTTTATGGCTTGCTGAGAGTGGGTTTTATGCTCTTCTAATTCATCTAATATTTGCTCTATAAGCTCATTGGGAGAAAGTAAATTTCTTTCATTCAATGAGAGCATTAATTCAAGAATATTCTCGCTTTTTATTTTTTCTTCTGATGCTTTTAATTTCTCTATATCTAAAAGATCTCTTTGTAATTTCTCAATGCAAATTCGAAGGGCTGCGCCTGTATTTTTGAAAAAATCGGTCGTCATGTAAGCATCATGAGGCTCTGAAATCCCTAATCCTTGAAAAAAAGCCATCCCAAGGTTTTTGGATGTCTTTCGCTTTGAATGTGTTGATGAATTATTTTCATTGTCTAAAGGAGGGGACGCATGAGGACCCCAAATATGGCCCAGTTTATTGAACTCTTCCCAATAAAGGTCTTTTTCTGTGTCGTGCACGGCATTTTCTGAAGGGCTAACTTGAGGCTCTTGCATTACCTCTGAGGGATCAAAAGACCTGTTTGCTTCTTCGAAAGAAAAGGAAGATGAGAGGCTATGTTCTGAAAGAGGCTTGGGGGGAGGGTAGTGTGAAAAAATGCTTTCACTGTCGTCTTGGATTTGCCGGGTGCAATGGAGATTCTCTTGGTAGGTTTTTTTTTCATTCTTTAACGAATCGTCATTAATGAGATCTTCTTCTTTTTCGGTCAATGAAAAGCCTAGATAATCAAGAGGATCATTTTTATCTATTTCCTTGCCCCTGGTTTCCATAAATAATTCATCAATATTTCCTCTTTCGCTGGCATTTGAAGAAATGACCTCGTTGAGGTAGGAGAGGGGATCCGTCGTTTCTTTTTGTGGCACGATGTCTGCGGCAATGTTTTGAACCTCGGTATTGAGTTCAATGTGCAGCTGTATTTCATAGCGACCCAACGCAATAAAATCGCCATCGTGAATGGAAATAGGTTGATTTTTGTGAATGCGAATGCCGTTAATAAAGGTGCCATTTTGACTGACATCGCTGATGTAATAGGTTTCTCCGTAGAGATAAATATGGCAATGAGACTTTGAAATAAAGCGATCGCCATCCAGCAAATTTACAGCGCATGAAGGATCTCGTCCTATTGAGCCGCCGCTTTTGGGCATTTCAATCACTTTTTTTCCTGTGGCGCCTTCAGGAGATTTTGTAATTTTGAAGATCAATTGTGTTGTCTGCATAAATCGCCCTTAAAACAAGAGCGACAAGGACAGTTCAATCCCCACGGAATCCCCATTCATTGGAAATATGGAGGAAAATTGGGGGATCAGTTGTAAGTGTGAATTTGGATTTTCACCGAATTTTATCGCCGTCCCGAAATTAAAAAGAACCCCTGCGTCTAATTGAGAAATATCTTCTAATTGATGACCGTATTTATAACCCTGCTCATCGACTTGCCAGCGATTAGAATAATGTTGATAAGCAAGTGAAACCCCTGCACCCATGAAGGGAGTAACGCCGTCCCAGGAGGCAATGGCATATTGAGGCATTATCCTGAGTTCTAATCCCTTACTTTCCTGATAAATGTAGCTTTTTGGAGAGGTGAGCTGTTCATCTAAATAATGGGCGCTTATCCACCAACGCCAACGATTGTTGTTTTCGTCTATTGGTCGCGTATGAACAAGACCAAATTGAGGCATTTTTGATGCTTTAGATTCCCCTTGAACATGCACATCGGTGTTCATATTTCTCATACTTAAAGATCCGCCGTATCGCTCTCCTTTTGCATGAACAAAAAAAGAAAGAAGGGTCAAGGTTAAGACTCCGATACTTTTCAAATAATATGGCATTTCAGTTAATACATTGTTTCTAAGAAAGGGAATGGAAAAATAACAATATAAAAGAATATTTCAATGCTTTAACTTGATTAACCATCACTAAGGTCATAGTGGCAGGCTTTGGTTGTATTTTGAGCGTGCTTTTAGTGAATCTGATCAGCTTGTTTTGGAGAGGCCCTTATGCTTGTATCCAAAATCATTGACGAGGCGCGCTTATGAAAAACGCGCCTCGCCAAGACCCACGCAGTTTCAAAGGCGACGGGTAAAGATCGATTGTACCCAAAGTAATTGAAGATCTTTGTAGGCGGCAAGCGAGCGAAGCTCCTGAGTATCGATGGACTGTGTGATTGGTTGAAGGAGCGTCAAACCGCCACGAAACTTTAAAGGCGAGGGGAATAGGATTTATTAAATATTATTTTCCTTTAATAATAAATTAATACTGGGATAAAAAGTTTAAAAAAATTCCGTTAAAATACACGGTGAATTCTTTTAATTTAACGGCGTTTTTTAGTGAGAAGCTAAAGATTAAAAACTATATACATTCAGAACGACTAAATAGCCTGTAAATATGAAAAACATTTTAAAATTTATTTATTTTTAATCTTCAGATTAATCCGTTAAGCTATGGCTCGGAATCATTGATTAATTAATTTATGATTATGCCTATACCCAAGACACTTGAAGTTGCGCGCCTGCGCCAAGCAAGCTCCTGAGCATAGATTCACTCTGTGATTGGACTGAATGAACGTGGCCAACACCCACGCAGCTTCAAAGACGACGGGTATATTAAAAAAAGGAAAGAAAGATGCCAACGCCAGCTTATATGTTTGTAATCGGAGAGACCCAAGAAAACATAACGGAAAAAGCAAATACACCCGATTCTATCGGTAATACCTTTCAGAAAGACCATTCAGATCAGTTTTTAGTACAAGAGGTCCATCACAGTGTCAGTGTCCCTGTTGAACCACAAAATGGTCAGCCCTCAGGGCAGCGAGTACATGGTCCGCTTGTTGTGACAAAAAGACAAGACCGTGCCTCTCCTTTACTTTTGAATGCATTAGTGACAGGGGAAAAATTGCCGAGTTGTGAGCTTCATTTTTTCAGAACGAATGCTGATGGTAAGCAAGAGCACTATTATACCATCGCTTTGACTGATGCATTGTTGATTGACATGGAAACCCGCATGCCTCATTGCCAAGATGAATCAAAAAAACAGCGCGATACAGAAGAAATTTTGTCCTTTAGTTACCGTGCAATAGAAATGAATCACATTATTTGCAGTAAATCGGGGCGAGATGACTGGCGCGAACCGAATGAATAAAAATCGAGGCAAGACCCTGGAAATATTAACTGTGTAGGAGAGGGGGTTCACTCACTTGCCGCAGGGGCGCATCTTCAATTACTTTGGGTATAAAGAAATTCGATTAAATAACTATTTTTAATTTTAAAGTCAAAATGAATCTTGGATCGTTTTAATCGAAGGTAAGTTTTCTGTGAAGATATTTGGATTAAAATACACATCTGCTCAGAACGACTAAAAAGCATTTAAATATGCAGAAATTAAAAGCACTGCTTTTTCTATTATTTTTATAAATCCATTAAGAGACTTATGCATATTATATTTTAACGGAATTTACATTTTTAAATTATAAAAAAACAGACTCAAGCTATGTAATATTGCGCGAGACTTGCTCTCCCTCATAACATATTCATCGATATGAATAGGGTTTGTTTTGTCTGCTGATCTTAAAATACCTTGGGTATAAGAGACTCATCTATTAAAAAAGGAAGAAAAGATGCCAACTCCAGCTTATATGTCAATCATTGGGGAGAAACAAGGAAATATAACAAAAGATGCAAATACACTGAAATCCATTGGCAATACTTGGCAGGAAGATCATAAAGATGAATTTTTAGTGCAAGAGTTTCAGCATATTGCAACTGTGCCTTGTAATCCACAAAATGGTCAGCCTGCAGGGGGGCGAATATTCAAACCCCTTATCGTGACGAAAAGACAAGACTGTTCTTCTCCTTTGATTTTTAATGCATTGGTGACAGGAGAAAAACTGACTTCGTGTAAAGTTCGTTTTTACCAGACGAATACAAACGGCAAAGTAGAGCATTATTACACCATTAATTTGATTGATGCTTTGCTGATTGATATGCGAACTCGTATGCTGCATGCCCAAGATACAGCAACAAAAGAGCGTGTTGTTGAAGAAATTTTGCAGTTTAGTTACCGAGCAATAGAAGTTAAACATGATATTTGCAGTACCTCGGGTGCGGATGATTGGCGTAAACCTCCTGTGTAAATTTGTTTAATTTACCCGATATTCTTCCCTTTTAGACCTAAACGTTGAGTTGCATGTCGGCACCAAGAAACTGAAACTTTTGAGCATCGAAGTAGGATTTGATTTGCTTGAACAAGCGCAATGTCTACCCTGAGAGTTTAAAGGGAATATGCCCAAGATATTTGAAGTTTCATGTAGGCGCAAAGAACGAAAAGCGCCTGAGCATAGATGAATTCTGTGATTGGGCTTGGTGGAGGGAGTCGACAAGCCTGTAGCGTCACTTGTGAGAGCTTCCGAAGCTTGTTTATTTGGAGTGAGCAAGGTTGAACCTCCTCCACTTCTTTGCTTATTCCAAATAAAAACAGCATCAGGTAAAGCGCAGTGAACAAGATACAGTTTGATTTTCAGGTGGCGGGGATTTGCTTTCGGGTCGAACGTTTCGAGGTGACAGAGTCTCTGTCGAGTCCTTTTAATATAAAATTGTTTTTGCTTTTGAAGCTTTCTGATAGCACGTACACGCCCATTGATCTTGACGCTCTAATGCGAAAGCCGGGCGTTTTAACCTTATTTGGGCAAGAAAGCGGCAATGAAAAAGTGTTTCATGGTGAGGTGAATGAAGCGCATTACCTTGGTGAAGGTCATCGATTTGCACGTTATCATGTTTCTTTGGTCCCTCAACTTTGGTTTTTAACACAAAGGCAAGATTGTCGCATTTTTCAAGAGATCTCGGTGCCTGATATTCTTTCTGAGGTGCTTACCCTCGCCAATGCTCGTGATGTCCGTTTTTCTCTGTTAAAAAGTTACCCACTTCGAAATTATGTTTTGCAATACCGTGAAACCGACTTTCACTTTGTTCAGCGTTTGCTTGCTGAAAATGGGATGTGGTATTACTTTGAGCATGCGAAAAGTGCACACACCATGGTCATTGTGGACAGCAATGATGCAATCACCCCGTTAAATAACGCAGATCTTCTCTACCATGAAATTGGAGGAGGCGTTGCAGAGCAGGAGCATATTTTTGACCTATCTCAAATAAACCGGGTGCGCTCGGGGAGTTTTACTTATTCTGATTACAATTATGAACAGGTTGATATTCCTCAAAAAACCTTTTGCGGAGGGGGAAAATACGCAGATCTTGCCCTTTTTGATTACCCAGGACGCTATACCAACACTGACTTAGGAAAAGAGCACGCACCTGAATGGATGGCTGGGCACAGAGTAGAAAGTCAGCAGATTTCAGGCTCAAGTGATGTTATGCGTTTGGCAACGGGTTTTAGCTTTCATATCAAAGAGCATCCTCGAAAAGAAATAAACCAAGAATACACCCTTCTTTCTGTCTATCACCGTGGTCATGATCCTCAGGTGTATGAAGAGGAAGCGAGCCCAGAACAACCCACAACCTACCAAAACAATTTTACCTGCATCGCTCGAAATGTTGTTTTTAAAGCGCCAAAAATGCCGCCACCGATTGTGGATGGTCCTCAAAGCGCGGTAGTGGTTGGGCCGAAAGATGAAGAAATTTTTACCGATAAATTGGGACGCATTAAAGTGCAATTTCACTGGGATCGTTACGGTGAAAAGAATGAAAAATCAACTTGCTGGATCCGAGTCAGCCAAAGCATGGCAGGTACGATGTGGGGCGCGACCTTTCTTCCTCGTATCGGGCATGAAGTCATTGTGAGCTTTCTTAATGGAGATCCCGATCGCCCTTTGGTGACAGGTTGCGTATATAACGGATTGCACTTGCCGCCGTATCCATTGCCTGAACATAAAACAAGAACGACCCTTCGAACCCAAACGCACAAAGGGACAGGTTATAACGAATTGAGTTTTGAAGACGAAGCGAACAAAGAAGAAATCTATTTTCATGCTCAAAAAAACATGACGTTAGACGTGCTCCAAGATCGTTTTAGAAACATTGGGCAAGATGAGTTTTTAAAAGTTGGAAGGCACCAAAGAGAAGAAATCCAAGGGGATCATTCAAGAACTGTTTCTGGCGATAAAACCACCGAGATAAAGCAAACATTGACACAAACCGTTGAGCAAGATGTGAATACCAAATACAACGCCAATGAAACTAAAAGTGTCAAACACTCTGCAGAATTAAGCGTGGGGGACAATAGAAGCCGTATTATTGGAAAAAATGATCGTTTAGATATTGGTGAAAATGCAACCTTGACCGTAGGGGGCGCTCGCTTAAGTGACATCTCACGGGATGACAATCAAACGGTGGGTGGGGCTTTGAGCGTTAGCGTGAAAGGCAATGTCTCTATTAAGTCGGATGCGGCAACTGAAATTATCAGTGCTGAAACCATTGTGTTAAAAACGGGGAGCGCGTCACTTGTCATGAAAAGTGATGGCAGCATCAAAATATCGGGTTCATCTATCACTCTTGAAGGCACAGACAAAGTGATCGTCAAGGGAGGAAAAGTGGCAATCAATCAATGAAGCAAAAAACAAGATCACATCAAGTGGCGCTTGGCGGGATGCAAAGCTCGAAAGAGGCTTATTTTTTTGCACGCTTTGGGCAGATCCTTTCTTTTGATGAGGGTTTGAAAAAAGATGAAAATCAACATTTCGCTGTGAAAGTCGATTTTGAAGGTAATCCTTTTGAGGCGCCTTTATTAGCAAAACTGGGGCGCGCTTTTAGAAAAAATGAAATTGAACTGGCCATCAATACAGGCTTAAGTTGCCGAATTGATTTTATTAATGGGGATGTTCGTTTTCCCATTGTCACCGATATCTTTTTCTCTCTTTTAAGCTCTCACGAGTCTCTTATTTTGCGCGCAGAAAAGATCGTTATTGAAGCCTCGAAAGAGCTGATTGTGCAAAGTGGTGAAACGAAAACGCGTTACAGTGGCACAGATAATCGAATTACCACTGAAGCCAAATACGTGACCTCACAGGCTCAAAAGGCCCACAAAATACAGGGTGGAACCATTTCAATTAATTGAGAGGGAATTGTAAAATACGAAAAAGAGGAGGTTTTTTCAGTGGGGACAAAAATCGCGGTCAATCAATTAAAGCCGCCTTTTCTTGACGTTGACCTTCAAAATGCAAGGGCTTATTTAGACAAAGAGCTGCGTCAATTAAGTACCTTAAACCCTGATTGGCTTTGTTTTTGTAGAGAAAAATCAAGTATCGCTCTTGAAACGCTCTCTTTTATTTTAAGGCAAAGGCGAGATCTTTATCGCCAAGGATTCCCTTTTGAAAACAAGGATTATCTTCGTTTAATTGAAGAGCAAATGAAAAAAATCAAAGCGGTTTACCTCGCTTTTTTCACGCTTTCTAAAGGACTTGTTTACGAAATTAAAAACACCCATCTTGATGTTTTTGTGTGGCTCATGCTGGAGCCTGAATTTTCTGAAAACGCAGTGCATTTTTTGTTGGCTTTTGATCAAATTGAAAACACAGATGAAGAGATGGCGAAGATGCTCGTGCTTCATTCAAAAATGCCAGACATGGATTATTTTCTAGCGTCCTGCATTGAGGGGTTGCCCCAATGGGCGGTCAAAAGTTTTAACTATATGACGTTGCGTCATTCCCTCAGCATTGCTTTGGCGACACATTGGTTTAAAGAGAAAAAAATCGAGGCCCGAATTGTTTTTCCTGTGCTTTCTTTGTTCAACGTTGAGCAAGGGCAGGTGTGGCTAGATGAAAATGCATGCAATGAAGAATGTCTTTTTGAACGTTTGCTTTTAGACATAAAAAGAGGGCAAGAGGGGCGTTCTTTTTGGTTTCGTGCGCTTTTAGAAGAAGACTCTTTGAATATATCTAAGGATCTTTCTCTTTTTGCAATGCTTCTTGAGCGAAAAAAACCGCCGGATTTTGATCCTCATTGTAAACATGCCCCGATAAAGCTCGCTTTGAGTGGAAAGGTGAGCTGGGTGATGCGCGCCGTTCAACACATGAAAACATGCGAAGAAGAAGAGGGCGCTCCATGGTTGCAAGCGCTTTACATCCTTTATGGGAAAAATTGCCCAGCTCACCTTCAAGAGCTCGGTGTTCTTTATGAATGGCCTCAAGCCCTTATGGCTTTGGATGATTGGATAGCACAGGACAGGCATGTGCAGGGGGATTTTTTACGTTTAGGGGAGCCGCTCTGTTACGCCTCCACCTTGAAAGCATTAGAAGACCCCTTTATTGATGCGCAATTTAGGCATTGGCTTTGGGTTCAATTGTGTCTGTATGGGCGCGTTTTTATTTTTTGGGACCCTTTCATGCCTGCAGTTCAACAAGCGGCGGTTTTTAAAAAATTGGAAACATTAAAAGAGCCCTCTTATTGCTTTGAAAAAAGGTATTCGAATGCAATTATGGGAGATTGAAGCGCACCCCGGCTTAGAAATACAAGGTCGCTTTCAACGTGATGAGAACGGGCATGAAGTGTGGGTTTTGGTTGCAAAGCGCGCTTGGAAACGAATCAATAAAGCTTGGGTAGAGCAAGAAAATCCCCCTATTTATGACAGCCCGTTATACACAGGCAAAGAAGGTTTTTCAGCCCTTAAGCAAGATCAAGAATTTCAAATACACAAAAACAAGACCGATGTGATCGTGCATGGAAAAGCCAGAACGTATGCAAAAAAGCCGACAAAAGAGCACCAATGCCGCTTACTGATTGAAGGGCACATTGATAAAACAATACGCGTTAGTGGGCCTCGGCGCTGGATTGAATACGCGGGTACCCTGAGCCCTTCTGAGCCTCAAGCCTTTATTGAAACCGAGATTGATTATTCATGGGCGATGGGTGGAGCGCAAAACAGTGTTGGTTGCGGTGTAGCTGAGACAAACGCTGAATTATTAACCGAAGCTGTACCTTGTGTTTTTTATTCAAAAGAAGACTGGAGCGCTAACAGTAAAAATGTACGAGTGGCCGGTTTCGGCGCTGTTCCGCCGTTTTTTTTATCCCGCGTAAAGTGGGCTGGCACCTTTGATAAAGAATGGGAATTAGAAAGAAAGCCCTTATTGCCTGTCGATTTTAAGCGTGATTTTTTTCAAAGCGCGCCAGAAGATCAACAATGCAAAGGGTATTTATGTGGGAATGAACAGATCATGGTGAGCGGTTTGAGTCATGATGAGGCATTTTTATTTAAAGTACCAAAAGACGCTTACCGAGCTCAAATACAAGTTGGAGAGGTTTTTTATCAGGCGCCTATGAATATTTATACCCTTTATTTAGACGCCGACACTGAATTTCTTTCAATAAGCTACGGCGTCTCTTTTCCTTGCCAAGGCCAAGAACATCGCTTGATAAAATCGACTATTTCTCTTCTTTAAAGGGCAAAAATGAACGCGACATTTGGACGCTTTATTCTCAGCGCTGAAGCCATCACACCGAGCGGAATGAATCTTGATATTTCTCTTTGCGTTGCAAAAGCAGATTTAGGGCGCTTTGATAAGCTTAAAAGTGATGATCCTCTTCAAGGTTATACTGCAGCAAAAATAGATTTTTTAAAAGAAGGGAGCGCCCTTGAAAGACACATCGAAATGATCACAACCCTTGGGCTCGCTTTATTATCCCCTTTAATTTCAGCTTTAAAACCCCTTCCTTTATTTTTGAGCGTGCCCGATGCATTCGATGCCCGAAGGATAAAAAAAAGCCTCGAAAATAACCCCTTATTGACAGGACTCGGTGACATAAAAATAACCCATGAAGGCGGCGCGCGCTTTGTTTTCGAAGCCCTCCAATTACTGGACACCCACGATATTTTAATGTGCATTGCCGTCGATTCCTTGTTTGAAAATAGCGAGACCTATATTTCTGACGCCACCCTCTTTAGCGGGAATAATCCTTGGGGGATCATCCCCAGCGAAGGGGGCGCAGGCGTTATTTTTGTAAAGAAAAACAGGGTCGATGTTTTAAAACTAAAGCCGCTTGCGAAATTAGAATATTTTGACATTGAAAAGGATTCGAAAGACAGGCGCGCCATGATGAGATTGGTTCGAAAAGCTTCAAAATCAGTGCCTTTTTTTGGTTCCGTTTATTCCAACATGACCTCTTCAAGGCAAGACTCCGAAGACTATGGCTTCGCCCTAGGCGCAAAAGGCGAACTTTTCACCAATCCACAAGAACCTTTTTTAATCAATGAACTCTGGGGCACAATGGGCGCCGGCGCCGCCCTTGCTTTATTGGCCGTTTTTACTGCAGAGCACAGATCAGAAGATCCCGGCTCCCTTTTAATGTTTGAACAAAACGGAGACCGAGGTTTTTTAAATTTAAGGCGATGTTTTTAGGGGGGGGATAGCTCGAATTGCGGGAACCAATTGCTGGAAAACCCATTGCTGGACACCCATGATATTTTAATGTGCATTGCCCTTAATTCCTTCTTTGAAAATAGCGAGATCTTCATTTCGGACTCCACAATCTTTAGCGGGAGAGTAGAGTTCGTTTTTTTATGGGAGAGAAT
>CAMRDW010000097.1 GCA_947041315.1 uncultured Enterovibrio sp.
GACATAAAACCATCGGAGCAGAAGAAGGCTGCGCGCCTGGCCATGTACGATTAGAGAATCGCGTTGTATGCGGCCCTTTTAAATGGGGCTCAGAACGTCCTTTGAGATCTGAGGCCCTTCTTACTGAAGGAGGATTTACATCAGGCGCCCTGCCTAAATCATCTGATCTGGGATCAAAGCACGTTGCTTTTGGTACGACAAAAGGGGCCGTGGGTCTTGGCCCAACGCAAGAGGCTGATGTATATTCACTAGCCCATTTTGGTTTCGGCCAATGAACCGACGCTCTCGGTATCAAAAACTTTTTGTTTTCAAGGGGTGAGGGGCGATCTGAAACATTTTTCACACCAACTGGGCGCAAGGTCGAAGGCAGACTGCCTTTCCCTACTTTCTGCTTTACAGCCCCCTGTACCGCAGGAGAAGCCAACGCTTTTCTCATCGCTCCCGTATTACTTATTGCCATAATGACTCCTTTAATAAAATAAAAATACACAGTGATACCCGTCGCCTTTAAAGCGTCTTGGGTGTTGACGCCAATCGGTCTGCCCAATCACAGAATGCAGTGATGCTCAGGGGCTTCACTCACTTTCTGCCTACAGGCAACTTCAAGTGTCTTGGGTATAACTGCTTATTTATCTTTCCTAAAACAAAAATAATTTACAAAAATGAAAAGGTCTTTCTTTAAAAATGAGGCGTGCATTGTTCATGCTTTGTTAGATCTATTTTAAAAAAATGATAATTAAAATTTTTATTTTAAATAGATAATATATTTTTATGTTTTAAAATAAGATGCACTTTTTGGTTTTTTTATTAGAGACAAGGGAAAGGAGCCCCTTAATATTCACGCAATTTAAAAAAGGACTGGAATCGGGATGTATTGTATCATCCAATCATTGGCAACAAGGCGATATTAAGCCGAGTTTCGGGAAACACGAAAAAACCCGTTAACTCTCAAGAAATTAAATTTTTAAGCTCTGATTTTAAAAACAAGAGCCACACTGAACAATCCTCTGTCTATGAAATAAAAATTATTTCACTCCAAAATAAATAATAATCAATATTAAAATAAACTTATTTTTGTTTCAACTTTTTAATGACCTAGCAATGGATAACAAAAAATATTCTCCCAGCCAGGATGCCTATATTTATTAGCACATCATTTATTCCCTGCCCAAAAATAGATTCATTATATACCCAAGACACTTGAAGATGCGCGCCTGCGGCAAACGGGCGAAGGCCCTGAGCATAGATCTACTCTGTGATTGGCCTGAGCGAGCCTGGCCAATACCCGCGCAGTTTCAAAGACGAGGCGTATAAAAATGAATTACTTTTTTATCTCGTTATAGCAATTCCATTACGTCGTTAGTCAGACATTGCGCCGGAAAAATCACGAAGAACATAAGCGTCAATTGTCGATAATGAATGATTCTAATTGAGAAGTTTATATCGATGTTATCGATGATTTTAACAAGCAAGAATGATCAAATGCTTAATGGATGGGTATTATTCATTCAAATAAAAATAACGTTTATTACACCGAATACAGTTGAAGTGACCTATATCCCCCTCGCCTTTGAAACGGCGTCGGTGTTTGCGCCTCTCTATTGGGCGTCAATCTATGCTCTGAGGCTTCACCCATGTTTCGCAGGCAGGTATCTTCAAGTGTCTTGGGGATAGGCTGGCAGCGTCAAAGAGGAAAGGTATAAACGCATAAAGAATATGCACCAAAAGGGGATGATGCGTGTATCCAACAGCCACGCAGCTTCAAAGGCGACGGGCATAGATCCCTAATCTTGATGATTCTGAGGTAAATGAAAAATCTCTTAAACAAAAAAACCCGCATAAAATAAGCGGGTTTTTTGTTTCTAAAACTGCATTTTTAATGGTGCCCCGGGCCGGACTTGAACCGGCACAGCTCGAAAGCCGAGGGATTTTAAATCCCTTGTGTCTACCAATTTCACCACCAGGGCACACTGTTCCTTTACATGCTGGAAAACCAACATCAAAAATTTGGAGCGACACACGAGGCTCGAACTCGTGACCTCAACCTTGGCAAGGTTGCGCTCTACCAACTGAGCTAGTGTCGCATAATGCCTCAAAAATATGGAGGCGCGTCCCGGAGTCGAACCGAGGTTCACGGATTTGCAATCCGCTGCATAGCCACTCTGCCAACGCGCCAGACATATCCAAAAAGTGTTAACCTCTTTGATATGCGGCCATTCTACATCAGAATAAATGACTGTCACGTTTTAATTTAACTTTTTGGTCTGTTTGCTTTTTTTTTATACAAAAGGAGTGTTTTCTCCTGGTTTCTCTTTAATAAAGGTGAAAATGATCCTTATTTTAAGAAAAAAAACCAGCGCGTCTGCGCTGGTTTTTTTGTTCAAAAATCGGTTTAATTTACAAGGTTTGCACATCAAATTGAACCAAAGGAACCACCTCTGCTTCATAATCAATGCTTTCAATACCAAAACCAAAAAGTTTTAAAAATTCCGATTTGTATTCATTATAATCGGTTAATTCTTTTAAATTATCCGTGGTGATTTGAGGCCATAAAGCGCGACAATGCGCTTGAATATCTTCTCGTAATTCCCAGTCATCTAAACGTAAACGATTTTCATCATCGCGTTTTGATGCCACACCGCTCACAGGATACAAAGCTTGAGTGAACATACGATAAATTTGTTCAATACAGCCTTCATGTAAGCCCTGTTCACGCATTTTTTTATAGACCATGGCAATGTACAAAGCCATGACGGGGATAGCCGAAGACGCTTGCGTCACGACGCTTTTAAGAACCGCTACATTGGCAGTGCCGTTCCATTTTTCTAAGCGTCCATTGAGCGCCGTGGCCGCACGGTCTAAATCCATTTTTGCACGCCCTAAAGTACCGTCCCAATAAATGGGACTGGTTAACTCTGTGCCGATGTAACTGTACGCCACCGTTTTACAACCTTCAGCCAAGACGCCCGCATCAGACAAACGTTGAACCCAGCGCTCCCAATCTTCTCCCCCCATCACGGTAACCGTGTCGTTGATTTCTTGTTCATTCGCCGCAGGCACGGTCACAGTACAGACTTCGTCCTTATTTGTATCAACGGAAGCACTGACATAGCTCTCACCAATCGGTTTTAAATAAGAACGCACCAATTCCCCGGTTTCTGGTAATTTTCGAACAGGAGAAGCCAGCGAATACACCAGCATATCAATTTGCCCTAAATCTTCTTTTATCAGAGCAATGATTCTTTCTTTGGCTTCATCAGAAAAAGCATCTGCATTTAAGCTTTTAGAATATAAACCTTCTTCTTTTGCGCATTTATCAAATGCAGCAGAATTATACCAGCCTGCAGAGCTTGTTTTTGTATTCGTTCCTTCTTTTTCCAGAAAGACCCCTAATGTTGCAGCACCGCCACCAAACGCTGCAACAATACGAGATGACAATCCATAACCTGTTGAGGCCCCAATAACCAAGACGCGTTTCGGGGAATTTGCGATTAAACCCTGCGCTTTTGTATAAGCAATTTGCTCTCTTACGTTCGCCTCACAACCTTGAGGGTGACTCGTTGTACAAATGAATCCACGAATTTTGGGTTTGATGATCATATTTAAGCTTCCTATTAAATTGGCAATAGAATAAATATTTCATCATTCTTTCGCACTGCTTTTTTATCAAAAACGCTATTTCAACCCAAGGATCCTTCTGATTGAATAAAATTAATCGATTAAATGTTAATTCTATTCAATCAGAACACCGTCCACTTAACATTAAAAATGCAAATAAACTTGCAAGAGACGTTATTTTTTGTATATAAAATTCAAATTTACTGAGCGTTTTATAACAGAATCGAAATGAAATTACACCTTCAGATAGAAAACAAAATCTTTAAAATCATGAAAATGCATGAAAATCTCTGCATTTGTATAAAAACCCAGCATTCATACAATATGTATTGAAAAGGTTATTTTCTTGACATAGAAGAAGATACAAAGACATAAAAAAGACGGAAAAAGGATTATTGTTCCCTATTTCCGTCTTTTTTCATCCTTTTTTCGAGCGAGTGCTTTTAGCGTGAGATTATAGCCAAATCACATATAAATATCGCTCTATGCCCAAGAGACTTAAACTGGCATCTCGGCGCCAAGCGAGTGAACCCCTTGCGCGGTGAAGCCCTTGAGCATAGATGCACGGAGTGAAGAGCCAAAACGAGCCTAAGCAAACACCCAGGCGCGTTCAAAAGCCAGGGAGATATTATGATTTACGGCCCCCATTTTTTACTTTTTTAATGCTTTTTTTCACTCGAAACCAAGATGCATCAAAATCATCGACCTGAATGGCCTTTTCTCGAAGAAGGTCGGCCTCTTTGATTTGTTCAAGCTCTTTTTGAGTCAGAATATTTTGCGCAAGAGCCGACGCTAACCGCACAGACAAAGGATCTTTTGTAGAAATAAATCCTTGTTTCATCGCACAATTTATTTTTGCCTCTAAAGGACGTACCGCATGCACAGCATAAAAAGCGCGATCGACAATTGCCACAGGATCGCCCCCCTCTTCCCCTACATAACAAAGAGAAGTCAGTCTCTGACGCGCCGCACCCGGGATCATCAAAAGATTGGCAATCTCAATTGCCAAAGCATCAGAGGGCGGCTTAAAGTGCATGCCAAGGGGAAATAAAACGGCACGTAACCCCCCTCCCACCCTGCTTTTTGGAAAATTATCGAACACCCCATCAAAGGCCAAAGCGCATTGATTCAAGCAATACTGCAACGAATAATGCACAAAGGGTAAATCCGTTTCTTGGCGCTCGTCATCCTCATACCGTTTCAAAACAGCAGAAGCCAAATACAAATGACTCAAAATATCCCCAAGACGTGCTGAGAGCATTTCTCGGCGTTTAAGATCCCCGCCCAACATGAGCATGGAAACATCCGCACTCACAGACAAAGCACGGCTCATTCGAGAAAGAAAACGATAATACTGTGCGGTTTCATCCGAAACAGGGGCACGATTAAAACGAGAACGTGTTAAAGCATTAACAAATGAAAACAGAACGTTTTTTATTGAATAAAAAAGGTGTTTCATCAATAAGGGTTCAAAGGCGTCTTTTGCTTTGAGTTCGTCTTTTTCCATTACGGCTTGCATTTCTTTTAAAATATAAGGATGACAACGCAAAGCCCCTTGTCCAAAGATAATTAAATTACGCGTTAAAATGTTGGCCCCTTCGACGGTAATCGAAACCGGCACACCGAAATACGCGTTTCCTAAATAATTGAGTGGCCCTAATTGAATGGCCCGTCCTGCATGAATATCCATTGCATCATTGAGAACTTTACGTGCCAGCTCTGTCATATGGTACTTTGCGATAGCGGTCACGACACCGGGCTGTTCTTTCATGTCTAAAGCCGTGGTGGTTAAACCCCGTGCCGCCTCTAACATGTAGGTGTAACCTCCAATGCGCCCTAATGCCTGTGCCACGCCTTCAAATTTTCCAATGGGCATCCCAAACTGTTTTCTCACATAGGAATACGCCCCAGTGGTGTGGGCACAAAGGTGCCCCAAAGCCGTACCCAATGCGGGAAGTGAAATCCCTCGCCCCGCAGACAGGCATTCCACCAACATACACCAGCCTTTTCCTATGTATGCTTCCCCACCAATCACCCAATCCATTGGAATAAAAATATCCTTTCCACGGGTAGGCCCATTCATAAAAGACAGAGCGAGTGGAAAATGCCGTCTTCCAATTTCAACACCCTCACACTCTGTCGGGATCAAAGCACAGGTGATCCCCCGTGCCTCTTCGCCCTTTAGAAGACCGTCAGGATCATACAACTTGAATGCAAGACCAAGTACGGTCGCAACGGGCGCCAAAGTGATATAGCGTTTGTTCCAACTCAAACGGATCCCCAAGACCTCTTTTCCATCATGAAGACCACGACATACAATCCCTTTATCAGTGATGGCGCTGGCATCCGAACCCGCGCCAGGCTCCGTCAATGCAAAGCAAGGTATTTCTCTTCCATCAGCAAGACGCGAAAGCCAAAAATCTTTTTGTTCTTGGGTCCCATACTGGGTGATAAGCTCCCCTGGACCAAGGGAATTGGGCACCATCACCGTCACGGCCAAGGTCAAACTGCGTGTTGCAATGCGTGCCACAATGCTTGAATTGGCGTAAGCCGAAAAAGACAATCCCCCATATTCTTTTGGAATAATTAAAGAAAAAAACCTTTCTTTTTTAAGAAAGGCCCAAACCTCCAAAGGAAGATCTTTGGCTTCATGTACGATTTCAAAATCATTGACCATGGACAGCAAGGTTTCTACTTGGTTGTCGATGAAGGCGCGTTCTTCATCGGTCAAATGCGGTTTTGGGTAATCCAGTAAGGTGCGCCAATGAGGGGTGCCTGAAAATAATTCCGCATCCCACCAAGTGCTTCCCGCCTCTAATGCTTCTTTTTCTGTTTGTGAAAGTGGAGGTAAAACCTCTTTAAAAAAACGAAACAGAGGCTCGGTGATATAACGTCTTTTTAAAGAAGGCTGAGGCTTCATAAGGTAAGTCCTTTTATTTTTTACAAGAAAACCAACAAAAAAATCAACGAATGCACTTATAAAAAGATAATCCATTCTTTCCTCAGTGCTTTGCCCCGCATTTAAGTATGAGAGCAACCAGTCTAATTTTTTTAAAGTGTCTTTTTTGGGTTTAAAATTCGATGCTTGCGTCCTCCCCATTCGCTTTAACGCGCTATCAAGCTAAGGTGTTCTGCTTATATACCCATCGCCTTTGAAGGTGCGTGGGTGTTGGCTTCGCTCGTTCAACCCAATCACAGAGTCTATCGATGATCAGAGGCTTCACTCACTTGGCGCAGGGGCGCATTTTCAATTACTTGAGGGATAAAAAAACGCCTTTATTCATTTTACTTTAAAAATAAATTGAACTTAATTCGAGGGGGGAAGTCTTAATCAAGTAATTAGTAAGAGAAAGTTTTAAATTCTATCTTGTTGGGCATTTTATTCGCCTGCTTCTGAATCACCCATTTCTCCCTAAGGACATAAGCATCACTGTTTTTCCATACTCCATCTTGTATCATTTCTTTGCCCGCATTCATGCGGGCTTTTTTTTTCTTAAAAACCAATAAAATAGCTTCCCGCTCCACATTTCTCCTGATTAGATTTAGGCGTCCATCCGATAAAAGGGTATCATTCTCAGCTGCACGCATATGTAGCCACCGTTCAGTGTCACGCTTTTACACAAAAAAATCAAAATGTAAATGATGCGTCTGTTTTATTCTCTTTTCGTGATTAGAATGAATCCTTTTTTCCATCACATCTTGATCCCTTATTTTATCAATGACGGCACGTTTTACTGCCATGGAAATCCTTTCAATCAAATGACAAAAAGACACCTAAAGAAAATCAATCACTTTCAACGGTATTAGAATGGGCACTCTCAAAAAAATTCAAGCTTTTTACGAACAGTTAAGTAAATCAGAACGAAAAGTGGCAGACATCATTATGGCCTCCCCTGAGACCACGATCCATTCAAGCATTGCCACCTTAGCCAAAATTTCAAACGTCAGCGAGCCCACGGTCAATCGTTTTTGTCGTCGCTTAGAAACCAAAGGGTTTCCTGACTTTAAATTGCATCTCGCCCAAAGCATTGCCACCGGAACGCCCTATGTAAATCGCAATGTTGAAGAAGATGACACCGCCGCATCTTACACCTCAAAAATCTTTGAAACCGCAATGGCGTGCTTGAATGACGTCAAAAAAAACATCGATACCGATCACATCAACCGCGCCGTAGACTTACTGAGCCAAGCGAAAAGAATCTCCTTTTTTGGACTCGGGGCCTCCGCTTCCGTGGCACACGACGCACTCAATAAATTTTTCAGGTTCAATATTCCCACGGTTTATTTCAACGACATATTAATGCAACGGATGAGCTGCATTAACTGCACGAAAGGGGATGTCGTGGTGATCATATCCCACACGGGCAGAACGATTTCCTTGATTGATGTGGCCAGCATTGCAAAAAAAAACGGGGCAACCGTCATTGGGATCACAGAAAAAGACTCTCCCCTTGATAAAGTCTGCTCTTTTTCCATTTGCTTGAACGTGCCAGAAGACACCGATATCTATATGCCAATGGCAAGCCGTATTGTTCAAATGACCGTCATTGATGTCCTTGTCACCGGTGTCACATTACGTCGCGGTCCCGCTTTTCGTGAAAATTTAAAAAAAGTCAAAGAAGCCATCAAAGACTCCCGCTTTAACAAAGAAGGCTTCAACGATGAGTTTTCTCAATGACGCTTCTCCTTTTTAAATCACCAAAACCCTGTTTATACCCAAAGTAATTTAAGATACTAACCTACACCAAGCGAGTGAAGCCCGTGAGCAAAGATGAACTCTGTGATTGGGCGCAACGAGCGTATCCAACACCCACAAAGCTTCAAAGGCAACGCGTTTATTGATGCCCAAGATTTAAAGATGCAAGCAAGCTTCCTGTATCTTCAAAAATAAGGGCGAATAAGCTCCTTTTCCATCTCAAGGCTTATCATTTTAGGAGACACCATGCGCCCCCCTCTTCGACGCACAAAAATTGTCACAACATTGGGCCCAGCGACAGACAAAGGGAACACACTAGAAGACATCATTCGTGCAGGAGCCAATGTCGTGCGAATGAATTTTTCACATGGCTCAGAGCAAGATCATATTGATAGAGCCAAAAAAGTCCGAGCAATTTCTAAAAAACTCGGGGTTCACATTGCCATACTGGGCGATCTTCAAGGTCCAAAAATCCGTATTTCTACCTTTGCTAATGACAAAATAACGCTGAAAACAGAAGACACCTTTATTCTTGATGCCCTTCTTCCTCCAGGGAAAGGGGATTTCTCTCGGGTCGGACTGGATTACAAAGCCTTACCTCAAGATCTCAGTAAAAACGACCTTCTTTTATTGGATGACGGCCGTGTTCAACTTAAAGTCATCAAAATTGAAGGGGAATGCATTCACTGTATTGTGACCGTCGGTGGGCCCCTTTCAAACAATAAAGGGATCAATAAAAAAGGAGGCGGCCTCTCAGCCCCTGCCCTCACAGAAAAAGACAAGCACGACATTCATATTGCCGCTCAAATCAAGGTCGACTACCTTGCGATTTCTTTTCCACGAAATGGCAACGACATGCGCCTTGCTCGCACTCTGGCCCTTGAAGCGGGTTTAAAAACCCGGCTTATTGCAAAAGTCGAACGCGCCGAAACCGTCGCAACGGATGAAAACATCGATGACATCATTCAAGCTTCTGACGGCGTCATGGTGGCCCGAGGCGATTTAGGAGTAGAAATTGGCGATCCTGAGCTTGTTGGGGTACAAAAAAAACTCATTCGAAGAGCCAGAGCCCTTAATCGCTGCGTGATCACGGCAACACAAATGATGGAGTCCATGATCTCCTCCCCCATGCCCACTCGCGCCGAAGTCATGGATGTTGCCAATGCGGTATTAGATGGAACCGATGCGGTCATGCTCTCAGCAGAAACCGCCGCCGGACAATATCCTGTTGAAACCGTGAAGGCCATGGCCGAGGTTTGTTTGGGAGCAGAAAAAATGCCCTCCATCAATGTCTCAAACCACCGATTAAAATCAGAATTTAATTTAATCGAAGAAACCGTTGCAATGGCCACCATGTATGCTGCAAACCACATGCCTCAAATCAAAGCCATGATTTCACTGACTGAATCAGGTAAAACCGCCCTGATGATGTCAAGGATCAGCTCAGGCAAGCCCATCTTTGCACTCTCACAACATATTGGCACCCTTTGCCGTATGTCTTTGTATCGTGGAGTGACCCCCATCTATTTAAAAAGTCATACGGGTGCAGGTCCCGAAGTCGCTCAAAAAGCCATTGATCTTTTAAAAGAAGAAGGACATTTGTTCCCTTCTGACGTGGTTATATTTACCCAAGGCGACATCACAGGCTCCATCGGAAGCACCAACACCATGCGCCTTATCACCGTGACTTAACGCCAATAGAACCAAGGTTTTTTCACAAAAGCAGACCCATTAAACATGTTCAACGGCATCTAAAAATAACCTTTATTTATCAAGATTTAAAAGAAAAAGGAGGCCAGAGCCTCCTTTTATATCAATCCAATGACCTCGTGAACCCGAAATGACGCAGAAAAACCACGAAGGCCAGCCTGAATTTTCAATAACATCTTATTTTCGTTAAGAAATTCATAACGATGTTATATACCCAAGACACTTGAAAATGTACGCTTGCGGCAAATAAGTGAAGTCCCTGAGCATAGAGCGACTGTCTGATTGATCTTAAGCGAGAAAAGCCAACACCCACGCAGTTTCAAAGGCTGCGGGTATATCGGTTATTTTAACAAGCAAGAAGAGTCAAATATATAATGGGATAGGTATTACACCTCGCATTCATCAGACCATACGTCATTGATTAAAGAAGTCAAAATATGATCTTCCCAACGCCCATTGATCAACAAATAGTCTTTCGCTTTTCCTTCCGTTATAAAACCAACGGCTTTCAAAACAGCCGCACTGCGCTTATTTCTTGGCATGTAGGAGGCCATGATCCGATGCAATTTTAAATGCTCAAAAATCCAGGCATTTGTTTCTTTTAAAGCCCGTCTCATGATCCCTCGTCCTTGGGCGTTTTGTGCCAAAGAATACCCCACTTGTGACGAATGAAAAGGATATTGCAGAATGTTGTTATAAGAAATCACACCCACAACCTCCTCAGAGCCTTGTTCAAAAATCAAAAAATAATAGGACAATCCATGACGTTGGAGTTCAACCAAGGGGATCAAGCGCTTTTCCCAGCCTTCGCGAGAAAAAAAATTCTCTGTCTTTAACGGCTCCCAAGGTGTTAAATAAACACGATTTTTTTGAAAATAATGAAGCACAACGTCAAGATCACCCTGTTCAATTCCTCGAATGATAAGATTTTCAGCGAAAAGAGAAGGGAAAGGAGTTATATTATTGAATGTCAATGGGCCTCCAGAAAATTCGCGCTTATGTATTATGACAATTTCGACTCCCCTCTTGGGAGCATACATTTACTTGCAGATGCTTCAGGTTTAAGACATCTTGCTTTGTGCCTTCACCACCCGTTTGAAATCAGCCGTGAATGGACACATTCGCCTGAACGCCTTTCCCTCTATAAGAGACAGGTTTTAGAATATCTTGATGCAAAACGAACCCTCTTTGATCTTCCCCTCTCTCCAAAAGGCACGCCATTTCAAAAACAAGTTTGGAATGCCCTCCGTCAAATCCCTTATGGCGAAACAAAAACGTACAAAGAGATCGCGGAGCAAATAGGAAATCCACTTGCAGCACGGGCCGTTGGGATGGCAAACAATGTCAATCCCATCCCATTAATTATACCTTGCCATCGTGTGATTGGGAAAAATGGACAGCTTGTAGGTTACCGATATGGAGTTGAAATCAAAGAAAAACTGCTAAACCTCGAAAACACTCCCCCCCTTCTCAACATTTGATTTAAACAAAGAAAAAAACGATTAACCACGCTTTCTTTTCTTTTTTTAGAGCGAACAAAAAACATTAAAATGGCGCTATACCCAAAGTAATTAAAGCTGCGTGGGTGTTGGCTACACTCGCTCAGCTCAATAATTGACTCCATTTATGCTCAAGCGCTTCACTGTGCGTGCCGCAGGCGCGCATCTTCCATTCCATTGGGTATAACAGGAGAACGTAAACGTGAATGTGTGTTCGGATGTTTTATTCACTTTGAAAATACAACGACTCTAATTTGATATATCGCACGAATACATAAAACCGTAGACCAGATTAATTCCTTTTTATTTCAAATACTTAAAATTTAATTCTAGTTGCAATTCATCAGCTTTCATGTAACATTTTTGATTCAAAAAACACGTATTAGATGGTGCTTTATGCAAAAAAAAACAATTTCTTTCATTTTATCGGCTTTCCTATCGCATGGCGTTTTTGCGCAAGTCAATGAGGCTCCCTTTCTCGATATTCCTGTATCAGAGGATGTGGAGATTCTTCCTTACCTCATTCCCGAAAATAATAAGCTTAATGAAATAAAAGAAAACACTTCAAAATCGAGCGATCCGAAAGTCATCGTATTTGAAGTAAGAAATCAAGGTGCCTTTGCAGCTCATGCGACTGTCGATTACAGGGATGCGCGTGGCGTTCAACAGCATGTTCGTAGCCCTACTTTATATTCAAATGATGTGCATAGATTTGTAATACCCAGATTATCAACACATATTAATGCTAACGCTTATTCTCACACCGGAATTATCTGGGACAAAATAAGAAAAGCGTATAGCCAAACGCTCACAGAGGAAACTCAAGGCATGAGCACTTTTGGTGAAGGCCGTTATCTCGGTATAGGTCTAACAGGTACAACGTTGTCGCCAAGATGGCATCACAATGATGTTTCGAAGGGAGTCGGTCATGGCCTAAAACTCGACCCTTATGCTCTACATCCGCAATCTTGTACGGAAGCTATAAGTTATATAAACACAGGAGAAGTCATGTTAAATAATCATTGTGACTATTCAGTGGTATTTAACTCGACCATTAATACAACGCCTTATTCAACAAGTGAGGAAATTTATATACCGCAAAAGAGCAGCCGTAAGTCTGCTCATTCAAGCAATTTGTTTAATGGCTTTTATGCGAGTATTCCAAGTGCGCCTTTGGTCCAAATGACAGAGGCAGGATTTGCCGCTGAGTTCGGCTTTTATGTCGCAAGAAATCAGGAAACAGGCGCTCTAAACCTATACCGTCCAAAGGATTTGCAATACATAAATCCCCCTTCTGGAAAATCAGAATCTGATGAAAACTGGCGTTTTCTTGGCCCTCGCAGCGAAGGTCAAGAGGGAGTGAAAGGTGATATGTATTCGTATGCTAATCCGCACAATAATAATGTTGAACTCTTCACGCTAATGGACAATTACAGTGATGCTTTTCCAACAGATCAGAGATCATCTCCTAGTTGGTCATTTCAACCCCCCCGTGAATGGCGATACTATGATCCAGATGCGGTACAAGGCCAGATCTATGTGCATGAAAACCCCCAGAATCATCAAACCGAACTATTTGAATTAAAACGTGTTCCAGTCAATAAAACCTATTCATATTTTCCTACAGATAAAAGCGACAATGATGATTGGCATTATCTTGGTCATATAGAATAGGATCCGTGCAGATCTGAATCATTCATGTTGAGCCGATAATGACGAGAGCGCCACAAGACTCGGCACATACTCTACCGATTAAAAAGGCAATGGGACTCCCATACTTACATTTAACTGAATTGCAATCTTAACCTCTTAAGATCGCAGGCTTTCAGCCCACACCCG
>CAMRDW010000098.1 GCA_947041315.1 uncultured Enterovibrio sp.
CAACAAGGACAACAAGGACAAAGAAGACAATAAGAAAGAAAAAGACGCCTCCAAAGCATCAGAAAACGATTCAACTAAAAAAGATCAACCCGATGAAGCCAAAGACATGGACGCCCAAAATGCCAAAAAAGACAAGGACAATCCAGACGCAAAAGACGAAAAACAAAATACCGCTAAAGAAGGAAAAAGCGATGAAAGTGGAACAGAGGGCTTGAGTGCAAGCCATCCCACATTAAAAAAATTAGAACAGCTAAAAGACGATACAAAAGATCTCATAAGAGCTCAGTTGTACCTTCAAGCTCAACAGAAAGAAAAACCGAAAAAAACTGAAAATGCATGGTAGGGGCACAATGACTTATTTGAAATTTGTACTGGCGCAATTGGCAAAACACACTAAAAACGCGCTCTTAGGAACCCTTGCTCTCATGGCTTTAATGCCAAGCTTTGCTTTCGCAGTGACCGCTACGGCAACCGTAACGAAAAACACGGTAGAAATAGACGAACCTTTTCAATTGACCATTGCTGTTGACGCAAGCCTCGGAAACAGTGCCCTGAATCTTACCTCACTCGCGAAAGATTTTAATTATTCAAACCCGCATATCAATAACAGCACCTCTGTCATGAACGGCACCGTTAGCCGACTCACAGAATGGCGTATTATGTTGGCAGCAAAAGAGATTGGACATTTTACGATTCCGAGTTTCACATTGGATGGCGCGAAAACCCTTCCTATCAGCATCAAAGTGATCCCAACAGATCCTAAACACAAAAAAACGTCTGATTTAATCCAGATCATCTCTTTATTAGAGCAAAAAGAAGGCTATATCGGCGAAAGCTTTACCTACAAGGTGCGCTTAATGATAGGCGCCAGTGTCGACGCCCCGTCACTGAATCCCCCGAAAGGAGAAGGCTTAAAAATAGAACAAGTTGGAGAAGATACTCAAAATGAAACCCTGATCAACGGTCGGCGTTATATCGTGGTCAACCGTGAATATCAAATCATCCCCAAAAAAACTGGCACACTCACCTTGGATCCTGCTGTTTTCTCAGGCACAGAAATCACAAACAATCGATGGGGAACCAACATAGGCAAACCTTTTTCTTATAAATCCAACCAGTACAAACTCCTCATCAAAGAAAAACCAAAAGGCTACACGGGACTCTGGCTTCCCACCCCTGATCTCAAATTAACTCAAGAATACGAACCGGCCCAGTTAACAAAAACAAAATCCGCAAAAGTCGGAGAGCCCATTCATCGCATTATCACCTTAAAAATCAAAAACATGGCTCAAAGTGCGATGCCAAACATCAAGCTAGAATACCCTGAACATGTTCGAGTCTATTCCGATAAACCAGAATATTTTGATAAAGATGACTTTAAAATCATGCGCGTCAAGCAAGTCATTATCCCCCGAAAAGAAGGAGAGGTAACGCTTCCTGCCATGAAAATAAATTGGTTTAATACCCAAACCAAAAAACAAGAAACAAGCACACTCCCAGAGCTGACACTGAATATTGAACCAGGAGAGCCCATTTCAAATATTCAACCTGTCTTGCCCGCAAACCTCAGTGAAAAAGAACAGACGCCTCCTCTTAAAGAAAATCCTTCTGCGGGTTATTGGCCTTGGACGACCGGATTTTTTGCGTTTTTATGGCTCATTACCCTGGGTTTTTATGGCAAAAAATCAGGTTGGTTTAACATCCTGACGAAAGAAAAAATCACTTTTTCACTTTTTTCATCGCCTCCCAAAACCCCCTTAGAATGGGTTCGACATGCGGTGAAAGAAAATGATCCCCTCAATGTGTCTATTCATTACGCCCAATGGGATAGAGCCCATATTCCTGAAGATCTCACAAACAGCATTGAAACAGAAATTCAAGCCATGATGGCCTCACATTACAACAAAGCGACCCTCGATTGGAATAACACACAGCTGCTTTCCTTGCTTCAAAAAGCCTCAAAAATAAAATCCACCAATAAAAAAGAGCGCCTTATAAAAGAATTGAAATAACATATTGCCCCGCCCCCTCCCCTCTTAAAACGAGAAGGGGGCATCAATAAACCCCCACTCTTTTACCTCTTTCAAAACCGACATCCCTTTTTTTGTTTTTTCCTTCCTCCCCTCCACCTTAAAGCAAGTTCGAAGAGAAATAAAAATATAAAAAAATCAGATAAACTTTAAAAAATAATTGAATATTGAAAAAGTGAAATAAAAATATTTCATTATTTATCACTTTCTAAGTATGCGCCTCCTTCACATTTCCCATTTTACGCAACCATTATCCAGTTATGGCTCCAAATATCCTATATCAAAATAATCCTCTTAAAATTACCTTAGCTCTAAATTTCAAGCCTAAAAAAATGATTTGTTAATAATCAAAAAATGCAGATATATATAATTATAACTGTTGTTTTTTCACCCTAAAATAAACGCTTTATTTTTAGGCATAACAGAAATGTAAAACTTAAGCTGCGTGTATATATATTGCGGCGTGACTTCACTCGCTTAAAAATACTGAATAGAAGAAGAAAAATGAAATTAAAAAATCAGCGCTTGCGCACTCTCATATTATTCGGGATCTTCACTTTAACGGGATGTGGTAATGAGCCTTCATTATCGCACCTCCCTCAATTTGATAATAACGAGGACGTCCTTCAATACGTCAACACTTTAATTGGCACGAAAGGACTTGGAAATGTCAATCCCTCTCCGGTGATGCCAGAAGGAATGATCCAACCTTCTCCTGATAACTTTGACCCCAATGGATTCAATGGAAAAGGCTCACCCGTTGAATATGATCCAAGTCACGCTCTATTGTCTGGTTTCAGTTTGACCCATATTTCAGGTGCAGGAAAAGGCGATCTTAATGACTTCGCGTTTCTTCCCTATTCAGGTTTTAATACCGAACCTGTCACCATGAAAAAAGAAAGTGAGGTCGCCGAAGTCGGGTATTATTCTGTCGACTTAATTGAAACACAAATAAAAGCAGAACTCACTACAACTGACAGAGTGGCCTTCCAACGCTACAGCTATAAAAAAGGGGCTGACAGAAAACTGCGTATTGATTTACAGCATGAACTGTTAGAACAATACGGCAATCATTCCAAAAGCATTTACTTTAAAAAAGTCTCAGATAACGCCATTGCGGGAGCCCGTACATCCAATGAATGGGGACAATGGCAAACTGTTTATTTTTATGCTGAATTTTCAGAGTCCATTCAAAGCGACACCCTTCTCGTCGATGGAAAGCAGACCGCGAAACAAGAAGCAGGCCTTGCTGATTATCAAGGATTTGGGGAAACGCGTCCTCGGGTTCGTGACATCCAAAGCTACCTTAATTTTGGTCAAGGTAACCAGCCCATCTTGGTGAAAGTGGCTATTTCTGGCACCTCTGTCGAAGGGGCCATGACGAACCTGAAAGCCGATGATAATGGCTGGGATTTCAATGGTGTCGTCACTAAAAACAGAGATGCATGGAAAAAAACACTGAACAGGGTCAAGGTGCAAGGATCCTCTAAAGCCGACAAAACCTTTTTTTACACCTCTTTATACCGTACTTTTGTGGCGCCCTTTTTATACCAAGACGTGGATGGGCAATACCGAGGCATGGACGGAAAAGTGCATCTTGCAGAAGCGGGCTTTACCAATTATTCCGTCTATTCCTTGTGGGACACATTCAGAGCCGCACATCCTTTAAAAACCCTGATTCATAAAGAGCGGGCCATTGAACATGCTCGGGATCTTTTAAACAAATACAAAACAGGCGGCGTCTTACCAAAATGGGAATTACATTCTGATTTCACCGGTGAAATGGTAGGGCACCCCGCAGTCTCTGTGATCAGCGATATCATGGTGAAACACCCAGAAGCCTTTACCCAAGAAGACTTTACTCTTGCACTTCAAGCCGCAGAAGACACGGTTAATTTCGATGAAAACATTTCGATTGCAGGCAATTGGGTGCCTTATAAAGACGCATGGAACGGTGATAAACGCTTCACCATTATGACCTTGCACAATCATTATCAAGAAACGCTCGGCTACATCCCTGCCAATAAAAAATGGACCCATGAAACACAAGATAAACCCGCTTATGTAACGGGGACAAAAATCGAAAAATACGATGAACTCGTCAATGAGTCCGTGTCATACGGCCTTGAAAATGCCTATTACGACTGGTGTATTGCTCAAATTGCCAAATTAGCAGGCAACGAAACGCAGTTTCAACGTTACAGCAAACGCGCAGAATCTTTTAAAGCGTATTTTGATCATAACCCCAGCGAATACAACAAATACGCAGGCGCCACAGGTTTTATGCGCCCAGCTTATGAAATAAATGGGGTGAAAACCTGGGCGAACAATCTTAAAGCCGAATGCCTTGATGAAAAAGGCGCATTAAGCCTTCCTGCTGGAATGGATTACAACCAATGCAAAGACCGCAAAACCTTCACGGAAAGTGACACCTTTTGGCCTTATCGTGCAGAACATCGCGGTGAAGATTTCACCGAAGGAAACACCTGGCAATGGACTTGGTTTGCCCCACACAATCTAAACGGCTTAAAGAACATCATGGGCGGAACACCGGTGACACGCACCGATTTCACTGTCGAAGAAACCGTCACGCCTAAAGGAGAAAGCGGCTTTTTAGCAAACTTAAATGCCTTGTTCTCCGCTGACGCCAACGCAGACACCAGCCAATCTCACGACATGTCAGGGTACATCGGTCAATTTGTGATGGGCAATGAACCCGATCACCATGTTCCGTATCTCTACAACTGGACCGCGCAGCCTTGGAAAACCCAAGAAATCCTTCATCAATCCATGTCTTCCTTTTTTCACCCAACCCTTGAAGGGCTAATAGGAAACGAAGATGTTGGCCAAATGTCCGCCTGGTATGTGATGTCTGCCATGGGATTTTATCAAGTCACACCCGGCCTTCCAAGCTACACCATAGGTCGACCTCTCTTTGATGCCGTCAGTTTCAAAATAGACGGCGGCGTTTTTAAGATCACCGCAGAAAACAATGGACCCGACAACCTCTACGTGAAATCCGCGACCATCAACGGCCAACCCCTTGATGCGCATTTTAGCTTTTCCCATCAGGCCATCAAACCCGGTGGCGAGTTGCATTTTGTGATGACAAGTGATCAATCTCAAGCCATGAGATCCACTCAGTAAACCGATTTATATCCGATCTTTTGCGGGGCTTTCCCTCTTTTTTTATGCAGGTTAGACATGAAATTTAAAATAACACTTTGCTCTATGGCCGTTCTTTTTGCTTTGTCGGGATGCAACACCCAATCGCCCTCGTCCTCATTGCAAAAAGACCTAAACACAAAATACACCCAATATGTAGATCCTTTCATCGGTACAGGGGCCGACGGCCATACTTTTCCAGGCGCCGTGCTCCCTTCAGGCATGGTGCAACTTTCTCCAGATACAGAGCTTGAAGGCTGGGGATCGGCTGCGGGGTATTTTGATCATGGAAATGAAACCGACACCCTGTATGGGTTTTCTCACACCCATCTTTCAGGCACAGGGATCACGGACTTAGGGGATATTTTGGTTCTGCCCTTCACCTACATCGACAATACCCAAGAAAATCTCTTTCAAAAGAAAAATGAAGTGGCTAAACCCGGTTATTACTCGGTGATTTTAGATAAAGACAAAATCAAAGCCGAGCTCACCGCCACCACCCGTGTCGGTTACCACAGATACACCTTCCAAAAAGGCGACACCCCCAACATCAAATTTGATTTAAAACACACTTTAAATGTTTCATGGGGAAACCGTGCCACCGTCGGTGAAATTGAATTTATTGATGCGCACACCTTGCGCGGTAAACGCAGCACCGATGGCTGGGCAAACAACCAGCATGTTTATTTTTATGTCAAATTCAATCAACCCATCGTCAAAGCCATGGCCATGTTGGACGGTGTGAAAACAGAAATAAATATCCAAGACCCTAGATTGAGCGCGATAAAAACAGTCGCTTATCTTGAGTTTGAAAAAACGAATACGCCCATTGAATTAAAAGTGGCCTTGTCCCCTACCGGCGTGGATGGCGCTGAAAAAAATCTAAATTCAGAACTCCCTGGATGGGATTTTGACGCCACAGTGAAAAAAGCCACACAAGCGTGGGAGCAAGAGCTGTCGAAAATCAAAATACAAGGCGGTACAGAAGATCAAAAAGTCATTTTCTACACCGCCCTTTATCACGCCTCTATTGCACCGATGCTTTTCCAAGATGTGGATGGGACGTATCGCTCAATGCGTACTCAAGAAATCAAAAATGCAGGTGAAACGCCAAATTACTCTGTGTATTCCATGTGGGATACATTCCGCGCATTTCATCCGCTTCAAACCATTATCAACCCACAACGCGCCACCGAATACGCCAACGATTTAATTCGTAAATACCAAGATGGCGGGATCTTACCAAAATGGGAACTTCACGGACATTACACCGGCACCATGGTCGGTTTCCCTGCGGTTTCCATTCTTGCTGATGCCATGGCCAAAGGATTAGAAGTGGATCCACAGCAAGCCAAAGAAGCAGCAGAATACACGGTGCGTTATCACACAGAAGAAGAAATACGCAATGCCGGCTGGACCGAAGATCAAAACATCGGCGCGGCCAATGTGGTTCAAGTCAAAGCCTATCAAGACAATGGATTTGTCCATTACGGCTACTGGAACAGCGCCTCTTATACCCTTGAGTTCGCTTACGGGGATTGGGCTATGTCTGAAATTGCTCGAATGGCAGGCGACAGCGCCCTTGAAACAGAATTTTTGACCCGTTCTGAAAATTGGCGCCATCATTGGGATCCGAAAACCGGCTTTTTACGCCCGAAAAACCACCCAAACAGCACGAACCCCAACCGCCCTCCTTTACAATTTACCGAAATCATGGATGAGACCTCCCCTGATTGCAAAATGGAAACACTCCCGGGCAATGATCAACCCGTAAAAATTTGCCCCTTTTTGCCGTTCGACCCTTATTACGTCGATGAATTTGCTTACACAGAAGGCAATTCATGGCAGTGGAAATTCCAACCCATGCACAATTTTGAAGGCTTAAAAACAGCCATTTATGATGCAGATAAAGCAAAAGGGATCCTCACCACGCCAGAAAAAGCATTTCGTGAAGATTTAGATGAATTATTTAACGCAAGCTCAAGCAATACAGGGGAAGCCTTACCGGATTTAACCGGTTACATCGGGCAATACATGCACGGCAATGAGCCTTCACATCACATCCCATATCTTTACAACATGACAGATACACCGTGGAAAACCCAAAAATATCTCGACCGCATCATGAACGAATTTTATACCTCAAAACCCACAGGCTTGATTGGCAATGAAGATGTAGGACAGATGTCTTCGTTTTATGTCATGTCGGCGATGGGCTTTTACCAAACCAAGCCCGGCGACCCACGTTACAGCATTGGACGTCCTTTGTTCAATAAAGTGACGATTCCCGTACAAGGCGGCGTCTTTAAAATCAAAGCCGATAACAACAATTCAAAAAATAAATACGTGAAATCTGTGACCATCAATGGGCAGCCTTTAGGTGAAAATTTCACCTTTAGACACGATCAAATCATCCCCAACGGTGAGCTTCATTTTGTTATGACAGCCAATAAAGAAGAGGCATTAAGACCATAAAATCACGCACAAGAGGGTAAAACACCCTCTTTTATTCCCCTTATTGATGTCCTTTTTTATTTCAGTGGAAAACGAATATGACCTTACAATACAGTGCCCTTGCGTTAAGTATTGCGCTTGCAACCTTCGGACTGAGTGGATGTAATGACAAATCCCCAGAAAGAACACATTTTGAAGAGTCGGCATTAAGCGGCAATGTCGCCTACGTCAATCCTTTCATTGGTACAGGCTTTAATGGGCACACCTTTCCAGGCGCCGTTGTACCTGAAGGGATGATGCAACTCTCACCAGACACCGAACTTTTAGGATGGCATTCCTCTTCGGGGTATCATTTTGATAAAGACACTCTGTTCGGTTTTTCACATACCCATTTATCGGGCACAGGAATGGGCGGTCTTGGCGACATTTCGTTTTTACCATTTACAGAAGATAAATCTAAATATATTGAAAAAACAGATAAGTACGAAGACGCTATCGCCGTTAAAATAGACAAAAAATCAGAAAAAGCTCAAGCAGGGTATTACCGCGTTAAGATTGCAGATAACGGGATCGAAGCCGAGCTGAGCGCCTCAGAGCGGGTTGGATTTCATCGATACACCTACCCTAAAAATCAACCGCAACGCCTTAAAATCGATTTAAATTCCATTTTAAACAGCGATTGGGGATCCACTTCCCTTCGTAATAAATTAACCATCAGCGAAGACGGCTACAGCGTTTCAGGCGAACGCGATGCCGCCCATTTTTCAGGCTGGGCTAAAAATCAAAAAATCTATTTTTACGCCACCTTCGACAAAAAAATCATAGACATATACCTTCTTTCTGGTGGAAAAAAAGTCGAGGGTTTAAGTGCTGAACACCTCTCCACCTTACAGCTTGATGCCGCAGGAAATCCCATCAAACGCATTAAAGCCGATGTCACCGCCTACCTTGAATTTGAAAAAAACAACACACAAGCGCTTAACGCACAAGTGGCGATTTCCGCGGTCAGTCTTGAGGGGGCAAAAGCCAACCACCTCGCCGAAGCCACGCCCAATGGCCAGCACCTCTCTTTTAATAAAGCGCGAAAACAAGCACTCAAAAAATGGGAAAATGCCCTTGATTTTAAAGTGAAAGGCGGCAGTAAAAAAGAAAAAGAGATTTTCTTCACGGCCCTTTATCACACCAAAATCGCGCCTGTCGTTCATCAAGATGTCAACGGCGATTTTCGCGGCATGGGCAAAGGCTCACTTCGAAACGGTGAAGGCCATTATTCCATCGCTTATGCTAAAGCGACGGAGCAAGCCCCTAATTTTGCAGTGTATTCCTTATGGGATACCTTCCGGGCTTTGCACCCATTAAAAACCATCACAGAGCCAAATCGCGCCGTACAATATGCTAAAAATCTGGTTCAAAAATACACCGAAAGTGGCTTGCTGCCTAAATGGGAGCACTTAGGGGATGAAACAGGCACCATGGTCGGTTACCCCGCGGTGGTTGTCATCGCCGATGCCATCACAAAATACCCTGATGCTTTTACGCTTGAAGAGAAAAAAGAAGCATTAAAAGCGGCTGTTGATTCTTCTCGTTATCACCCTGAAGATTACGCAGACTGGGATCAATCCGTTCTTGAGCGCACTTTAACGCAACACATCAAATACATCGAAGATCCTGCTTATGGCTTTGCACCTGCTGTGCAGCGTATCGACAATGTGCCCGTTTTTGAAGAATACACAACAGAGTCCGTTTCATACGGCCTTGAAAACGCCTTTTATGACAGTGCCATTGCAACGATTGCGAAAGCCGCAGGAGATCTTCTCGTCGCGGAAAACTACCAAGAACGCGCCAAGCTTTTCACCGCTTACTTTGATCACAATCCAAGCGAATACGCAGAGCACGGCGTGACCGGTTTCATGCGCCCTAAAATGATCGACAAAAGTTTCATGACCCCCTTTGACCCTTATGGTACAGAGCATGAAACGGGCAATTACACCGAAGGCAATGCATGGCAATGGACCTGGTTTGTCCCTCATGATATCGCAGGATTAAAAACCCTCATGGGAGGTGAAAATGCTTTTGCCTCAAATTTAGACGCCACCTTTAACGCCAAGATCTCAGGCGATGAAACGGCTGATATGTCAGGCCTTATCGGGCAAGTGGCCTTTGGTAATGAGCCATCACACCACATTCCTTACCTTTATAACTGGACAGCAACGCCGTGGAAAACCCAAGAAGTCATTGATTATATTCTCGATGAAATGTACAGCGCGACCCCTGAAGGCATCATCGGCAATGAAGATGTCGGTGCCATGTCGGCTTGGTATGTCATGTCTTCTATGGGCTTTTATCAAGTGAACGCGGCCGCCCCTGTTTATACCATTGGGCGCCCTTTGTTTGATGAAATCAAAATACCCGTGAAAGAAGGGTATTTCACCATCAAGGCTAAAAATAATTCCAATAAGAATATCTATGTTAAATCAGTAAAAATAAACGGAAAAGAACTGGATCATGGCTTGTTTTTTAATCACGAGGAGTTTAAGGCTGGCGGAAATTTAAGCTTTGTAATGACAAATAAAAAAAATGAAGCAATGCATTACCCTTCTTCAAAATAAAAAAATAGAGGGGGTTTGCCCCCTTTTATAACTCTATTTTAAAAGGAAATACCATGTTTAAATTGAATGTACTCACCCTTTGCATTATGACGGCAAGCTTAACGCTTGCTGGATGTAACGGTGAATCACCAAGCCAAGTTCATGAAAAAGAAAATGCCCAAATCAACATGGGCATAAATCCGCCTGTTTTTTTTGAAGGCATGGACTTAACGCGCTATGTCAATCCTTTTATCGGCACGGGGAACCTCGGCAACACCTACCCGGGAGCCACGACCCCCCACGGCATGGTGCAACTTTCCCCGAACAATGGCTCAAATGGGTGGGAATATATCTCAGGGTATTATTACCATGACGCACGGATGGCGGGTTTTTCTCATACCCATTTGTCAGGCGCAGGCGCGGGCGATCTCAACGATATTTTGGTCATGCCCATCAACACAAAATCAAATTACATGATTGGAAAAGGCAGCCCCACATTGCACGCCGAAGCGTCGCGTTTTCAACATAGAAATGAGTCTGCGACAGCGGGTTATTACAGCGTCTTTTTAGACGATTATGGCATTAAAGCCGAATTAACCGCTTCCGATCGCGTGGGTGTTCACCGTTATCATTTTCCAAAAGATTCAAAATCCGAAGTCATTATCAACCTCGGCTTTAAATTGAATTGGGATTTTACCGCAGAGTCTCGCTTTGAATGGGATGAAAAAACAAACACCTTAAAAGGACACCGTTTTTCAGATGGTTGGGCTCCAAGTCAAAAAGAGTTTTTTATCAGTGAATTCAACCAACCCATTAAAAAAGTGCGTTTTGAATATTACGATAAAAATCAAAAAACATATGTACCTATCAAAGCGTCCCCCAGTGTAATAGAAGGCGGCCTGCCTTTCGTTCAAGAACAATATGTACGGGCCTATGTTGAATTTGACACCTCAAAAGCCCCTTTAACTGTTGAAGTTAAATTGGGCCTGTCGAATACCGAAATAGGCAGCAACGGCGAAACCGGGGCTTCTTTGAACATGACAGAAGTGGCCGGTAAAAATTTCGATGCCGTTCGCCGCGAGGCCACCCAAAAATGGGAAGAAGAACTGAGTAAATTGCGCGTTGAAGGGGATGTTGATTACAAACAAACCTTCTACAGCGCCCTTTATCATTCCTTGTTAGGGCAAACGCTTCATTCTGATTTAGATGGACGATATCGCCAAGTCAACCAAGGACGCGCAGCCTACCCTGACGGGATTGACAGCGCCGGAAATCAAATAGACACATTGAAAGATCCTGTACGCCTCGCCGACATCAATAAAGACGGTGTGGCTGATTACACCCGCTACGACACCTTTTCTTTATGGGACACCTACCGCTCAGTGCAACCTTTGTCTTCTTTGATTGAAGAAGAGCGTTTAGTGGATGTGGTCCTTTCGATGCTTTCTTATGCAGAAGAAACCTGGGTTGACGATAACGGCGTTCAGAAAACAGGGCGTTTACCTGAGTGGACCTTTAAAGGCAATGAAACCGGCATGATGATGGGAATGCACTCAACTCCCGTTATTTATGACGTTTTAAACAAAGGCTCTCTTGAAAGGATCCTCACAAAACGTCATCTCTCATCCACTGACATTCAAGATGTAAAAGAACGCCTTGTGCGCGCCATGATCAAAGATGCAAAGGCTGGATCGGCTGTAGAGTCCATTACCGAATATGAAAGAGACGGCTATAAACCCGCCAGATTGCATCCAACGCCTCCAGAAGATCCGTACGGCGCGCACTCTCCTTTTGAAAGCGCATGGACGGCCTCTTTCTCGTTAGAGTATTCCTTTAACGACTGGAACATCGCGCAATCCATTAAACTGGTTTTGGGAGAAACCGCGCCAGAATACATAGAATTTGCAGACCGTTCTAAAAACTGGATGAGCCAATTTGATGTGGGTGGAGCCAAATACAAAGGCTGGTTTAAAGCCCGTGATTTTGAAGGAAAATTCATTGATAGCAAATGGATTGATCCTCAAAACGGAGGCACAGTTAAAGACTGGCGTCCTGAATTGTTCAATTACGCGTTTGCTGAGTCTAACGGCTGGCAATATTCTTTCAGTGTGCAGCATGATATTCATGGCTTGATTGATGTCATGACAGGCTTTGATCAAATCAACAATCCTCAAGCAAAACAAGGCGATCTCTTTGCTGCCCGTTTAGATGAATACTGGTCAACCTACCCGGACAGAAACGCAGGGGACAACCAATTCCCGGTCTTTAATACAGGGAATGTGGGCCAACATGTTCAAGGCAATGAACCCGATCACCATGTGCCTTATCTTTATAACTATGTTGGACAAGCTTGGAAGACTCAGTCCGCTGTGGCCGCTTCAACCAACATTTGTTATGACAACACCCCCAATGGCATTTGTGGTAATGACGATTTTGGCACCATGTCTTCTTGGTTTGTCTTCCGAGCGCTCGGTTTTTACCCTGTAAATGCAGCTTCTGGGATCTTTGAAATCGGCACGCCGCTCTTTAAAAATGCCCGCATGAAAGTAGGAAATGGAAAAACATTTGAAATCTCCGCCATAAACGTCGATCGTCAAAATATCTTTATTCAATCGGCAAGATTAAACGGACAAGATTTTAACCGTACTTATCTGACGTATGACGAAATCATGGCGGGAGGCGCATTGGAATTCACTATGGGTGCATTACCCAACAAAGCATGGGGCTCGGCACCAGAAAGCGCACCGCCTTCTTTAGGCGTTGGCACCTTTTCACACAATGATAAAATGCCTATTCCTTACCCCACGGTAAACTCGGTTCAATATTAAATAAAGAGAAAAGTAAATGCCCTCTTTGGACGCGCTCGCATGAAAGCGGCAAATCTAAAGCAACAAATCTAATGCGCACACAAATGCGTCAAGAGCCTCGATGTCAAGGTTTGCTGTAAAAGGCGCGCTAAACAGAATCTCTGGCGCTGC
>CAMRDW010000099.1 GCA_947041315.1 uncultured Enterovibrio sp.
TTGCGGGTGTTTTAGGGTGTTTGCCCAAGCGCTATTTTGCCTGCTCGTGGTTGTTTGCTTCTGTGATTGACGCGCCGTTTGTTTTGGCTTTTCTCCCAAAAGCAGGCGGTGAAGCTGAGGCGTAGAAAGCGGGGCGGTTTTGTGGCGGCCTGTCGAAAGAGAATGTGCCAAGGCATTTTGAGTCAATGCGTATTCAATTTTCATCGCTTCAGCAATGTCACTCCATCGCACTGGCACAATGCCGTTCAGCAGGCGCTCCCGTTGCAATAACTGATTGATAGCAATGAGTGGGCTTGGCGGTGTTTTTGTTTGGCTGAATGTGACGCTCAATAAAAGCTGAGCAAAAGGAGAGAGCCAATATTGCTGTTGTTTGAGGCTAAAAACCCATTCGTCCCCGATTTTTTTAATGGTTTTGGGGGAGGTGGGTAAGGCCTTTAAAATGGACTGTTTATCGAATCCTTCTTTTAAAGCCAACCACAAACAAAGAACACCATGATAAGCAATGGGATCGTCTATGTAGGCATAAAGAAACCGCTCGTTTTCTATGAGATCATAGAGTTTTTGGTGCAGATCGCTGTTTAAAAAAATGCCGCCATGTAAAATCGGCTGCTCTTGTTGTATTTGGGTGAACGTTGCGCTCGGGGGGATAGAAAGGCCATAAACTGTATTTATCTGGACGAGCAATAATTGCAAGAGTTGTTGATAAAAATGCTTTTCTTTGGGCTGGTTTCGCGGTGCAAGTTTTGTTTCTAGCGCACGCAAGCTCTGCGGCTCAATGAGATTGTCTTTGACTATCAATGTCATGCTTTTTTTATAGACACGAAAAATCGCATTCTTTTTATCCAGCACGCTGAGTGTGAGCTTACTTGTCTGTAGATAACTGTCGATATTTTTGGCTGCAAGACTGAAATAACGGCGTTTAAAGGGATCGGTTAACATGTCTTCAAGACGTGATATCGCCATCTTTTATTTATCCAGCCGCTTTCGCGTTAAAATGGAGCTTTTGGCTTGCCAGCCTATTTCCATCATCATGGTTTCTAAATGAGGGATTAAAATTTTGGCGGCGTCCATATGATTTAACGATGAAAAATCGCTCAGTGGGATTTCTCCTGCCACCCAATGGCCTAACTGAAATTTGATGAGCTCTTGATGTAGATCTTGCTGTGTTAAATAGCGGCGAAGATAGTGACGTCCTGCATTAATGGGTAAATCAATCCCCGTGGGATCTCGCGCTTTTAGGCTTGCAGGAGAAATCGCTTGAACGTTCAGCTTTGTTTTTTTCTCCGTTGAGTTCAGATCACAAAAGAGCAACATGGCACTTTGATTGCGGTTGTTTTTTATCTCTTCAAAAACCTGATCTTTGGCAAGGCGTCCCGACAGTGACAAATACGCATTGATCCCCATGTGCCTGTGAAAATGCGCAGCTTGATATGGAAACACAAAAGAAAGGGCACTGGAAAGCACGTTAAGATGGGCAAGATAATCGGTCAGTTGCGTGGCCAATACCGAGGGAATGGGGACTAAACGCATGTGAGCATGATCGAGCGCCTCATCTTTGTCTGAAATACAAAGTAAACCGTAACGTAATAAACATAAATTAAAGCTAGGCAAAGGGCTGTGAACGGCCCGATAACCCGTGCTCGCGAGAAGCATAAAGGCGGTGTACAGGGTGTACTGATTATGGTAATTCAGCATGGCTTCAAGTGAATGATAATGCGGCGCAGAGAAATGGCTTAACTGCTGAAATAAAGCGGCAGTTTTTTCTTGTAATACAGCGAGCTTTGGGGTGAATGGAGAACCGACGCCCACCGTTTCTGATGCATCATGAGAAAAATCGAACCTCATTTGCCCTTTATGATTGATGTCGTTTTGAAATACCGTGTTAGGCAAACTAAATGCAGGAAAAGCCTGTTTAATGGATTGAAAAACACGCCGCCACAACGCCTGCGTCGCGAGACTGATTTCATGACTGCTGTACCAAGCATAATGTCTGGCAGCACGGGTAATGTAATTGATTTCCCCTTTCAGTATTTCAATAAAGACCGGATCGATTTGCTCTGTTGCTTGGGTATGGTTTTGTAAAAAGCAGGTGATCCGACTGAGGCTCATTTGCTGACGGTATTTTTTATTGATTTTCTTGATAAATTGTTCAGCGGATTTTTGAAGGGTCTTGAGGCTCCCCGTGTTTATCAGCACTTCTCCCGCTTTGGCTTTGGGGTTGAGTTGAAGCTTCTCAATGACAAAGGAGGGTAAGGTCAAGAGGCAATAGGATTGGGTATTCAAGGTTGAACAAGAATGGGTGTATTTCCCTTGCAAACTGGTCGCAATGACAGGCATTTTTAAATACCAGGTTTTATCTTGAAGCAAGAATCCCATGTCACCTTCTATATCGGTGATATAGGTAAGATCAATGACTTTCTCTGCTTCTCTTCCTAGAAATAACATTAAAAAGATCAGTTTTTGTATCTCGCTTTCCGCTATCCCTAGAGTTAAACCTCCTTTGTTTGGGGTGAAGAGTGCTTGGCATAAATAAAAGAGTTCATGGGTTTGAAGTAAAGTACGGCTGAGAAGGGTTAAATTGTGTCCTCGGCGCACTTGAGCGCGGATCCTTTTGGCTTGTTTTTTTTGTTTTTTCGGATCGTTAATCAACTTGGTAGAAGGACGTTGGTATAGAGGGCGCTTTTCTTCTTTGCTTGGATTTTCGGCGATGATGGAAATGATGGGATAATCTTCATCAAGGCATAAGCCCTCGTTGAGATCCTCTTCACTTTTTCGTCTTGATAAAGAAAAAGCATAAAGCCTGTCAGTCCCTATTAATTTGTGTAATTTTTTACCGCTGTATCTGTCGTGAAAATGATGTATTTTCGTGCATTCTTTTCGTTCTCTTTTTTTCCAATCAAGGCGATAAAAGTGCATTAATTCATAGAGGTAAGTTTTCAAATTGGCGTGTTTATTGGAGGGGACATCGAGCATGTCATTTTTTTGTTTTACCAAAAATTGACCGTGGTGATAACAGCGTGAAGCAATCTCTTTGGGGTGAGTGCTTTTAAGGCAACGATGATCAAATAAAACATTAAAAAAAACCATGCGAAAGGCCCGCATGATTTGTTCTTCTCGTCCTTCATGCACCACGCGTTTTTCGTGTTGAAAATAAAACTGAATGAAAAACAATAATCCTTCGTAGGAATGAGCTGTGTTTTTGGATGCAAACTCAAACAAGAGGGCATAAAAGGGGCGCTCGCTTTTCCAGCCTTCGCCAATGGTCCTATTTGAATAGCTGCTTAACCTGTCTTTGTGGATATTCGCGGTTTCAGAGAGGATGTCATCATCAAAAGAAAAGCGAAATGTCAGTTTAAAATACGTTTGATAGCCTTTATATAAACGACAAAGAAAGTCCAAAACAAGCTGCAATCCACGACAATCTGGAGGACATTCAATTTCATCCAATAAGCTCAATAATCGAGTGCAATTATTCTCAGAGAGGCTTGGATATAAGTGCTGAAGTTCTTCTTGCTCAAGTGGCATCGGCGTTACAAATCTTTTTCAGAAATGGACAAGTAACGCGCCAGTTTTTTCGCTGTATTTAATTGAGGAAATAAGGTCAACCATTCTTCAGATTGATAAATACTTCGTTTTTCTTCCTGCTTGTGAAACCAAGACCGCAAACACCTTGATATTTTTTTCGTGTCACTGACAAAGCATTTAATTAATAAATCATTCACCACATCAAATTGAATAAATGCGCGGCGAATATTTTCTGCGGGTTTTTTATTGATCAATTTAACGGGGATCATTTTTTCTTTGGAAAGGACTGCTTGGTCGATAGCGCGTTTGATTTTTATTAAGGTCATAAAGCCACCGATAGCAACATAATAATGTCGGTATCGATAACAAAGAATGGGAGAACGCAGTGCTAATAGGTTAAAAAAATAGACACTGTCCTCGACATGATCATTTGAAGAACGAAGACACGAGATGGGATTGGCTTTGGTAAACATCGTTTGCGCAATGTCATCAAGATGGATATCTGAGACCAAGACCGATTTTTCAACACAAGAATCAAATAATGATGCTTCAAATTTAATCAATGTTCGATCTGTCATGACACCTACCTCATATCTTACCGCTTAATAGGAAGCATAGTGCAGTGACCAAAACGTGACCATGATCACACCTTAAGTGAGGTTAAACAGCCTAAAAGGCGTCTCGAAAATGGTTATATCTGATTGAAAGAATGGCTATTTAATTAAAAAACAAGGCGCTGAGTGCCCATCATTTTGATAAGATCACTGTCTTGACATGGTAGGGGTCGGCAGTTCGAATCAAGTTTCACCAGATAAGTTTGTTAATAAACGTGAATTAAAATCTTGGTCTTCTGCTGAAGATATCCATAAACGTAACCGCGTCTGGAAATATGCCCATGCCATTAAAAAAGGACATGAAATAGCGACTCTAGATAAGGTGCTGAGGGTTCTAAGAAATCAAAAGCATGAGGAAGGTCAAATCCAAGTCGATAAGCTTGGTATTCGCCTGACTAAACCAAATGATCCCTTTTATCGATGTGGCGTTTGTGGTCGTGTTCACCTGCATCGGGGGCATGAAATTTGTACACGCTGTTTTGAACCTCTGCCTTTTGAATCAAGCGGGAAATGTCAGGAGCTCTGGCAAAAGAATTTTCTTGCACGAAAAGTTAAACGAGCAGAGCAAGAAGGCGAAAGCGCCTTCAGGCTGCGTTGTGAAGAATTAACAGGGCAAACCGATAACGGCGCTGAACGTTTACGTCGATTTAAAGGTATTTTGATCCCCACTCAAAGTGATAATTTAGGGCTAGGCCAAGAAAATATTTGGCGCAAAGCGAATGAAATCGATCTCTTGTCTGTCACCACGACAATGGAAGTCGGGATTGATATAGGTCCGCTTCAAGCCATTTATCAAGCGAACATGCCTCCTCAACGATTTAACTATCAGCAAAGGGTGGGGCGAGCGGGTCGGCGTGGGCAAGCATTTTCTATGGTACTCACCATGTGCCGCAGTCGAAGCCATGATCTTTATTATTTTCGCCATCCTGAAAAAATCACAGGTGACAATCCACCCCCTCCTTTTTTAACAACAGAGCACCGCCGCATTCAACAACGTATGTTGATGAAAGCTTGGTTGACCGAAGTCTTTGCACGGGTTAGAGATGAACTTGGGGGGCATTTTAGTGGTTATAAAGTAAATGATGTCCATGGTGATTTTGGCAAATCCGCTGATTTTATCAAAGATAAAAACATTCAGGATTTGGTATTAAAGCGACTTTCAGAAACACTCTTTTTGCGTGATAAGCTGGCTGCGCTTTTAGTTGAGGGCAATGAATTAAGGGTTGAAGATTTGCTAAATGAAATGCATCCATCATTCGTCCTCAATATATTAAAGCAATCGGTAAAAAGTGCGGGCAGCAATGCAAGAGAAACATTGGCTGAAGCGGGGCATTTGCCCTTATATGGCATGCCAACAAGAGAGCGTAAGCTTTATCACGGTCAAGTAGGAGTCGATAAAGACAGATTCAAATGGCAAACCATGTCTCGGGATTCTGATCTGTCTATTTTTGAATTTGCGCCAGGCAATGAGCTGATAAAAGACAAGCAGCGGCACCTTTGTGTTGGGTTTACTGGGAATTTACCTGAGAGATCTAATTACCCGACGATTAGCCAACTTACGCCAATAAATGAATGGAAGAGTGAGCAGTTTAAAACCTCTCAATGTTTGTGTTGCCAAGCTTGGTTTACTGTGGATGATAACAATTCAGGGGGGTGTCCACATTGTAAAGGCGATGCGGCGAGCATTGACATCTATGAATGTGTGACGCCTCTTGCTTATAGAACAGATCTTGTTCCACGAGCTGTTGACGAACAAGCTGATTTTAAAGTGAGAGTTCAATTGACCTATGTTGAAACTTCAGAAAAACCATTTGATAAATCAGGAAATAACTCAGATCTCGTCATTAATTTGGCACCTCAATGCAAGGTGGTTCGTATTAACCCAGGAGCGATAGAAAAAACTGAAAATGGTCTTTCGAGTCTTCGAGGTTTTAAATTGCTATCTGTGGGAGATAAATTCGCGTTTACTCACTTGAAAGGAACGCTTCAACAGAAGAAAAAATGGCAATCTGTTCGCGTGACGGATCAGATCATTGATCAAGATATTGCTATGAAGAATCAAACACGTTTCGAGCCGACAGGCGACCCAATGGAGCAGAATAAATACATTCTTTCTTCTCGAAAAGTGACGGACTGTATTTTGCTTAAGCCAAAAAATCCTGTAAAAGGATTGCGATTGGATGACTTAGGAAGGGCGCCACATCAAACGTGTGTTCGCTCGGCGGCTATATCTGCCATGTCCTTGATTGTTGACAGAGCTTCCTTGCATTTAGATATTGCGCCGGAAGAGCTTGAGATCATGGAGCCACAACGCAGAATAGAAAAGGGTTTGGGAGTTCCAGTGCTTCAAATTGCAGATGCATTAGCCAATGGTGGCGGCTTCTCTGATCATTTGTGCTCAATGGACAGCAGTAGTGGGAAGCCATTGATTGAAGATTTGATAAATTCGATGCTAAATGAAAAAGAGGCTTGGCCGCTGGTGGACTTTTTGAAAGAGGATCATCAGACAAAATGTGATCAATCCTGTTATAGCTGTTTATCGCGCTATGGAAATAGGCAATATCATGGCTTGCTTGATTGGCGTCTAGGATTGGCTTATTTAAGGGCGCTTGTTGATTCAAATTACCGCTGTGGTTTGGATGGTAACTGGAATTATCCTGAATTGAGAGACTGGAATAATTGGGTGAGGGTTTATTTGGAACAACTTAAAGTATCTCAAGCTGGTTTAATATTTGAAGATTTAAGTGATTTAGGAACTTATAAAGTGCAGCTTGAAGATTTATCAGAAAAAATCTTTGTTATTACGCATCCATTATGGGATACAAGAGATGGATCTTTAGCCACAGAGCTTGGCTGTGTCCGTGCAGCGCTTTCATTTGAAACAACAAAGGTTAAATTTGTCTCTAGTTTTGATTTGGCTCGGCGATCTTTTCGATCTTTTGTGATGAGCGATAAAAAATGATGACAATAAGAAATTATTTTTCACTTTTATTTATGAGCCTGAGTTCTTAATGAAAATTTAAAATAAAATGCATTGCTTGTTCCTTGGCAGTTCTCTCGCTAAAAAAAAGAGAAGACCTAAAAGGAATAAGCATGAAAAAAAAGAAGTAGAAAAAAGTTTAGTAAAAAGACTGGCCGTTATTATGGCGTTTTCCTGCTGAAATAAATGGATGATCACAGTGGTTATCCATTTTATTACTTTTATTTAAATATCACGTCCTTACGTACAATAAACAAATGACTTTATTTCACATAACTTCTTGATATTCATTGTGTTCACCCTCATATTGCAGCTGACTCAGATCATCAGAAAGAGATTCAGTGCCCAATGTCGATTCAAACTCATTTCAACAAATTTAATAAGAATATTTATTTAACCAGCCACTCTGAAGGATATAAAAAAGCAAAGGCAAAAGATGAAAGCATTCTCAAGGAAATCAAAAGTGCTTTTAAAAAAGCGGGATACCCTGTTATCGAGTCATTCGTGCAAGGCTCCTTTGCCGTGCAAGGCTCCTTTGCCGTGAATACTGCCATTAATAGCTTGGATGGTGATTTTGACATAGATCGCGCAATCGTTATTGATGAAGATAAAGCGCCGGAAGATCCTGTCGCGCCTAAAAGTGTCATTCTGAAAGTACTTGAAGATCGTAATTTCAAAGATCCAAAAATTAAAAAGCCATGCGTTACCGCGGATTACAAATCTATTAATTTGCATATTGACTACACCGTCTACAAGAAAGAGGCTTCAGTCTTTTTTGGTGATACCTATTACTTAGCCGTCGGTAAACATGGCTCCAGTGATGAGCATAAAGAATGGTCAGAATCGGATCAGAAAGGACTCATTGCATGGATTGATAGTGCTGATGATTTTATGTTTGGCGAAATAGCAAAACGCAAACAATTAAAGCGCTTAATTCGCTATATGAAACGCTGGCGTGATGTTAATTTTTCAGAAGAAGTTAGAAAGAAAATCTTCTCCATTGGCTTAACCGTCATGATAAAAGAACAATACAGCCCAGCTTCATTATCATACGAAGTAGATGACGATCTCCAAGCTTTGAAAAACACGATTGATGCAATTGTTGACGCTGAGTATATTTGTGCGCCACGGGGAACCACGGATCACCGGGTTTATGTCAAATTACCCAAAAAACCATATCGCGATATCTTCCAGCATAAAGTGAATGGCAGCCCTGCCGACGGCAGTGATTTAAATGTTGGTACTCAGCTACGAAACAAACTACTGACACTTCAGAACGCACTTCAAAAAGCATTAGATGAAACAGACGAAATCAAACAGTGCGAAATCTTGAATAAGGTATTTGGTGACGATTTCGAGGTGCCAAAGCAAGAAAACAAATCATCATCTACGACTACGTCGATCATGTCGTCAGGTTTAGCCTCATTGAGCAGTGCAGGTGCTTCCGGCACTTCGCAAGGCGCATAAATTCGGATTTTATATCTATTTAAGGAATCGCATGGATTACCACAATATTTTACTTTTCCTTCTCGACAAACCTGATTTTGAAGCAAAGGCGACTCAATATCGTAATCTAGATGTTATCGAAATATCCTTTTACGCAGGCGAAAAAGAAGTCACAATACTTCATTATTTTACATCCGAGTTTTCTAAACTTCCTACTTTTTATTTGTATAAATGCTCATTTTTTGGCCAGTTAGCACATGTAATACCTACAGAAAATGAATTAAGTTGGATTTGCGTTAATGATTTAGATTCTGTTTCGGTTAATTTTGAATGTCCTGAACTCGCATTTTATGACTCGGTATGCAGACACATTAAATTACTTACCCAATTAATTTGTGTACCAGATTTCAACAAGGAAGAGTTACTTCGAGAGTTTCAGTTAAACTGGTTGAATCAAACGAAATCTATCTCAAGAAATGCCATGCAACACCTTTATTGCTCTTTACCTTCAAAGAAAGTTACAAAATTAAAATTATTCAACCCTGAATCTAAATTTAAAACTTTTTTTCAAAGCACTCATGTTGCACTTCCTTATGATAATAAAGATGCATCTTTAGAATGTTTTTTTGATTGCAATGGACGTAAAGAAATAAAAGATAATTTATGTATTTCAATTCCTCTTGGTAGCGTTTCTCCTTTTATGGACAATAATGAGGAAGGAATAAAAAAATGGATACATGATTCGTTAAAAACGGTTTCAAAAAATGACAAAACTGAACTTGAAGATATTTTTTATGATTGGGCAAAAATAGAATTTTGGTTAATATTACATTTTGACACACCATCAGGAAGAACTTGGATTGGTGCTAAATTAATGCACTTAAATAAAACAGAAAAAAAGAAATTCCCAGAGAAATTAGAGCATTTTAAAAACTGGGAAGTTGAATCTTTTAGTGTTGATAATGTCAATTCAGAGTCAATCTTGTCGCGCAGTGGTGCAAAAATAACATTACACAATAAAAAAATTCTCCTTATTGGTTGTGGTTCGGTTGGTTGTGAAATTGCTCATAAAATTGCATCTTCGGGGATCGGACATCTCACTCTTATTGATCCTGATATATATTTAATATCAAATATATATCGTCATCGGTTAGAAAAATGTTATCTTAATAATAACAAAGCTCAATCGTTATCTCTCCAATTAATCAATCAATTCCCTTGGATCTCGATCGACGCGCAAGTAAATAAAAAACTATTAGATTTACGATCTAATGAAACGCTTGACGAATATGATCTCATTATTATTGCCATTGGGGCTCCCACCCATGAACGCCTGTTCCATGAGTATCTCGTGAAATCGAGCGTTAAGGTTCCTGTCATTTATAGTTGGCTCGAAGGATATGGCATTGGTGGGCATGCCGTTCTTGATATACCGAATAAACCAGGGTGTTTGCGTTGTGCATACGTTGAAACAAACACTGGGGTACGAGGCCTCGTATCAAACCTTAATTTTATAGAAGCGAACCAAAATGTCGCAAAAAATTATGCGGGTTGCGGGGAAATGTTTATTCCTTATGGTGCAATTAGTTCAACACAAACAGCGCTTCTCGCAGCCGATCTCGCTGTGGGCTATTTAGAAGGGAAGTTGAAAGAGTCAAAAAAAGTGAGCTGGAAGGGTGACAGCACCGATGCAAAAAGTGAAGGGCTCAAGCTCACACCAAGATATCAAAACTTTTCCTTATCTTTACAGAAATTACCTTTAAAGCATCCTTTGTGTGATGTATGCCAAACAAAAGAATTTATCACTTATCAAAGTAAATGCGGAAAACGCCTTTATCTCCCTCAATCTCTGCATCAAAAACTATGTGCCTATCGGCAACAAGAGCCTGCATCTTTAGAATCAGCGGGGCTTCTTATTGGGTATTGCAATCAGAGCGGTGAAACTTTAATTGATAGCCTGACCACGCCAAAAATATCAGATCAAAGAACGCGGACGACGTTCAAGCTAGATGCTGCGGCTCATCAAACTGAAATTGAAAAAGCCTACATAGAGTCCGAACGATTATTAGGTTATGTAGGAACTTGGCATACTCACCCAGAAGAAGTCCCGCGTCCTTCATGGCCAGATAAAACAGATTGGCGAAAACATGAAAAGGAGAGCCCTGATCGCCCACTGTTTTTTATTGTCGTGGGGATAAAACAAATGGCTGTTTATACCTTAGAAAAAGGAAACATCATTGAACTAACGATGATGCAATAGAAAATAATGAGGTTGAGTTAATTCATACAACAGACACATTAAAATGAACAAGGCAAATTAATGCGCAATAATGATAATTCGTTTTCTCATCAAGCAGCAAGTGCTCCAATAGATTCATTAGATAGCTTTCATCAATATCAAACACGTCTTCAAGAACTGATCGATTGGGATAGCGTTGGCGTTTTAACTGACGAAGGTAATAAAAACACCATTATTTTACTTTGTTTGATTGAGGAAGTCGTCGCGACATTTAGGTTATGTTTAACGCCCGACGAAACCATAAAATGCTTAGAAAAAATATTACCTGAAGGCAAAGAACACATTTCTTTTAGAAATATTCAAGGTTATCAAATAAAGAGTGAGGACTTATTAATATTTAGTTCGATAAGTGCGATTTGGGTTAGAGCTGAAAATCAATCGCACGATTATTTACTTTTTGAACTTGAGGCTTTATTCAGAGATTTCGAAGAGGGTAGAAAAGAAATAGGCCGAGGGGCGGATTTTAAAGCAAAGACTATAAATACGGTCTGGAGAGAAAGTTATTGTCGCTGTATGTTCAGAGGGTGTGGTGAAAAATTAGATCATGATGCAATTTCAGGAACGACGGGAAATTACGCTTATTTAGCGCATAATGTCGCCTCTTCAGAGCAAGGTGCCAGAGGGATTACAGATCTCTCCAATAAATTGTCTAACGATCCAAGCAATATTTTACTCCTTTGTGATAAACATCATCGACTTATTGATAAAGTTGCTGCAAATGACTATCCCGCTTCAATGCTATCAGCTATGAAAAAAGAATTTAATATTGTTGCTAACAGCTTACTTGATGGACTAAATAATAAGCCAATTCCTGTTTACGCAGTACTATGGCCAGTAAATTCTCAAACAGTTTCTCCACCTTCATCTATTCAGATTGCAAATTGTTTATCGTTAATAAAATTTAGGATGCATGGACAAATAAATACGTTAAGTGATAACGAAAATTTATTAATCGATTCTCCAGAAATAATTTGGGCTATGATGCCAATATTAATTCAAGTCTCAGTAGATAAAATTATTCAACAAATAAATAACTTTGATTTTAATGCGGCTTTGTTTGCTTTTGGGCCTACATCAGCGCTCATTGGGTTAGGTGCTCTTTTAGGCAATAAAAATAACGTCATACCAATGCTTCGATTTAGAGATAGCGGTACTTGGTGTTGGCCTAGAGATGTAGCCCTTGGTGATTTGTATGACATAGAAGGTTTCGATAGCTTAAATAAAAATACTGACGTCGTTATCAATATTGCCTTAACTGCAGAGCCTGAAAGTCTCATCGAAGCATCAAAAGTGATAAGTGATAAAAAGAGTGCTCAGATCATTTCTATAAGAGCAAAAAAAGAACATATGGGTAATGGTGCAATCTCACATCCTGAAGATGGAAGAGTGCTTACCAGCAAGCTTCAATCTATTTTTCACACATTAAAATCAGAATATGGCGTGCAAACAGTACATTTATTTACTTGCGCATCAAATGCTGCAGCTGTTTTTATTGGTCAAGCTTACGATCTTCATCATCCAGATGTTATTATTTATGACTTTGACGAGGGCACTATGGAACCAAGACTAAAATTAAAAAATGAAAATCATAAATGTCAATTATCTATTTTTACATGAAAGTGTTTAATGGTTGATTAACAAGATGACTACATTAAATTCTTTCGAAATCAAACTGGTTCACTAAGCTGGTTGCTATGAGTTTTCGCTCATATTTAAATTCATTTACATCAGCATTATCGCGACGATGTCATCAAGAAAAGGGCAATCCGAGGCACTTTCAATTGCGAGTTGCTGTTCAAAGTGAACCTTGTAAATGAAGGAATTAATTATGGGTGTCTCGATTAATTTGTCTTTTACAAACAGGTACGGATATTCGAACGATTCAAGCGCTACTTGGGCACACTGATCTACAAACCACCATGATTTATACCCATGTACTTAAAGAGGGAAGGCAAGGAGTGCAAAGCCCATTTGATGCATTGTGGTCTGAAAATGAAGGGTCATAATAGCGATTGAGTGTTATATCCCTCGCCTTTGAGCTTGCGTGTTTGTTGGCTGCGGTTGTTCAACTCCATCATATAGCGCCTCGTGCTTAAGGGCTTCACTCGTTTGGTGTAGAGGGGCATCTTCAATTACCTTGGGGTCTATTGCATCAGCACAAGCAAGCGCGGAGCCTGCTTTTTAAAAATGTACTGGCAGTATTTTCACGGTGGCCAATACGCTCAAGATGATTGCGTTCCTTGATGAGTGTCAGCATGGCGAGTCTGATTTATTTTCATCGTGTTATATATCACCACGAGGCGCAAAAAATGGATAAAAACTTTGC
>CAMRDW010000100.1 GCA_947041315.1 uncultured Enterovibrio sp.
GATAAAGACAAAGAAAGGGCCCACGGAGAAGCGCTGGATTTAATGCACAGCCAAAGCTTAGTTGGAAAAATGACGATAAAGTCAGGAGAGATTGAAGACTTAAAAGCATGCCAAATCATTGTCATAACCGCAGGCGTACCTCAAAAAATTGGTGAAACACGCTTGGATTTATTAGAAAACAACAGCCGATTATTTTCCTATTTTGCAAAAGAGCTTGATAAATACGCACCCAAAGCGCTTGTGATCATCGTGAGTAACCCTGTCGACATACTCACACAGCTCTTTCAGCAATTTTCAAACCGTCCTCCTTCAAAAGTCATCGGTTCAGGAACCATTTTAGACAGTGCCAGACTCCATGCTTTGATCAGCCAACGTTGCGATGTTGACCCTAAATCCGTCTCTGGCTACGTACTCGGCGAACACGGCGACTCAGAGGTAATAGCCTGGTCTACCGTCTCCATCGGTGGAGCGTCAGTCACCAACAGCAACACATCAAAATGGAAAGAAAAATTATGTGAAACGGCGCGAGATGAGATCGCACACGCTGTCATTCATTCCGCGTATGAAATCATAAAATGTAAAGGCTATACAAATTTGGCCATTGGCGCCGTCATCGCACACCTTGTCGGGGTGATCTTTTCTGATGGTAAAACAATTCTTCCCGTCAGTAGCCGATTACAAGGTGAATACGGGATCAAAGATGTTGTGATGAGCATACCTTCTTTGGTTGGCTCTTCTGGCATAGAAGAAGTGATGGACTTGCCTTTAATAGACAATGAAATTGAACGCCTCCAACATTCCGCTGAAATTATGAGAAGCCAACTTCTTACAGTCTGCTGAGCTATAAAAATACCGCTATTTTAAACACAAAAAAAACAAGCTTTGTGAAATTTTGCTTTTAATTGAAAGTGAAAGGCTGGGCTATTATACCCAAGACACTTGAAGATGCGCGTCGGCGGCAAACAAGTAAAAGCTCTGAGCATAGTTCTACTATGTGATTGATCTTAAGCGAAAGCAGCCAACACCCACGCCGTTTCAAAGGCGACGGGCATATACCCCAGAGATTTAACGTTGCGGGCAAGCGACAAGAACGAAAAATCCCTGAGTATAGATGCAGTATGTGATTGGGCTTTGAGGGCACAGCCAAAACCTAAGCAGCCTCAAAGATGACGAATATATAACAAAACCCAGAATGGATTCTGGATTTTGTTTTTTTGAAAGGGCACCAAAAAAGACTAGGCAGGAAAGGCTTTTCGAATAAAGCGCTCACAGCCACATTCAATGCAAGGCGTTAGCAGCCCTACACGACAGTGCGATGTTTGATGACCACACTCTTCACACACTAAAATCCCCAACCCCACCACTTCACCCACTTGATAAACACCATGATGGCGGATGTCCCGCAAAACATCTTGCCATTCCAATTGGGTTTTGTCCGTGATTTCTAAAAGCTCAGCCCATAGGCTGTTGACCAACAAACTTCTAAAGAGTTCTGCATCATCAGACTGACTTTTATCTTGGTTATATTGTTCGCTGAAGGTTTGTACATCGCGTTTAAAAAATGCTTCAATCAAGGCCAATTCATCTTTGGTCATGTCGGATGCCGCTTTAACGTATTGATCTGACAATTTTATCCAGCGCCCTAATTCATCAGGACTCGCTTTCAACGCCGTACGAACACGTTCAATAAACAATTTATACTGTTCTTTTTGCTTAGACATCACTCACCCCTTACATTCATAGGTTGTTGCCTCATCGCCCTTTCGTTATTCTATGCGCATTAAAGTGAACCTGTTTGTAACTCTCTCTCAATTTTCGGATATCATCGATGCAAGAACACTATTCACCAAAAGACATAGAGTCAAAAATTCAAGCCCAATGGGATGAAAAGAAAACGTTTGTTGTCACAGAAGACGAAAATAAAGAAAAATTTTATTGTTTGTCCATGTTCCCCTACCCTAGCGGTCGCCTGCACATGGGGCACGTGCGTAATTACACCTTGGGTGACGTCCTTTCTCGCTATCAACGTTTACAAGGGAAAAACGTCATGCAACCCATCGGTTGGGATGCCTTTGGGCTTCCCGCTGAAAATGCCGCAGTCAAAAACAAAACGGCGCCAGCCCCTTGGACTTACGAAAACATCCAATACATGAAAAATCAGCTTAAAATGCTGGGTTTTGGGTATGACTGGGATCGTGAGTTTGCGACCTGCACCCCAGAATATTATCAATTTGAACAGGCTTTTTTCACCCAACTTTATGAAAAAGGCTTGGTATACAAAAAAACCTCTTCGGTCAACTGGTGCCCGAACGATCAAACCGTATTGGCCAATGAACAAGTCGAAAATGGCTGTTGCTGGCGCTGTGACACCCCTGTTGAACAAAAAGAAATTCCACAATGGTTTATTAAAATCACAGCTTACGCACAAGAGCTTCTCGACGAGTTAGACAAGCTCGATGGCTGGCCTGAGATGGTGAAAACCATGCAGCGTAACTGGATTGGTCGCTCTGAAGGGGTTGAACTGAGCTTTGATGTGCAAAATAACGGCGCTTTAGAGGTCTACACCACACGTCCAGATACGCTCATGGGTGTCACCTATGTCGCGATTGCAGCAGGCCATCCTTTGGCAGACATCGCAGCTCAAAAAAATCCACTCGTGCGCGCCTTTATCGACGAATGCCGAAACACGAAAGTGGCCGAAGCCGATCTTGCTACCATGGAAAAAAAAGGCATCGACACCGGATTAACCGCGATTCACCCTTTAAATCTGCGTGAAATCCCTGTTTATATCGCCAACTTTGTCCTCATGGATTACGGTACAGGCGCCGTCATGGCCGTCCCTGCGCACGACCAGCGAGATTATGAATTTGCAAAAAAATACAACCTCGACATTCAAGCGGTCATCCGACCTGAAGATGCGAACACAGACCCAGCCCACGATTGCGCCTACACAGAAAAAGGGATCTTATTTAATTCGGGTGAATTTGACGGATTAAATTTTAAAGACGCCTTTGAAAAAATTGCACAAAAGCTTGTTTTAGAAGGTAAAGGTAAGAAAACCGTTAACTTTCGTTTACGTGATTGGGGCGTATCAAGACAACGCTATTGGGGGGCGCCGATCCCGATGCTGACCACAGAAGACGGGCAAGTTCATCCTGTACCTCTTCATGAACTTCCCGTGATTTTGCCTGAAGATGTGGTGATGGATGGCGTTACAAGTCCCATCAAAGCGGACAAAGCCTGGGCACAAACCACTTACAATGGGCAACCCGCTCTGCGTGAAACCGACACCTTTGACACCTTTATGGAGTCCTCTTGGTATTACGCCCGTTATTGCTCTCCCAAATCAGATACCATGCTCGACCCTGATGCGGCCAATTATTGGTTGCCCGTGGATCAATACATTGGCGGCATTGAGCATGCCTGTATGCACCTTTTATACGCGCGTTTTTTCCACAAACTATTGCGTGATGCCGGCATGGTGACAAGCGACGAACCCTTTAAAAAATTGTTATGTCAAGGGATGGTGCTCGCCGACGCGTATTATTACAACAATGAAAAAGGCGCCAAAGTGTGGGTCAGCCCAACGGATGCCACCACCTTGCGTGACGAAAAAGGACGTATCACACAGGCCCTTGACCCTCAAGGGAACGCCCTGACACATGCGGGCATGACCAAAATGTCCAAATCAAAAAACAACGGCATAGATCCGCAAGAGATGGTGGAAAAATACGGTGCAGATACCGTGCGCCTCTTTATGATGTTCGCCGCCCCAGCCGACATGACTTTGGAGTGGCAAGAGTCTGGCGTCGAAGGGTCGCATCGCTTTTTAAAGCGTGTCTGGAAACTGACCTTTGATCTGACCTCAAAAGGCCCCGTTTGCCCGTTGGATAAAAGCGCCTTTACGCCAGAGCAAACGCTCTTACGCCGTGAAATACATAAAACCATCGCCAAAGTCAGTGATGACATCGGGCGCAGACAAACGTTTAATACCGCCATCGCCGCGGTGATGGAGCTGATAAACCGTTTAACAAAAGCCCCTCAAGACACAGACAAAGACCGTGCGATTTTAAATGAAGCCCTCAAAGCGCTGGTTTTGATGCTCTCCCCCATCACCCCGCACATTTGCAGTGTTTTGTGGGACGCCTTAGGTGAAACAGACATCGACCATGCACGCTGGCCTCTGGCTGATGAAAGCGCCATGATTGAAAACGAAAAATTGGTCATCGTTCAAGTCAATGGTAAACTTCGCGCCAAAATCACCGTGGCGGCGGATGCTCGCAAAGAAGAGGTCGAAGCGAAAGCCCAACAAGATGAAAAAGTCACCAAATTTACCGAAGGGAAGCAAGTCCAAAAAATCATCTATGTGCCAGGTAAGCTGGTCAACATCGTTGTTAACTAAAGGCAGGAAGCAGTCGGTGAAACACAACACCCGTCCTTTTAAAATCCTCTTGATAACGGTGGTGGCTTTTGCCACCACCGCGTGCGGATTTCATCTTCGCGGCAGCTATAATCTGCCCGAAGAAATTCAAACCCTGTCTGTCACCAGTTTTGACATTTATGGGAATTTAACAAGAGAAATGAAATCGCAACTTCGTTTGCATCATATTCGATTGGTCAAACCTGCAGAAAAAATTTCAAATTTACACTTAAATTCTGAAAGTTACGGAGAAAGTACGCTTTCTCTTTACCAAAACAGCCGGATAGCAGAAAAGCAGTTTTCATACAATGTCAGCTACGCCGTGAGCGTAACAGGAAAAGGCACCTATAACTTCTCAACCTCTTTAAACCGCACTTATTTAGATAACCCCCTCACCGCACTTGCAAAATCCGTCGAAGAAGAAATGCTCGCACAAGAAATGCGCGTGGAGGCCACCAAGCAAATTATGCGTCAATTGGGCCGTCTAAAAGCCGACATTGAGCACCTTGAGCAAACAAAAATAGAAGAAAAAGTTTTAAAATCGCTCTACCAAGGACTGGAAGACGAAAGCAAAGAGATCACGATAAAAACACGCTTTGAAGGAAAAGAAACCACCCAAAAAAATCAACGCCTTCATTTAAAAAAACAAGACGAGTCCGTCTCACCATGAGAGTCACTTTAGAGCAACTGCCGAAAAAATTGTCAAAGCCCCTGTCTTCGACCTGCTTGATTTTTGGCAATGAAACCGTATTGAAACAAGAAGCCCTAAAAATCGTGCTCGATTGCGCGTTAAAACAAGGCTTTGAGGAAAAACACCGATTTACGGTAGACAAACAATTGAATTGGCAAGACATCTATGAGACTTGCCAAGCTCAGAGCTTGTTTTCTTCTCGGCAAGTGCTGATCCTCACTTTGCCTGAAAGCGCGCTCAGTGTGGCTCAAGGCAACGCCTTAAAAGCCCTGCTTCCTTTGCTTCATGAAGACATACTGCTCCTTTTGGACGGGCCAAAACTCAATAAAAGTCAAGAAGCAAGCCAATGGTTTAGCGGATTTGAAAAACGGGGACTTTATGTGCAATGTAACACGCCTGAGGCCAGCAAGTTTCCTCAGTTTATCGTATCTCGTTGCCAAATACTCGGCTTAAACCCCGATCCTGAATCCCTTCATTTACTGGCAACCTGGTACGAAGGGAATTTATTTGCTTTATTACAAAATTTAATGCTCTTACAGCTGCTTTACCCTGATGGAAAACTGACATTAATACGGCTTCAAGACGCCTTGTCACGCAACAACCATTTCACACCCTTTCAGCTCATTGACGCATTAATTGAAGGAAAACCCAAACGAGCAATACGTATCCTTCATCAACTGGAAGGGGAAGCGGTGGAAATCGTTTTTCTTTTACGCACGGTTCAAAAAGAATTGATTCAACTGTGTAAAATCCAAGAGGCCTTATTATCAGGAATGGACATCCGAAGTACGTTTGATCAATTTCGGATTTGGCCAATAAAACGTTCCCCTTTAACGGCAGCATTGCATCGGTTACCCCTTCGAAAACTTTTCGCTCTTTTAGGTCGCCTGGCCGAACTTGAGATCATGGTGAAATCCGATGTAAATGGCCTGCCTTGGACCGCCTTTCGCGCGTTTTGCATCGATATGTGTGGTATTTCAACGTCGATCTCCACTCTCCGGTGAATCTTCGCCAAAAGAAAAACACTAACCAACTGTTTTTAAAGGAGAATAGTATTAAAAAGGGAAATGCAATGCATTCTGAACAACTTCAAGATTTTGTTGTCAATAAACTCGATGATATGAAAGCATTTGATATTGTGATCCTCGATGTGCGAGAAAAAAGTAACATCACAAACTTTATGGTACTTTGCACAGGAAACTCAAAACGCCATGTCACCGCCATCGCTGAACACCTTGCCAAAGAAGCGAACGCCGTTCAGATCCTTCCTTTAGGGATGGAAGGTGAAAAAGAAGGCGAATGGATCGTTTTAGATCTCGGTGATGTAATGCTTCATGTCATGCAAGATGAACAACGCCATATATATCAACTCGAAAAGCTTTGGAACTGATCGGATGAAGCTGCAATTGATTGCCGTAGGAACAAAAATGCCCAAATGGGTAGAAGAGGGTTACAAAGAATACAGTCGGCGTTTTCCAAAAGACATGCCTCTTGAGCTTTGCGAGATCCCTGCAGGTAAGCGAGGAAAAAATGCAGACATTCCTCGTATTTTGCAAAAAGAAGGAGAAACCATGCTGGCCTGCATTCCGAAAGGAAATCGCATCGTCACACTGGATATTCCTGGAAAACCTTGGAATACAGAACAACTCGCAGAACAATTAGAATCATGGAAACGGGACGGCCGTGATGTATCCATTCTCATTGGCGGTCCTGAAGGGTTATCCCCTGCCTGTAAAGCGGCAGCAGAGCAAAGCTGGTCTTTGTCAGCTCTCACATTTCCTCACCCTCTTGTCCGTGTATTAATGGCCGAAAGCCTTTATCGCGCTTGGAGTGTGACAGAAAACCACCCTTACCATCGAGAATAATTCATGAGAAAAAAGCGTAGCCCTATACGCGATCACTCGGCTGAATCTGCATTATTTTTCCGCCAAGCTGTCGTTGCGTTTTTTGGCATCATTATTCTGATGATCGCTCTCATTGTGAACCTTTACACTATTCAGGTACAAGGGCACAGTGATTACAATACTCGTTCAGACGAAAACCGTATTAAAGTGGTGCCTGTCGCCCCCAATCGCGGCCTCATTTTTGACCGAAATGGAAAACTACTGGCAGAAAACCGTCCGGTTTATGCTTTGGAAGTCACCCCTGAAAAGGTCAAAGATATTCCACAAACGCTTCATCTTCTTCGCTCCTTTTTTTCGCTCTCAGACAAAGACATTGTGAGTTTTAATCGGGATCTAAAACGCACCCGACGCTTTAATTCCATTACCTTAAAAAACCAGCTGACAGAAGAAGAAGTGGCTATATTTTCTGCGAATCAACACCGATTTCCAGGCGTTGGAGTCAAAGGCTACATCAAACGTTTTTATCCTTATGGAGATAACCTCACTCATGTTTTAGGGTATGTTGCAAAAATCAACGACAAAGACATCGAGAATCTAAAAAAAGAAGATCTCTTAAGCAATTACAAAGCAACCCGTGACATTGGAAAGCTCGGTATTGAACGTTATTACGAAAACGTCCTTCACGGTATTGCAGGTTATCAAGAAGTTGAAGTCAATAACCGTGGGCGGGTGATCCGCACACTCAAATATGTCCCTCCCATTCCAGGAAAAGATTTATACCTGAATTTGGACATAGATCTTCAAATTTTTATCCGTTCTATCTTAAAAGATCGTCGTGGCGCGGTCGTCGTTCTCGACCGAAAAGATGCTTCTGTTTTGGCGATGGTCTCCACCCCGAGCTACGATCCAAACCTTTTCGTACACGGGATCTCAAACAAAAAGTACAAAAAGTTATTAACGGACCATAACAGACCTCTTGTAAACCGCGCCACTTTAGGGATTTACCCTCCCGCCTCCACGATAAAACCCTTTATCGCTATTGCGGCCTTAACTGAAAAAGTCATCACCCTCAAGAGCACACGAAATGATCCCGGTTATTGGCGCTTGCCTAACTCCAAAACACGCCCGTACCGAGATTGGAAAGCATGGGGGCATGGACGCGTTAATATCGTTCAATCAATTGAAGAATCGGTGGATACCTTCTTTTATCAAATTGCGTATGACTTAGGGATAGACCGAATTTCATCTTGGATGAGCCGTTTTGGGTTTGGGCAATACACCGGGCTCGACATTCATGAAGAAAGCAAAGCCAACATGCCAACACGCGAGTGGAAAATAACCCGTTACCGTCAACCTTGGTATAAAGGAGACACCATTCCCGTCGGCATAGGACAAGGGTATTGGACTGCCACCCCTCTTCAAATCGCCAAAGCAACAGTGGTATTGGTGAACAAAGGGGAAGTCCATCCTCCGCACCTTCTCAACCATATTGACAGTAATGGGGTACAAGCTTATTCCAGCTTTGCCCCCAGTGAATCTATTTCAAACGTCAAAAATGAATATTGGAACAGTGTATTAGAAGGAATGCGCTTGGTGAACCACGGCAAAAAAGGAACAGCAAGACACAGCTTTTTTAAATCAAAATACCAAACAGGTGGAAAATCAGGAACCGCCCAGGTTTTTGCTTTAGGCGATATAAAAAATTATGTTGCAGAAGAAATTGCAGAGCACTTGAGAGATCATGCGCTGTATACAGGCTTTGCTCCTTTTGAAAATCCTGAAATTATCGTCTCTATTGTGCTTGAAAATGCAGGTGGTGGCTCTCGCATAGCAGCGCCCATTGCGAAAGAAATATTCGATTACGTATTGCTCAAAAAAGAGAACAAACAAAAGGAAAAAACGCAATGAGTCTGATTGCATCCACAGGGAAAAATAAAAGCCTATTTTACCGCTTGCATATCGATTTCCCATTGCTCTTTGGTATTGTATTTTTAATGGTCTTGGGCTTGTTTGTCATGTGGAGTGCCAGTGGGCAAGACCTCGAGATGATGGAACGACAAGTCATTCGTATCTTCATCGCATTAGGGGCCTTGTTTTTTCTCGCTCAAATTCCGCCAAGACACTATGAATTTTGGGCGCCTTATCTATATACCTTTTGCACCTTGATGTTGATTGCCGTCTTGTTTTTTGGTGAAACCGCAAAAGGTGCACAAAGATGGCTTGATCTTGGTTTTATCACTTTTCAACCTTCGGAGATCTTAAAGCTTGCCGTGCCATTGATGGTGGCGCGATATATTGGAAAATATCCCCTTCCCCCGAGCATGAGAAATCTGTTTTTTGGTTTTCTTATGGTGGTTATCCCTACGTTTCTTATCGCAAAGCAACCGGATTTAGGGACAGCCATTCTCGTTGCAGCCTCGGGCATTTTTGTTTTATTTTTGTCCGGTATGCAATGGCGCATTCTTGCAGTGGCCGGTGTATTCAGTGCCGGATTTCTTCCCATTCTTTGGTATTTTTTGATGCATGAATACCAGCGCGTTCGCGTGCGAACGTTGTTTAATCCTGAACTCGATCCCTTGGGCGCAGGCTACCACATTATTCAATCAAAAATTGCGATAGGCTCTGGCGGCGGATATGGGAAAGGTTGGCTTCTCGGTACACAATCTCAACTTGAGTTTTTGCCCGAGCGCCACACCGATTTTATTTTTGCTGTGATCGCAGAAGAATGGGGATTGATGGGTGTTTTATTTCTTTTTGCTATCTATCTGCTGATCATCGCACGCGGTTTAATGTTGGCCTGTCGCGCACAAACAGCCTTTGGCCGGATGATGGGAGGCAGCATCATGTTAAACTTCTTTGTTTACGCTTTCGTTAACATTGGAATGGTCAGCGGAATACTCCCCGTTGTGGGGGTTCCTCTTCCGCTCATTAGCTATGGAGGGACATCCATGGTGACACTTTTAGCCGGTTTCGGCATATTAATGTCTATTCATACGCACAGAAAAATGCTATCAAAGGCTCTTTAATGAAAAAATTTCTTTTTGCTTTTCTTATTGTTCTCAGTGGCTGCGCCTCAAGTGAAGGGCGTTATAGCTTATCAGAAGACGAAACACCCGATACCATTCCAACATTAGAACACATTGAAAACCCTCAACCTCGTTACGAAGAATACAGTTTGATGGGCAACAAAAACTACCGCGTTAGAGGAAAATATTACGAAGTATTAACACAACCTGACGCTTTTAGTGAAACCGGTGATGCTTCATGGTATGGTAAAAAATTCCATGGACACAAAACAGCCAATGGCGAAATTTATGATATGTACTCCATGTCGGCAGCCCATAAATCGCTCCCTTTACCGAGTTATGTTGAAGTTGAAAATGTTGGAAACGGAAAGAAAATCATTGTAAGGGTCAATGACCGAGGCCCGTTCCATGGAAAACGTATCATCGATTTAAGCTACGCGGCAGCGGCGAAATTGGATATGTTAAACAGCGGAACTGTCCCGGTAAAAATCACCTTGTTGAAACCAGAAAAACCGGAAAATGCGGATGAATGGCAAACAGCGAAAAAACAAGTCTATTTTATCCAGATAGCCGCCATTGATGATGAACAAAAAGCACTTGAAGCGGCAAAAGTTTTTGGTAAACAGTTAAACCTTCCTGCGCATGTTATTAAATCAAAGGGAGTCTATCGCGTTCGTTTGGGACCTTTTTATGATTACGAAAAAACACAAAATGCACACACGCTCGCCAAAGAGCATCATTTTGAAGAAGCTTTCGTGCTTGTGGAACCCTTTAAAAATCAAAAATGGCCCCATTAAACACTTTTTTTAATTTTATCTCGCTGTATTCGACTCTGACACTATTTCAATGTATCTGATATAGTGTCAATCATCTTTCAGCAGGGAAATACCGAGTAAGTACGATTGTTTATGTTTATGAAAAATTCAGCCACATTTTTGCGCTATTTTGTTTACGCTACATCCGTTTTTATCACAAATACGGCCATATCCGCCTCGTCTGCAGTCCCTGATCCCCCTCAAATCGCAGCGAAAGGCTATGTCCTGATGGATTACCACTCTGGCAAGGTACTTGCTCAACACAATGCTTACGAGCAATTGAACCCTGCAAGCTTGACCAAAATGATGACAAGTTATGTTATCGGTCAAGAAATCGCACGAGGTAACATCAAATCCACAGACGATGTGGTGATCAGCAAAAAAGCTTGGGCTAAAAACTTCCCCGGAAGTTCAAAAATGTTCATCGAAGTTGGCACGAGCGTCAAGGTCGCCGATTTAAACCGTGGTATTGTCGTTCAATCTGGAAACGACGCCTGCGTCGCGATGGCAGAACACGTTGCAGGATCGGAAGAGTCCTTTGTAGACTTGATGAACGCTTGGGCAAAAACCTTGGGAATGAAAGACACCCATTTTGCCAACTCCCATGGACTGGATCATAAGGATTTATATTCAACGCCTTACGATCTTGCTTTGCTCGGGCAAGCTTTGATCCGCGATGTCCCTGACGAATACGCCATCTATAACGAAAAATCTTTTACTTACAACGACATCACTCAGTACAACCGAAATGCTTTGCTTTGGGATAAAAGCATGAACGTTGATGGGATCAAAACAGGTCACACCAGCAAAGCAGGCTATAACCTTGTCAGCTCCGCGACAGAAGGCGATATGCGTTTAATCGCTGTCGTGCTCGGCGCGAATACGGCCAACTCCCGTAAAGCTGAAAGCAAAAAGCTCCTTAACTATGCGTTCAGATTTTTTGAAACAGTCGCACCACACAAAGCCAACGAAACCTTCGTCATGGAAAAAGTGTGGATGGGAGATGTGGATCAAATTGCCTTAGGTGTAACAAAAGACACTTACGTCACCTTACCTAGAGGAAAAGCCAGCGCTTTAAAAGCCAGCTTTATACTTGAAAAAAATGTCGAAGCGCCCATTAAAAAAGGCGATGTCATCGGAACGCTTTTCTACAAAGTGGACGGTGAAGAAGTAGCCCAATACCCTTTAGTTGCTTTAACCAATGTCAATCAAGGTGGGTATTTTAGCCGCTTTATCGATTATATTATTATGTTTTTTAAGAGTTTATTTTAATAACACCCTCTTTTCTTCATAAAACCTTTAAGTGCGGCATTGTTGCCGCCTTTTTTATTCCCTTGCTTTTGACGATTCCCCCTTCCTTACCTGCACTTTCTAGGCACAATGAAAGAGTTTATCTATGTTCATCGGGATCATGGGCATCGCTCAATGCGCGCCACCTTGCATCTTTAAATATCTTGAGTGCCAAAACAGACAAATCAACACCGCTTGTTTTCTGGGCTTTAGAGAATTAACATTCACATGAAAACGCCATTTATACCCTTCACTTTTAAAAGGCCGTGAATATTGACTGCCCTCTAGAAACCCAATCAGATGATCTTTTCATCGCATGAGTCTCATTCAGTTGCCGCCGACACGCTTCTTGGGTATAAATATCACTTAGAAATGAACCGCTTTATCTGGAGAAAATAATGGAAGAACAACCCAAACTAAAAGATCTCTTGGAGTTCCCTTGCCAGCTAACCTTTAAGGTCTTAGGTTATGCAAAACCCGAGCTCCCCAATCTTGTTGTCGAAGTGATCCAACGCCACGCTCCAGGAAATTACAGCCCGAAAATCAAACCAAGCGGAAAAGGCACATACGATGCCGTTTCTATCAGCATCACCGCCACCTCCATTGAACAAGTCGAAATACTCTATAAAGAGCTAGCAGAAATCGATATCGTTCGCATGGTCCTGTAATCCCGCACCTCCCCTTCAGGCGATATCCTTTTTCCAAGATCGCCTGCTGTCTTCCCTTTTGAGAACAATCTCTCTCATTCTTTTCGGTTACATTGAATAGCGTTTAGCACTTTATTGTTCGATTTAGAGAAAGGCCCTTGCAAAAAACGATTAAATGATAATTAAAGTGATTATCTATACCCAAAGGAATTGAAGATGCGTGTAGGCGGCAAGCGAACGAAGCCCCTG
>CAMRDW010000101.1 GCA_947041315.1 uncultured Enterovibrio sp.
AATTGCCAGAAGGCGTTGAGATGGTAATGCCGGGTGATAACATTTCTATGACTGTGACCTTGATCTCGCCTATCGCGATGAACGAAGGTCTACGTTTTGCTATTCGTGAAGGTGGCCGTACTGTTGGTGCGGGTGTTGTTGCTAAAATCATCGAATAAAATTTGACGTCGCACCATGAAAAAGGGCATCATTTGATGCCCTTTTTCTGCACCTTGCCTTCAAATTGAACTTTTTCACCAATTGCTCGCAGTGATGTATGTTTTAGGATGGGGAAAAAACGACGATATTTGTGCGTTTAGTTTTTCTTTTTCTTTACTATCTCGCAACAGCGAGGTTGTTGTCTATAAAATAGACGAATTACAGGTAGGATCTATGAAAGCGAATGCTGAAGCCCCAACAGGGTCAATGGATGGCCTTAAATGGAGTATGGTCTTTCTCTTATTGGCCGCTGCGGTAGTTGGAAATAGTCTTTACAACGAACTGTCTGTTGTATTTCGCACTGCGGGAGTTATTGCACTTGTTGCTGTAGCAATGGGTGTTGCTGCAATAACAGCAAAAGGAAAGGCCGCGATCACTTTTGCACGTGAATCGCGTATGGAAGTACGTAAAGTAGTCTGGCCTACGCGTCAAGAAACATTACATACGACTTTCATCGTTCTGGTTGTCACGGTCGTAACTTCTCTCATTTTATGGGGAGTTGATGGTGTGATGGTCCGTTTGGTCAGAATAATTACGGGTGTCTGAGGTTAATTAGATGAGCGAAGCTCCAAAAAAACGATGGTATGTTGTTCAGGCTTTTTCTGGTTTTGAAGGTCGCGTTTCAAAATCGCTGAGAGAATATATCAAGATCCACGAGATGGAAGATTTTTTTGGTGACGTACTTGTACCAACCGAAGAAGTGGTTGAAATGCGCGCAGGTCAACGTCGCAAAAGTGAGCGTAAATTTTTTCCAGGTTATGTTTTAGTTCAAATGATCATGAACGATCAATCATGGCATTTGGTTCGGAGTGTTCCGCGTGTTATGGGCTTTATTGGCGGTACGCCAGACAGACCTGCGCCAATTTCAGACAAAGAAGCAGACGCGATTCTTAATCGTCTTGAAAAAGCGAGCGAATCACCCGTTCATAAAACAGTTTATGAAGCTGGTGAGATTGTGCGTGTTGTGGAAGGCCCTTTTGCTGACTTTAGCGGTGTGGTTGAAGAGGTCGATTACGAAAAAACGCGTATGAAGGTTTCTGTTTCTATTTTTGGGCGTGCAACCCCGGTTGAATTGGATTTTAGCCAAGTAGAAAAAAACTGAGTGTTTTTTGCTCAAAGCGTATTGCCAAGGGCGTGAAATTTTATTATAATTTCGCGCCCTTTTGTTTAACGGGGAGTCTGTTCAACTGAGACAGACGTTTGAACCCAAATTTAGGTATTGAGTCATGGCTAAAAAAGTAGAAGCTTACATCAAGCTGCAAGTTGCCGCCGGTATGGCAAATCCAAGTCCACCAGTCGGTCCTGCATTGGGTCAACACGGTGTTAACATCATGGAATTTTGTAAAGCATTTAATGCACGTACAGAATCTATGGAAAAAGGATTGCCAACCCCCGTTGTTATTTCCGTATACAGTGACCGTTCTTTCACTTTCGAACTGAAAACGGCACCTGCTGCTGTTTTGCTGAAAAAAGCAGCTGGCATCAAGTCAGGTTCTGGTCGTCCGAACACAGAGAAAGTGGGTACAGTGACTGACGCTCAAATCCAGGAAATCGCTGAGACTAAAGCGAAAGACATGACAGGTTCTGATCTTGAGGCGATGAAGCGCTCAATTGCAGGTACTGCTCGTTCAATGGGTTTGGTAGTAGAGGGTTAAGACAATGGCAAAATTAACGAAGCGTATGCGCGTAATTCGCGACAAAGTAAACGTGACTCATGAATATGAGATCAATGAAGCCATTGCTCTTTTAAAAGAATTGGCGACAGCAAAATTTGTTGAAAGTGTTGATGTTGCAGTCAATCTTGGCATCGACGCTCGTAAATCAGACCAAAATGTTCGTGGTGCAACTGTATTGCCACACGGTACAGGCCGTAACGTTCGCGTTGCTGTTTTTGCACAAGGTGCAAATGCAGAAGCTGCAAAAGCTGCAGGCGCTGATATTGTTGGCATGGAAGATTTGGCTGATCAAATCAAAAAAGGCGAAATGAACTTTGACGTTGTTATCGCATCTCCAGATGCAATGCGCGTTGTAGGCCAGTTGGGTACGATTTTAGGCCCACGTGGTTTGATGCCTAACCCTAAAGTTGGGACGGTTTCTCCAAACGTAGCAGAAGCGGTTACAAACGCAAAAGCGGGTCAAGTTCGTTATCGTAATGATAAAAATGGTATTATCCATACAACGATTGGTAAGGTTGATTTTGAACCTGAAAATCTAAAACAAAACCTTGAAGCTCTTTTGGTTGCCTTGAAAAAAGCGAAACCAACTTCAGCAAAAGGCGTTTTCATCAAAAAAGTAAGCATTTCGACCACCATGGGTGCGGGTGTTTCACTTGATCAGAACACGCTGGATGCAAACGCAAACTAATTGCTAGAAACGATGAATTATTATAATATTTGTCGTTAAAATTCATGGTTGAGTTCGAATTATCGAACTTCGTCCAAGATCGTAGGCGTTTCTTTTTGGATGCTTTTTATCCTTTGAAACTTAATAAAACCTACGTAGACGGTGCCAGAGCATGATAGATTTTTTCTATTCTTGGATCTGCGCCGTAAATAGCTCTTCTGCTGTAAGCAGTGAGCGGTGTATATACAATCCAGGAGCAAAGCCAAATGGCCTTAAATCTTCAAGACAAACAAGCAATTGTTGCTGAAGTCAACGAAGCTGCCAGTGGTGCCCTTTCTGCAGTTGTAGCTGATTCTCGTGGCGTAGCAGTCGGTGCTATGACAACTTTACGTAAACAAGCTCGTGAAAACGGCGTTTACATGAAAGTTGTTCGTAATACTCTTGCTCGTCGTGCAATGCAAGGAACCCAATACGAATGTCTTGCTGAGACGTTTGTAGGTCCTTCATTGATCGCGTTCTCTAATGAGCACCCCGGTGCTGCTGCGCGTCTTTTCAAAGACTTCGCAAAAGTGAACAAGAACTTCGAGATCAAAGCTGCAGCATTTGAAGGTGCGCTAACTGACGCTGAACGATTAGCAACCCTGCCAACTTACGACGAAGCGATTGCACGTTTGATGATGTGCATGAAAGAAGCGTCTGCTGGCAAGCTGGTTCGCACTATCGCGGCTATTCGCGACCAAAAAGAAGAAGCAGCGGCATAAATTGCCTTGTTTTTATCTGGTTGTTATTTAAACTAATTGTTGACTTTAAAGAGAATTGTTATGTCTATCACTAACGAGCAAATCCTAGACGCAGTTGCAGAAATGTCTGTAATGCAAGTTGTTGAACTGATCGAAGCTATGGAAGAGAAGTTCGGTGTAACTGCTGCTTCTGCAGTTGTTTCTGGCGGCGCTGTTGCTGAAGTTGCTGAAGAGCAAACTGAGTTTGATGTTATTTTGAAAGAAGTAGGTCCAAACAAAGTTGCAGTTATTAAAGCAGTTCGTGGCGCTACAGGTCTTGGCCTGAAAGAAGCTAAAGCTGTTGTTGACGGCGCTCCAGGTACTTTGAAAGAAGCTGTTTCTAAAGAAGAAGCTGAAGCACTGAAGAAAAGCCTAGAAGAAGTTGGTGCAGTTGTTGAAGTTAAGTAATTATTACTTAGCTTTATAGCCTGAAAAGGCTAATGGCTGGTTGCTAAAATAGCGACCAGCCTTTTTGCGCTGTAGGGTAGTAGTGAATTTTACACCCCGTTTAGTCACTGCTAACCATGCGACAAAACATCGGAATTAACCCTCTGATGTTCCTACAGTAAACGGTTGGTTATTAGTTACTGTCCCATCTGGACAGTTTGGGTCACTTATCAGCGAGCTGAGGAACCCTATGGTTTACTCTTATACCGAGAAAAAGCGCATCCGTAAGGATTTTGGTAAGCGTCCTCAAGTTTTGGACGTACCATACTTGTTGTCTATCCAACTTGATTCTTTTAAAAAATTTATTGAGCAGGATCCGCAAGGGCAATACGGTCTTGAAGCTGCCTTTCGCTCTGTTTTTCCAATTCAGAGTTACAATGGCAACTCCGAGCTGCAATACGTTAGCTATCGTCTTGGTGAGCCTGTTTTTGATGTAAAAGAATGTCAGATCCGTGGCGTCACTTATTCAGCACCCCTTCGCGTGAAATTGCGCTTGGTGATGTTTGATAAAGACGCACCCGCTGGCACTGTAAAAGACATCAAAGAACAAGAAGTCTACATGGGTGAAATTCCACTCATGACGAACAATGGTACCTTTGTTATCAATGGTACTGAGAGGGTTATCGTATCCCAGCTGCATCGTAGCCCGGGTGTCTTTTTCGATAGCGATAAGGGAAAAACCCACTCTTCAGGAAAAGTGCTTTATAACGCACGTATCATTCCTTACCGTGGCTCATGGTTGGATTTTGAATTCGATCCTAAAGACATGCTTTATGTACGTATTGACCGTCGCCGTAAATTGCCAGCGACGATTATTTTGCGTGCTTTAGAATACACAACAGAGCAAATCCTAGATTTGTTCTTTGAGAAAATAACCTTTGAAGTCAAAGGTAAGTCTTTAGTTATGGATTTGGTTCCAGAAAGACTTCGTGGTGAAACCGCGAGCTTTGACGTTGAAAGCAATGGCAAAATTTACATAGAAAAAGGCCGTCGAATTACAGCGCGCCATATTCGCCAGCTTGAAAAAGATCAGGTTACACAAATTGAAGTTCCTGTTGAGTACATCGTTGGAAAAATAGCGGTTCGCGATTATATCAATGAAGAAACAGGCGAGATCATTGCCCCCGCGAACCAAGAGCTGAACTTGGAAACGTTGGCACTTTTATCTCAAGCAGGTTACAAGAAAATTGAAACTCTGTTTACCAATGACTTAGATCATGGTCCTTATATGTCAGATACCTTACGTATCGACAGTACCTCTGATCGTTTGAGTGCTTTGGTTGAAATTTATCGCATGATGCGCCCTGGCGAGCCACCTACGCGTGAAGCGGCTGAGCAGTTGTTTGAAAGCCTGTTCTTCTCGGAAGATCGTTACGATCTTTCAGCGGTTGGCCGTATGAAATTCAACAGTTCACTTCTTCGCGAAGAAATGGAAGGTTCAGGCGTTCTGAGCCATGACGACATCATTGAAGTCATGCGTAAACTTATCGATATCCGTAATGGTATTGGTGAGGTGGATGACATTGACCACCTTGGTAACCGTCGTATTCGTTCTGTGGGTGAAATGGCAGAAAACCAATTCCGTGTTGGTTTAGTGCGTGTTGAACGTGCAGTAAAAGAGCGTCTAAGCCTTGGCGATCTTGATGCCATCATGCCGCAAGATTTAATCAACGCGAAACCTATTTCTGCTGCTGTAAAAGAGTTTTTTGGCTCTTCTCAGTTGTCTCAGTTTATGGATCAGAATAATCCTTTGTCAGAAGTCACGCATAAGCGTCGTATTTCTGCTTTGGGTCCAGGTGGTTTAACGCGTGAGCGTGCCGGTTTTGAAGTGCGTGACGTACACGCAACTCACTACGGTCGCTTGTGTCCAATTGAAACCCCTGAAGGTCCAAACATTGGTTTGATCAACTCACTTTCAGCGTTTGCGCGTACGAATCCTTACGGTTTCCTCGAAACGCCATACCGCAAAGTGATTGAAGGCCAAGTCACCGATCAAATTGATTATTTATCAGCAATCGAAGAAGGCCAATTCGTTATCGCACAGGCCAACGCCGTGTTGAACGAAGACGGTTCTTTTGCCGATGAATTGATCACTGCGCGTCAGAAAGGTGATTCAGGCTTACACCCACGTGATCATGTTCAATATATGGACGTTGCAACGAACCAGCTTGTTTCTGTTGCTGCATCATTGATTCCATTCCTTGAACACGATGATGCGAACCGTGCCCTGATGGGTGCGAACATGCAACGTCAAGCCGTACCGACTTTACGCGCTGAAAAGCCTTTAGTTGGAACCGGGATTGAACGTGCTGTAGCTGTTGACTCCGGTGTAACTGCTGTAGCCAAACGTGGCGGTATGGTTCAATCTGTTGATGCATCACGTATTGTTATCAAGGTAAATGAAGAAGAGCTGATCCTCGGTGAAGCCGGTATCGACATTTATAACCTGACAAAATACACCCGTTCAAACCAAAACACCTGTATCAACCAGCGTCCAACAGTGATGCCGGGCGAACCCGTTGCACGGGGTGACGTTTTAGCTGATGGTCCTTCTACTGATTTAGGCGAATTGGCTCTAGGGCAGAACATGCGTATCGCATTCATGCCTTGGAATGGTTATAACTTCGAAGATTCCATCTTGGTATCTGAGCGTGTTGTTCAAGAAGACCGCTTAACCACTATCCACATTCAAGAGTTATCTTGTGTGGCGCGTGATACCAAATTGGGCAGTGAAGAAATCACGGCAGACATCCCGAATGTCGGTGAAGCTGCGCTTTCTAAATTGGATGAGTCGGGTGTTGTTTACATCGGCGCTGAAGTAAAAGGCGGAGATATTCTTGTTGGTAAAGTGACACCTAAAGGTGAAACGCAACTGACACCAGAAGAAAAACTGCTTCGTGCTATTTTCGGTGAAAAAGCCTCAGACGTAAAAGATTCATCTTTACGCGTTCCAAACGGTGTGTATGGTACGGTTATTGACGTACAAGTTTTCACCCGTGATGGCGTTGAGAAAGACAAGCGTGCGCTTGAAATAGAAGAAATGCAGCTTAAAGAAGCCAAAAAAGACCTGACAGAAGAGTTTTCTATTTTTGAAGGTGGCTTGCTGGCTCGTGTTCGCGGCGTTTTAGAGCAAGCGAATTACAGCGAAGAAAAATTGAGAAACATGGATCGTCGTAACCTGTTCTCACAAACTCTCGATGATGAAAATCTACAAACGCAGCTTGAGCAATTGGCTGAACAGTATGATGAATTGAAATCTGAGTTTGATAAGAAGTTCGATACGAAGCGTCGTAAAATCACGCAAGGTGATGACTTGGCACCGGGTGTCCTTAAAATTGTTAAGGTTTACTTGGCTGTTAAGCGTCGTATTCAGCCTGGTGATAAAATGGCAGGCCGTCATGGTAACAAGGGGGTTATCTCGAAAATTAACCCTGTTGAAGACATGCCTTATGACGAAAACGGTGATCCAATTGACATCGTATTGAACCCACTGGGTGTACCGTCTCGTATGAACATCGGTCAGATCCTTGAAACCCACCTTGGCCTTGCGGCAAAAGGTATCGGTAACAAGATCAACAAGATGCTTAAAGAGCAGCAAGAACTTTCGAAATTCCGTGAGTTGTTGCAAAAAGTGTACAGCTTGGGTGATACACGTCAAAAGGTGAATATCAGTGAGTTTACTGATGCCGAAGTTCGCACTTTGATTGAAAATTTACGCGCAGGTCTTCCTATCGCAACCCCCGTGTTCGATGGCGCACCTGAAACATCCATTAAAGAGTTGTTGAAACTGGCTGACTTGCCAGAGTCTGGACAGCTGACTTTATTTGATGGCCGTACAGGTGATAAGTTTGAACGTCCAGTAACGGTAGGTTACATGTACATGCTCAAACTGAACCACTTGGTTGATGACAAGATGCACGCCCGTTCTACCGGTTCTTATAGCCTGGTTACTCAGCAACCGCTGGGTGGTAAGGCGCAGTTCGGTGGTCAGCGTTTCGGAGAGATGGAAGTATGGGCGCTTGAAGCATATGGCGCAGCATACACCTTGCAAGAAATGTTGACGGTTAAATCCGATGACGTGAACGGCCGTACGAAGATGTATAAAAACATTGTTGACGGCGATCATCGTATGGAACCGGGTATGCCGGAATCTTTCAATGTATTGTTGAAAGAAATCCGCTCGTTGGCTATCAACATCGAGCTGGAAGACGAATAAGCGAAAGCTTAACGTTTTTTCTGGTATAAATTGAAGGCGCTGAATGTCAGCGCCTTTATGGGTCAACTCCTCACAGGGGCCGAATGTGAAAGACTTACTTAAGTTTCTCAAAGCTCAACATAAGACCGAAGAATTTGATGCAATCAAAATCGGTCTTGCTTCGCCAGACATGATTCGCTCATGGTCTTTTGGTGAAGTGAAAAAGCCAGAAACGATTAATTACCGTACCTTCAAGCCTGAGCGTGACGGTCTTTTTTGTGCGCGTATTTTTGGCCCAGTAAAAGACTACGAATGTCTTTGTGGTAAATATAAGCGCCTGAAACACCGTGGCGTCATATGTGAAAAATGTGGCGTTGAAGTGACTCAAACTAAAGTTCGTCGTGATCGTATGGGTCACATTGAACTGGCTTCACCTGTCGCTCACATTTGGTTTTTAAAATCATTGCCAAGCCGAATTGGTTTGCTGATGGACATGCCTTTGCGTGATATCGAGCGTGTATTGTACTTCGAATCTTATGTCGTTATTGAACCTGGCATGACAGATCTTGAACGCAGCCAAATGCTGACCGAAGAACAGTACCTCGATGCTTTAGAGCAATGGGGTGATGAATTTGATGCTCGCATGGGCGCCGAAGCGGTAAAAGCCTTATTGGCCAATATGGATTTACGCGCAGAAGCTGAACTGATGCGTGAAGAGCTAGAAGAAAGTAACTCAGAAACCAAACGCAAAAAAATCACTAAGCGTTTGAAATTGGTTGAAGCATTTGTTCAGTCTGGAAACAATCCTGAGTGGATGGTTTTAACTGTTCTGCCTGTATTACCCCCTGATTTACGCCCGCTCGTTCCTTTGGACGGGGGCCGTTTTGCAACGTCAGACTTGAACGATCTTTATCGTCGCGTTATCAACCGTAATAACCGTTTGAAGCGCCTGCTTGATTTAGCAGCCCCTGACATTATTGTGCGAAACGAAAAACGCATGCTTCAAGAGTCAGTGGATGCTTTGCTTGATAATGGACGTCGTGGTCGTGCGATCACCGGTTCAAATAAACGTCCTTTAAAATCTTTGGCTGACATGATCAAAGGTAAGCAAGGTCGTTTCCGTCAAAACTTATTGGGTAAACGTGTCGATTATTCGGGTCGTTCGGTGATTACCGTAGGACCTTATTTGCGTCTGCATCAATGTGGTCTTCCTAAGAAGATGGCATTGGAACTGTTCAAACCTTTCATTTATGGAAAGCTAGAAGCCCGTGGTCTTGCAACCACCATTAAAGCTGCAAAGAAAATGGTTGAGCGTGAAGAAGCGGTTGTTTGGGATGTCTTAGATGACGTTATCCGTGAACACCCTGTTCTTCTAAACCGTGCACCTACCTTGCACCGCTTGGGTATTCAGGCCTTTGAACCTGTTCTTATTGAAGGTAAAGCAATTCAGCTTCATCCCCTCGTTTGTGCGGCCTATAACGCCGACTTCGATGGTGACCAAATGGCGGTCCACGTACCGCTCACATTGGAAGCCCAACTTGAAGCCCGTGCTTTGATGATGTCAACAAACAACATTCTTTCTCCTGCGTCCGGTGAGCCTATCATCGTACCGTCTCAGGATGTTGTGTTGGGTCTGTATTACATGACGCGCGACCGCATCAACGCGAAAGGCGAAGGTTTATACCTTTCGGGTCCTGCGGAAGCTGAAAAAGCCTACCGTACAGGACATGCAGAACTGCATGCTCGTGTAAAAGTTCGCATCAAAGAAGTTTTGATTGATGAGCTGGGTAACCGCAGTGAAAATGTTGGGCTTGTGGAGACAACGATTGGCCGCGCAATGTTGTGGCAAATTGTTCCTAGAGGCTTGCCATACAGCATTGTGAACCAATCTCTCGGTAAAAAGCAGATCTCTAATTTGCTGAATACTTGTTACCGTAAATTAGGCTTAAAAGACACGGTTGTTTTCGCTGACCAAATTATGTACACCGGTTTCGCTTATGCGGCACTTTCTGGTGTGTCTGTTGGCATCGACGACATGGTGATCCCACAAGCTAAATACGATTTGATTGAAGCGGCAGAAGCCGAAGTTGCCGAAATTCAAGAGCAATTCCAATCAGGTTTGGTAACTGCGGGAGAGCGTTATAACAAGGTAATCGATATCTGGGCTGCGGCAAACGAACAAGTTGCTAAAGCAATGATGGACAACTTGTCTTTTGACAGCGTTTTGAATCGTGACGGTGAAAAGGAAGATCAAAAATCCTTTAACAGCGTTTACATGATGGCTGATTCTGGAGCGCGTGGTTCTGCAGCTCAGATCCGTCAGTTAGCCGGTATGCGTGGTTTGATGGCGAAACCCGATGGTTCTATCATCGAAACCCCCATCACTGCAAACTTCCGTGAAGGTTTGAACGTACTTCAGTACTTCATCTCAACGCATGGTGCGCGTAAAGGTCTTGCGGATACCGCACTGAAAACAGCAAACTCAGGTTATTTGACCCGTCGTCTTGTTGACGTGGCTCAAGATGTTGTGATCACCGAAACAGATTGTGGTACCAGTGAAGGTATCCACATGATGGCGGTTATTGAAGGTGGTGACGTTAAAGAAGCATTGCGTGATCGCGTTCTCGGTCGTGTGGTTGCTGAAGATGTTCTTAAGCCTGGAACCGATGAAGTGCTTGCACCACGTAACACCCTTCTTGATGAGAAATGGTGTGAAATCTTAGAGATCAATTCCGTTGACCAAATCAAAGTGCGTTCTGTTGTAAGTTGCGAAACTGACTTCGGTTGTTGTGCAAATTGCTATGGACGTGATTTGGCTCGTGGTCATATTGTGAATCACGGTGAAGCGGTTGGTGTTATCGCAGCTCAATCTATCGGTGAACCCGGTACACAGTTAACCATGCGTACGTTCCACATTGGTGGCGCGGCATCGCGTGCAGCAGCAGAAAACAGCATTCAAGTGAAGAACAACGGTTCTTTGCATTTGCATAATGCCAAATTTGTTGTGAACAGTATCGGCAAGCTTGTGATTACATCTCGTGCTTCTGAATTGACGATTGTTGATGAGTTTGGTCGTACGAAAGAAAGCTATAAGCTTCCTTACGGAACACTTTTGACGAAAGCAAGTGGTGCCACCGTTGTTATCGGTGAAACCGTCGCAAATTGGGATCCGCATACGATGCCAATTATCACCGAAGTGGAAGGTCGCATTGAATTCGTTGACATGGTTGATGGTATTACCGTTCAACGTCAAACCGATGATTTAACAGGTCTTTCTTCAATGGTGATTTTGGATGCAGCTGAACGGACTATGTCCGGTAAAGACATGCGTCCAATGGTTCGACTGCTTGATGCCGCTGGCAAAGATGTCATGATCCCTGGTACTGATATGCCGGCACAATATTTCCTTCCTGGTAAAGCGATTGTCCAGTTGGAAGATGGTGCAAACGTAGGTATCGGTGACACTTTATCACGTATTCCACAAGAATCCGGCGGTACGAAAGATATCACGGGTGGTCTGCCACGCGTAGCCGACTTGTTTGAAGCCCGTAAGCCGAAAGAGCCTGCAATTTTGGCTGAAGTGACAGGTGCGATTTCGTTTGGTAAAGAAACCAAAGGGAAACGTCGTCTTATCATTACTCCAATGGATGCTTCACCTTACGAAGAGATGATCCCTAAATGGCGTCAGCTTAACGTATTTGAAGGTGAAAAAGTTGAGAAGGGTGATGTTATTGCCGATGGTCCTGAGTCACCTCATGACATTCTTCGCTTACGTGGCGTGCGTGCGGTAACAGAGTACATTACGAATGAAGTTCAAGACGTTTATCGTTTGCAAGGCGTAAAAATAAACGATAAACACATTGAAACCATTGTTCGTCAAATGTTGCGCAAAGTGACGATCACCTCTTCTGGGGATTCTGAATTCCTTGAAGGTGAGCAGGTAGAATTTTCTCGCGTGACCATTGCGAACCGTATGCTTGAAGATGAAGGCAAACGTATTGCAACTTATGGCCGTGATCTGCTTGGTATTACGAAAGCATCTTTGGCGACGGAATCCTTTATTTCGGCGGCCTCTTTCCAAGAAACAACGCGCGTTCTTACTGAAGCGGCTGTGTCTGGTAAGCGTGATGAACTCCGTGGTCTGAAAGAAAACGTGATCGTGGGTCGTTTGATCCCTGCGGGAACCGGGTTCTCTTACCATAAAGTACGTCAAGAGAAGCGTCAGGCAGCACAAGAGCCTGTTGTCGTTCCACAAGTGGATGCAGAGCAAGCCACACATGATTTAGCTGCATTGTTGAATGCGGGTTTGAATAACGATTAATCTTCGTGATTTAGACAAATAAAAAGCGCCCTTCGGGGTGCTTTTTTTTTGAACCTGCATTGGAGAGAGACCTAAAGTAATTGAAGATGCGTGCAGGCGCCAAGCGAGTGAAGCCCCTCATCATAGAGAGACTGAGCTTGCGTAGCCAATACCAGAGCGCTTCAAAGGCTTCGGGTATAGATTTATTTCTCAGATGAAGATGCGCGAATTAACCTTTGATTACGCCAATAACCTACACACTCGAAGAGCATCAAAAGCATAAACCCCCCTCTTTGAATCAAGGCAAGCAACAGCCATACAGCTTCAAAATCGACGGGAAAAAATGATCAAATATGCACTAGAGCGAATATATACCCAAAGGAATTGAAGATGCGTGTAGGCGACAAGCGAACGAAGCCCCTGAGCA
>CAMRDW010000102.1 GCA_947041315.1 uncultured Enterovibrio sp.
CTCTGGTCGTGGGTCTGATGGGTTTCAGGATGATCTTGGGGTGGATGCCATGGACGATACATTGGATGTGACCTCGAATGCGTTTAGAGATGAACCGACTTTTGATGGAGGAGACTTGACGCCAAATGAGTCTGAAGATGATTTGGCTCTTGAAATTAAAGATGAAATTGAGACTGACGTTGAGAGTGCCGCGCTTGACATAGAAGAGCGAAAACGAGAAGCTGAATATGTCGTTAATCAAGAAAAAAAAGAGGTAGACCCTTTTCTTGAAACGGTTCGAGAGGCGCAAAAAAATGCAGCAGGGGCCTTGCACCCTTTCTTGGTTAAAAATGAAGTTAACCTGCCAAAACCCGCCGAACCTTTGCCCACATTGGCTTTGCTCGACCCGCCCAAAAATACAGCAACAAGGGCCTCGGATGAAGAGCTGCAACACATGGCACACCTCATTGAAACGCGTCTTGAAGACTACAAAATCAATGTGAAAGTCAAAGGGATATTTCCAGGCCCCGTGATCACGCGCTTTGAACTTGAGCTGGCCCCTGGCGTGAAAGTCAGCCGCATTATGGGCTTGTCCAAGGACATTGCCCGCTCCTTGTCGGCAAGCGCGGTGCGCGTTGTGGATGTGATCCCAGGGAAACCTTACGTGGGTCTTGAGTTACCGAATGCAAGCCGTGAAACGGTCTTTATGTCTGAAGTGGTGGGGAGTGAACGCTTTCAATCTGCAAAATCCCCCCTTTCTGTTGTCTTAGGCAAAGACATTGCAGGGGAAGCCATTGTGACGGATTTAGGAAAAGCGCCGCACATGCTGGTGGCGGGGACCACAGGTTCGGGTAAGTCTGTTGGGGTCAATGTTATGATCGTGAGCATTCTATATAAAGCCGCCCCTGAAGACGTTCGTTTTATCATGATTGACCCTAAAATGCTGGAGCTTTCTGTGTATGAAGGGATCCCACATCTTTTAACGGAAGTGGTGACAGACATGAAAGATGCAGGCAATGCGTTGCGTTGGTGTGTGGCGGAGATGGAACGACGCTATAAACTGATGTCCGTTCTGGGTGTACGTAATATAGAAGGTTATAACGACAAAATAAAAGAGGCCAGTCATGTCAATCATCCCATACCGGACCCTTTCTGGAAGCCCGGAGACAGCATGGCAGAGGAAGCGCCTTTGCTTGAAAAACTCCCTTTTATTGTCGTCATTGTGGATGAATTTGCTGACTTGATGATGGTGGTGGGTAAAAAAGTAGAAGAATTGATTGCCCGTTTAGCACAAAAAGCGCGTGCGGCAGGGATCCACTTGGTTTTGGCCACCCAACGTCCTTCGGTTGATGTGATAACGGGGTTGATAAAAGCCAATATCCCCACAAGAATGGCGTTTACGGTTTCAACCAAAACCGATTCACGTACCATTTTGGATCAAAGTGGAGCCGATTCTTTGCTTGGGATGGGCGACATGTTGTTTATGCCAAATGGCACCAATCATCCGGTGCGTGTTCATGGTGCTTTTGTCAATGACGATGAAGTCCATCGCGTGGTTAATAACTGGAAAGCCCGTGGAAAGCCGCAATATATTTCGGAGATCTTGGTGGGTGATCAAGGTGCGGATGGCTTGTTACCGGGAGAGTCTCCGATGAATGAAAACGGAGATGAACTGGACCCGCTCTTTGATCAAGTGGTTGAATTTGTCACTGAATCTCGACGTGCTTCTGTTTCAGGTGTGCAGCGTCGATTTAAAATTGGGTATAATCGCGCAGCCCGTATTGTTGAGCAATTAGAAGGGCAAGGTATTGTCAGTGCCCCTGGGCATAATTCTAATCGTGAAGTATTAGCGCCTGCGCCCTTACAAGACTGATGGATAAAAAATGAAAAAATTATGTTTATCGCTGTTTCTTTTTATGCCCGTTGTTTTTGCGACACCTCAAAAAGAGTTGAACAAGCGTTTTGAAAAGCTCAATAGTTTTACGGCGGAATTTAGCCAAACGGTCACAGATCCTGATGGGAAAAATATCACGAAAGGCAAGGGACGATTTTCAGTGAAACGTCCGAATTTATTTAAATGGGAAATCGATGAGCCAGACGAAAATGTGTTGGTTTCCGATGGAAAAACATTGTGGCATTACAACCCATTTATCGAACAGGTGAGCGCAATGTGGTTGGATGAAGCCACCTCTAAAACGCCTTTTGCACTTTTGACCCGAAACAGACCGAATGATTGGGATAACTACAAAGTGACTCAAAATGGAGACCGTTTTACCCTTTCCCCAAAACAAAAAGGGGGACAAGGGGATTTTATTGTCCATGTCTTGCCGGATGGTTTTTTGACTGAATTTTCATTGGTGGAGCAAGACGGTCAAACGAACCGATTTGAATTAAACGGGGTGACGCAGACGACATTGAAGGATTCTCTTTTTCAGTTTAGTGTCCCTAAAGGCGTCGAATTTGACGATCAAAGAAAGTAGAAAAGAGACGCTTTGTGAGCAATTTTACCCTGAACTTTGCAGATGATTTTCGTCCTTTAGCGGCCAGAATGCGCCCAACAGATTTGGACGAATACAGAGGGCAAAGCCATCTTTTGTCACAAGGAAAGCCCTTACGAAAAGCCATTGAAAACGCTCAATTGCATTCGATGATCCTTTGGGGGCCTCCCGGGACAGGAAAAACAACCTTGGCGGAAGTGGTGGCTTTTTATGCAAAAGCCAACATTGAACGTCTTTCTGCCGTGACATCAGGCATAAAAGACATTCGCCTCGCCATAGAAAGAGCCAAAGAAAACCAGATGACAGGGCGCAAAACCCTGTTGTTTGTGGATGAAGTGCATCGTTTTAATAAGAGCCAGCAAGATGCTTTTCTTCCTCACATCGAAGACGGCACGGTCACCTTCATTGGTGCTACGACCGAAAATCCTTCGTTTGAATTAAACAATGCCTTGCTGTCACGGGTTCGAGTTTATAAATTAAAATCCTTGACGCAAGAGGACGTGTTAGGCGTTATTGATCAAGCATTAGGCGATAAAACGCGCGGATTAGCCCTAGAAAAACTGATTTTTTCTGAAGGCGTAAAAGAGCAATTGGCGCGTTTGACCTCCGGGGATGCGCGTCGGGCACTGAATTATCTTGAACTGCTTTCTGATATGGCCGAGATTGATGCTTTAGGTAATAAACACATTACGTTAGAGTTGCTTGCAGATGTTGCGGGTGAAAAAATCGCCCGTTTTGATAACAAAGGGGATTTGTGGTACGACTTGATTTCGGCATTTCATAAGTCCGTTCGAGGATCTAACCCTGATGCGGCGCTTTATTGGTATGCACGGATCATCACCGCAGGCGGCGATCCTCTTTATGTGGCGAGGCGCCTTTTGGCCATCGCTTCAGAAGATGTGGGAAATGCAGATCCTCGCGCGATGCAAATGGCGGTGAGCGCGTGGGATTGTTATACCCGGGTCGGTCCATCTGAAGGGGAACGTGCCATTGCGCAAGCGGCGGTTTATATTGCCTGTGCCCCCAAAAGCAATGCCGTTTATCTTGCTTGGGCACAAGCCCTTTCGGACGCAACCTTGAACCCTGATTTAGACGTGCCTTTGCATCTTCGAAATGCCCCCACGACCCTGATGAAAGAATTGGGGTACGGGGAGGGGTATCGTTATGCGCATGATGAACCTCACGCGTATGCCGCTGGTGAGTCTTATTTGCCTTCAGAGCTAAAAGGAACGCGCTATTACGTTCCAAACCCCCGTGGACTTGAAATAAAATTGGCCGAAAAAATGGCTTTTTTAGCGGATTTGGATGCAATGAGTACACAACAACGAGAGAAATAAAACGCATTTTTTATTGTATTGTTTTTCTTTTTTTCAGATAGTACATATTCATGCGGCTTTAAAAACCCTCTAGAATTTTCAGTTTTATAAACATACTTTTAAAATAACAGGACGCACATGCTGGACTCAAAACGATTGCGTAACGAGCTTGACGCGACAGCGGAAAAATTGGCTCTTCGCGGTTTTAAATTGGACGTAAACACCCTTCGTGATTTAGAAGAAAAGCGGAAATCCTTGCAAATTCGGACAGAAGAGCTGCAAGCGCAGCGCAATGCCCGTTCTAAATCGATTGGTCAGGCGAAGGCAAAAGGCGAAGACATTGCGCCTTTGTTGCTTGAAATTGAACATTTAGGCTCTTCATTGGATGAGGCTAAATTGGCTCTGGGTCAATTGCATTCTGCGTTAAATCAGATCCTTTTTAGTGTGCCAAATCTGCCTGATGACGCGGTACCTGTAGGAAAAGATGAGTCTGAGAATGTTGAGATTTTGCGCTGGGGTGAGCCGAAACATTTCGATTTTGACGTAAAAGATCATGTAGATCTCGGTGAACTTTCCGGTGGGCTTGATTTTGCCAGCGCCGTGAAACTTTCGGGCTCTCGTTTTATTGTCATGAAAGGCCAAATGGCCCGTTTGCACCGCGCGATCGCCCAGTTCATGCTGGACTTACACACCACAGAGCACGGTTACACTGAAATGTATGTGCCTTATTTGGTGAATGCGGACAGCCTTTTTGGAACCGGTCAGTTGCCTAAATTTGGGGAAGATTTATTTCATACTCAGCCTGCAACTGAAGATGGCGCAAGGATGTCCTTGATCCCGACGTCAGAAGTTCCCCTGACGAACATGGTTCGAGATACCATTGTCGATGAAGCGGATTTACCCCTTTGTATGACGGCGCACACCCCCTGTTTTCGTTCAGAAGCAGGCGCGTATGGCAGAGACACCCGTGGTCTAATCCGTATGCATCAGTTTGATAAAGTTGAATTGGTACAAATTGTCAAACCAGAAGACAGCATGGCGGCATTAGAAACCTTGACAGGGCATGCGGAAAAAGTCCTTCAATTGCTAAAATTGCCTTATCGAAAAGTGATTTTATGTACGGGAGACATGGGCTTTGGTTCAGCAAAAACGTATGATTTAGAAGTGTGGGTGCCTGCGCAAAATACTTACCGTGAAATTTCATCTTGTTCCAATATGACCGATTTCCAAGCACGTAGAATGCAAGCACGTTTTCGTCGTAAAGGCGAGATGAAACCAGAATTACTTCATACCTTGAATGGCTCAGGTTTGGCTGTTGGTCGTACGATGGTGGGGATTTTAGAAAATTACCAATTGGCCGATGGCCGGATCGAAATACCCGAGGTTTTACTTTCTTACATGGGTGGCTTAACGCACATTGGGTAATGTTTTATACCCCTTGGTTTTGTGCTTGAAAGGATGTTGGCTGCGGTTTAAAAGCCTAAAGAGCCTAGCCAACATCCACGCCGCTTCAAAGGCGACGGGTATATCGGTGATTTTAACAAGCAAGAACGATCAAATGTTTAATGAGATGGGGATTACACCAAAAGGAGCTGCGGCTCTTTAAGCTTTTTGAAAGTGACCTCTTTTTACACTTATTTGAGCATCTCCCCTTAATGCAAAATAAATACGATATTCGGTGCATATAAAAAGGGCAGCGATGTGAGGCGAGAGCCTCACATCCTTTACATTAGCTGCTTGGCATTTTTTCGTTTAATGGTTTGATAAACCTCTTCCATCACGTTAATAAATGAAGCTCTTTGGGTCCAGAATTCAGGGTTGTCGCCTTGTTTTTTAATAAGACCTGCGGGCATTCTTTGCTCATGATCTTCATCGTCACTGTTTTCCTCTTCGTGAGGTTTTAGCGTCCAGATATGCTCGTTTGATGGGTGTTTGATGTGATTGCTGACTTGAAAAGGACGATAATAGTGCGTCTTGGGGTCGATGCGAGATTCTGGCTGATGGGCAAGATGAGCGACAAAGACTTGGCCAAACTCGGTTTTTTCTAAGGCTTCAATCAGGGCGTCCATTGTTAATCCACGAAGTTCAAAAAGCAACATGGGATTGCTGTCTAGCATGTTGGCAATTCGGTAATAAATACCTGCAATATGTTTACAAGGTGTTGCATGATCAGGGCAAGTACAATGGCCCTTGATTTCCTTGTATGAAACAGGGAGTAAAGGGACGCTTGTGAAGGCATCTTCTATGTTGGAGGGGACTTCTTTTAACATCAATTTGGCTAACCAACTTGGGTTCATGGCAATACGTTGAATGATCCCATTCCATTCTTTTGTATCTATGGTCTGAAAGGCAATTGAAATCTTGTATTTGGGCGGTTTAGTGACACCAAAATAAGCGTTGGCGTTGCCTAAAACAGTTGCGTTAATGTGTTGTAATTGCATATCAAAAAAAAGCACGCGTTTATCGGTGCGATAACTTTTCCCTCGTTGTAAACGACCGCTGTCAATGAAACCTTCTAATGCATTGACGAAGCTATCGCCCCACCATGTTTTTGGTGTGTGATTCATAAGACACCTTCTTGTGTATTTAATTGGATCATCTGCATAAATTTGTCCGTTGAAAGTTCAGTGAGCCAGGACTCATCAGTGCTGATAATGCCATCTGCAAGCGCTTGTTTTTCTTCTAACATGGCATCAATTTTTTCTTCGACAGTCCCAAGTGTGATGAACTTATGGGCGAACACTGTTTTTTGTTGTCCTATACGATAAGCGCGGTCTGTGGCTTGATTTTCGACAGCAGGGTTCCACCATCGGTCAAAATGAATAACATGATTGGCTTTGGTTAAGGTGATCCCGACGCCACCGGCTTTTAAGGATAAAATAAAGACACTGGCAGGACTTTCTGGCGATTGAAAGTGCTCTATCATTTTTTCGCGTTGTGTACGTGAAGTGCCGCCGTGTAAATAGTGCGTCGTAAAGCCAAGTTGGTTTTTTATAATCTGTTGTAATTTTGAACAGACCTCAGTGAATTGGCTAAAAATCAAAATACTTTCATTGTTTTGAATGGCTTCTTGGGTGGTTTCGATTAAGCGTTGTAATTTGATTGAACGCTCTGGGCTAAAGTCACTGCCATCTTGTAGATATTGTGCCGGGTGATTGCAGCATTGTTTTAATCGAAGCAAGGCTGATAACATGATCATTTTCTGTCCTTTCGTTTCGCTTTCTTCGTCCATTTGATTTTTTATTTCATCGACAATGAGTTGGTATAAGCTTGCTTGTTCGACTGTGAGCTCGCAATAGACTTTTTGTTCTATTTTTTCAGGTAAATCAGGAATAATGTTTTTGTCTGTTTTTAGACGACGAAGAATAAACGGGGTGACTAAATTTTTGAGTGTGTTTTTTTTCTGCTCGTTATTTTCTCGCTGAACAGGCAATTCAAATTCTTTACGAAATGAGGCTTTATTATTCAATAAACCAGGATTTAAAAAATGAAAAACAGACCAAAGATCCATTAAGCGGTTTTCGATGGGGGTCCCAGAAAGCGCGATTCTGTTTTCAGAGTGCAAACTAAAAATGGCTTTGCTTTGTGCCGCGTTCGGATTTTTAATATTTTGTGCTTCATCAATAATAAGGCGTGACCATTCTATTTTATCAAAGAGCATTTTATCTTTGCGCAGTAAGCCATAGGAGGTGATGACGATATCATGTTGCTCGACGGAATTTAAAAATGTGTCCCGTTTTGATCTGCTTTGACCATGATGAATAAGTGCTTTGATACTGGGTGCAAATTTTTCTAATTCTTTATACCAATTTCCAATCACGGAGGTTGGGGCAATCAATAATGCTGCTTTTTTTCTCGGTTTGCTCAATAAAAGGGCAATGATCTGAATGGTTTTACCCAAGCCCATGTCATCGGCGAGACAAGGATTCATCCCCAATGTTTCAAGATAAGAAAGCCATGACATACCGCGCAATTGGTAAGGGCGTAATGTTGCGTGGAGGTTTTTCGGAGAGGGGATTAATTCAATCTTATCTTGATGCGTGAGATTCTGGAGAATAGAGGAAATAGGATCATCATATTCTGTGATGTAATTTTCATCATCCGCCGCTAATTTCAACAATTCTTCGATTGTCCCCGTGTTTTTTGTTTGATTGGCTTGAATGACAAGGGATTGTATTTTCTCTATTTCCTCTTTATTTATTTCAATCCATTCCCCCCTAAAAAAAACAAGCTCAGATTTGGCTTGCATGAGCTGTTTCCATTCAGATCCATCAATGTGTTGGTTGCCCAGCGAAAGTTGATAATCAAAATGAATTAATCCATTTTTTCCAATATAATCGACCGGATTTTTTGATTGATTGCTGGGTATTTTCGCGCCTAATTTTATTTTTAATTTCTTTCTGGTTTTTTCTGTCCACCATGATGGAATGATGATGCGATAGCCTAAACTTTTAAGCTGCCATGCATCCTCGCGTAAGAAAGACAAGGCTTGCTTTTCATCCATTGGAAGGTGTGTTTTGAGTTCATTATTATTAAATACAGATTCTAATTGGGGGTAAATACGACAGGCATAGGCTAATTGTAAAAAGAGTTGCCGTTCTATTCCGTCACCAAAATAGCGTTGATAAAGATCCGTGTGATTCTTTTTTTGTTGCCAGTATTCATTTAAATGAATAAAAAAAGACTGGTCTTTTTTAGACTGTAATTGAAGGATGATCCCCCAGTCGTTAGAATGTGAATTCTGAGCTTCAACAAAACGAAAGCATAAATTAAAATCAGCACCAAATTGTTCATGTTGTAATTGATTGCGCCATTGCGCCCAGTTATTTATGAATGCCTGATTGAGGACTTTATTCTTTTTTCCATATTCAGGGAGGCAAGCATCAATGACCGATCCTTCCACCGCTTTAAGGCTGCGAGTAGAAAAAGAGGTGTTATAAATCAGCTGGTTAACCAAAACATCAGAAGCATGTTCTAAAGCAGATTGCTTATTATAAAAAGAAAAATCGCCCAGACAGGATGAAAATGGCATGATCTCGGCCCCGTTTTTTATTTGAGTGTCAAAATCTGCCGAAAGAATTTCCCATTTATTTTGATAGGTTATTTTTGTTTTTTCTTTTAATGCGACAATGGCTGGAATGAGGTCATCTTTTTTTATCGCATTCCCGATTGAACGCATTATTTTGATCCAAAATTTAGCATCATCACCAAGAATGGTCTCTTCATCAAAGCTAAACTGTTGATAATTAATATCTTTGAAAAAGAGGAAGGGGCGAGTGATCTTGAGTGTGTATAAAATTTTCCTCGTATGTTGGTAATATTGTTTGTCATCCCGGTTATTTAAATTCGCAATGATGGGTGAAAGTAAAACCTCTTGTTCATCACTTGGAAATTGAACGGATAATTCCTGAAGCGGCCCTGACCATTTCATGAAAGCACAAAAAGACGAGAGCGCGCTGGAAGAAAGCTGAAAAGGATGGGCATTTTTACTCTTGTTTTTCGTTGACGATTCAATCCAAAGGTGAAATTGACCATCATTATCGGTGCCTTTTAAATGAGGTGACCAAAAAATATGAATGATTTTCATTGTGTGTAAGAGAAACCTGGGTTTGTTTCTCATGCCTCCATGTTAAAGAGTGGATTATTCCCGGGCCTTTGACGCATCTGGGTGTTGATCAGGTTTTTAAACCTCTCATTACAGAGTCGTTCTGTCGGTTCGCGCGAGATCATGGGGTTGGGGTATAGAAACGTTTTCAAATTTCTTGGGTAAAAATGAAGTGATAAACGAGCTTAACCTAAAAATACATCGTACTAAAGATGAATGAAGCGCTATCCGTCAATCCGTACATGAAAAAATAATTTTGCTTTCTAGGCTGCCTTATAAAAGACGCCCCATGAATGCCTATTTTTACGTAACGCGACGTGAAAAATGTGTATTTCAAATTTGATTTCAACGTCAGATTTTAAAAAATCAAGTGAAGAGGCGCAATGAAGGATTAAAAACGCAAAAATGTTGATAAATATAAACCCCTGATAATCTTATCCACAATCAAATACCCTTCTGTGGTACAGAGAAGCATCAAAATAGACGGATTAAAAAAGCGGGCTTTTTTTGTCATGCAAAAGGGATCACTTTCTCATCGAATGAGATGTTTTCTTTTCAATATTTTGAATTTAATGATTTTTTCGCTGTTTTTGGTAAGGCATAAAATGACTTTTTTCTGTTTGCTCTCTTTAAAAACCGTTCAATATTCCATCAAAATGTGATCCTGCTTTGTATCTGAAATAAGTTATTCATTATTCATTATTAGATTCTTTTATTTTTAAAAAATTGAAGACTACTCTTAATCATAAGAAATTTGTCTCAATCATAGAAGGTGGTCTCACAAATGAGAGTTAACAGTCCAGTCACAGATAGAGAGATTCGTTTTCCAAAGGAATACAATTTACTCTCCACAACAGATACCCGGGGTATTATCAAATACGTCAGTGATGAATTTTGTGAGGTTGCAGGGTATTCGAAAGAAGAACTCATCGGACAACCCCATAATTTGGTTCGTCACCCAGGTATGCCGCCAGATGCGTTTCAAAATTTATGGGAATACATAAAAAGCGGCAGATCTTGGATGGGTTTGGTTAAAAACAGAACCAGTAACGGAGATCATTACTGGGTGAACGCTTTCGCATCCCCCATTCAAAATAATGGACAAATTGTTGAATATCAGTCCGTGCGTATGGTTCCAGATAGAAAAGCCGTTGAACGAGCAGAAAAAGTTTATCCTCTTTTATTAGAGGGAAAAACCCCACTTGCCCTCAAAACACCCAAAATGCGCTTGTGGCAGCGTGCCAGCCTTTGGTTTTTATTGGGTGCGGTTTTTTCGGGTGCGATAGGCTTTTATGTCGGATTTGGAGCCGAATTTGCCGCCGTGATTGCTTTTCAATTTATATTCTCTTTTCTTGTTATTTTTAATTTGACGCGTCGTTTAGAAAAATTGACCGTATTGGCGAAAAAAGCCTACAACAATCCCTTGATGGAATACATCTACAACGGGTCGAATGATGATATTTCAGAAATAGAATTAGCCCTTAAAATGCAAGCCTCAGAGCTGAATGCGGTTGTTGGGCGTATTGTGGACGGGAGTGAGCAGGTGCTTAACGCGGCCAGTGTCTCAAAAGAAAATGGTCAGAAAACAAGTGTCAATCTTGATAAACAAAACACAGAAACAGATCAAATTGCAGCGGCCATCAATCAAATGTCTGCCACGGTCAATGACATGTCAAATAACACGAAAAGTGCTTCTGAGGCGGCAGCTGAAGCACAAGATGCCACTTCTGCAGGAATGGAAACCGTAGGAAAAACGGTGGATGCAATTCAACATCTTGCAAAACAATTAAGCGAGGCTTCCAGTGTTATTTCTAAGTTAGAAGAACATGGTAAACGGATTGGCGCAGTTTCAGATGTGATACAAGGGATCGCAGAACAAACCAATTTATTGGCGCTCAATGCAGCCATTGAAGCGGCGCGAGCTGGGGAGCAAGGACGTGGTTTTGCTGTTGTCGCGGATGAAGTTCGCGCTTTGGCACAACGTACCCAAGAATCGACTTCAGAAATTCAAGATGTTATTTCTCAAATTCAAAATGGGACCCAACAAGCCGTGGATGCGATGGCACGAGGTACCAGTCTGTCTGAAGAATGTGTGAACAGTGCAGAGCAAGCGGGCGATGTTTTACGACGGTCTCAAAAATTAGTCAGTGACATTAATGATAGGAATCATCAAGTTGCAACAGCGGTAAATGAGCAAGCGACGGTTTCAAATGAAATGAATGGAAATATTCAATCGATTTCTGAACTCTCTTTAAAAACAATTGATATTTCTAATCAATCGGTTTTAGAGGCAGAAAAACTCTATGAAGCTTTGAAAGATCAAAAACGCTTAGTTCAACAGTTTAGAAAAACAGGTTCTTAATGCCTGATTAATAAAGTGTATTTATCTGTTTTTTAGAATTAAAAAAGCCCAGACACTGTCTGGGCTTTTTATAACTGAAAGTCAAAGGGGTATATCTGCAGCCTTTGACCCTGCCTGGGTGTTGGCTCGGCTTGTGCAACCTCATCACATCGTCCATTTATACTAAGGGGGTTCACTCATTTGCCGCAGGCGCACATCTTCAATTTCTTTGGATATAGCTCGGTAATCAAGAATAAGCGTTCATATAAAATGGAGGCAGAATGTGAAATATTGTGTTCAGTTCTTCTTGTTTTCAAAAATAAATTGCATTTGACCTTCCTTTCGAGTATTTATTCTTTTTTATTTATTCATAAAGCATTTTTTTCAAAAGAAATATTCCATATAAAAAACAAGGTTAATGATTAAGTGCATTCTTTATAACGAAGAGGGCGTCTTTTTGACAAGAGAAATAACCCTAAATAATAGAGCTCTATTGATTTAACTTTAATTCTTTTTTTATAAAGTGAATGCATAGATCATTTTTTCTGGTGAATGATTTAGCAAATTGCAGGTGCTTTTTTTTCTAGAAAGCCCAATAAACCCACTTGGAATTTAAGATGTATATACGCAATGAAATGGAGAGGACACACTTTAATCTTACCGACAATGCATCGTCATTGCCCCCCGTCCAGTTAATTTCGATTAAAAACACAGAAGACACCCCAGAAAGTACTCAATACCATGAGATAAAGAATGCACCGTATGAGAGTGGCGATATAAAGAAAAATGTATTAGAGGTCATGAGGCTTTATGAGTATATTTATGAAAATGAGGGT
>CAMRDW010000103.1 GCA_947041315.1 uncultured Enterovibrio sp.
ATCGCAGTGGTCGAGCAGCCATCTTCAAAGTTCAAGACACAGACTTCTCCTCCAGCATCCACCACTTCGCTCCCTCCTGCGATATCACAAGGTTTATAATCGCCCCCTTTGACTAACACATCAGGTAAAAGCTCGCTGATAAGGCGCTGTGGCGTTTCTTCACTAAAAGGCACCACCCAATCTACAGCCCCAAGCCCTGCCAATACCGCCATGCGCCTGTCTGTTGGATTAATTGGACGTCCTGGACCTTTTAAAGCGCGCACTGAATCGTCTGTATTGACCGCCACAATAAGACGGTCGCCTAACTTGGCCGCTTCATTCAAATAGGCCACATGTCCCGCATGCAAAATATCAAAGCACCCGTTGGTCATGACGATTTTTTCGCCTTGTATTTGAGCCAGTTTCACCGCGTGTTTTAATGCATTTTCTTGTACAACACCAAAACCAAATTGATAGCTGCCATGCACTGCCGTGGTCAGCTCAAGAGTCGAAAGCGTCGAGGTACCCAATTTACCAACCACAACGCCTGCTGCCGCATTGGCCAAAGCACAGGCGTCATCCAATGTTTTTCCCGCCGCAATTGACGCGCCCAAGACAGAGATAACCGTGTCACCCGCACCTGTCACATCAAACACTTCTTTGGCCAATGTTGGCAAGTGGAAAGGGTCATGCCCATCCCGTAATAAACTCATGCCATGTTCACTGCGAGTGATTAAAAGCGCCCCCAAATCAAATTTGCGGATAAGCTCTAACCCTTTTTCAAAAATTTCGTCTTCAGAATTCGAACGCCCGACAATGGCTTCAAATTCACTCATGTTCGGGGTCAATAAAGAAGCGCCACGATAAGGTTCAAAATCAACCCCTTTCGGATCGACCAAGGTCATCACCCCAGCTTCTTTTGCCAATTGGATCATGGCCTGAACATGCTTCAACGCCCCTTTCGCGTAATCAGAAAAAATGACGACTTTCGCATGAGACAGGGCAGGTTTTACACGACAAAGAAATTCCTCTTTATCGATTCCATGAAAACCTTCTTCAAAATCAAGGCGAATTAATTGCTGATGACGACTCATGACACGCAATTTAGTGATCGTTGGGGACTCAAGGGATTCAATAAAATTACATCTTACATCGAAAGAAAGAAGTGTCTCTTTAAGAATGTGAGCCCTTTCATCTTGCCCGACTAGACCAATCAAAAAGGCTTTTCCGCCTAAGGCTGCAATATTCATGGCCACGTTTGCGGCCCCTCCAGGACGCTCGTCTGTGCGATCTATGGTGACAACAGGCACAGGCGCCTCTGGTGAAATACGCTTTGTTGGTCCGTACCAATAACGGTCAAGCATCACATCGCCGACAACCAGTACGTCTGCTTGCTGATAGTCAGGCAAAGTCAATTTCATTATTTTCTCCACGAACAAAAGAAGGCGCTGGACATTATAATCAAGTCGCTCTTTGAGGGCCAATTTAATGGTAAGATATTGATTTACAAGTTCACATAAAATTGAAAATCACATTTTTGGTTTTTTGTACTGCTCAATAAAGCGCACAATTAAACCCATTCACAACACAAAAGCAACAATCTTCACTCAATGAAATGCGCATCCGCGTGAGAATGTGTTTCCATTTATAATTATGCATTTTTATTTACAGAATAAACAAGAAAACAAAGCGATGAATATGCATTATTGCGCGTTTCATGTATAAAATATCGTTTCTCTTTTATCACTTGCGTTCGAGTCCTTAAAAACATGATACCGCATTCAACTGAAATTCCGTGTTTTCGCTGGTCATTTCTTCATCCTCGTTATCTTCATACTTGGATTGGCCTCTTTTTCATGTATTTACTCAGCTGGCTCCCCTATCGCCTCCAACGCTTTTTAGGACGAAAGTTGGGCCTTTTGATCATGGCTCTTTTAAAAAGAAGAAAAAACATCGCAGAACGCAATTTAGAACTCTGTTTTCCCGATATGCCTTTAGAAGAAAGAGCGCAATTGCTCAAAGAGAATTTCGAACACCTGGGCCTTGCTTTTTTTGAAACCTGCATGGCGTGGTTTTGTCCGGATTGGCGCATTAAAAAACACATCAAATACGTGGGATTTGAAAAAATAGCCGAATACCAAAAAGAAAAAAAAGGCTTGCTGATGATTTCAGTCCATTCCTTTAACTTGGAACTTGGCGCCCGCGCTTTTGGTCTCCACACCCCCAGTTACGGCGTTTATCGTCCGAACTCAAACCCGGTCTTTGATTGGTTTCAATACCGTGGACGCTCCAAATCCAATGCCCTCATCCAACGCAACGACATCAAAAAAATGATAAAGCACCTTCGAAAGGGGGATTTTCTCTGGTATGCCCCCGATCATGACTACGGGCATCACCGCTACACTTGGGCGCCTTTTTTTGCGGTAGAAAAAGCCTGTACCACCACAGGCACCCAATTGCTCGCCAAAGCAGGAAAATGCACCCTTGTCACCTTGACTTTTACGCGCGACAAGGAAGGCACAGGCTACACTCTCACCTTAGATCCCCCCATGGATGCTTTTCCATTAAATGATGCCGATGCCAGCGCGGCATACACAAACCGCTTTATTGAACGCTCCATTTTACGCGCGCCAGAGCAATACATGTGGCTTCATCGTCGCTTTAAAAGCCGCCCAGAGGGGGAAGCGTCCTTATACGATTGAACGCCTAGGATTAAAAACCAATCAGCTCATCCCATAAAAAAACCGCCCCATCAAAAAGGGCGGTTTTTTTTAATCTTCGATGAAAAAACTCTGTTTCCATGCTTTTTCGACCGCTTGACGCTCAAGCAAAAAAGAGGTGTCACAAACAGACAAAGGCGCATCCAGTAAATTTAAGCGATGGATTTCATTTCGCATTCGGGTGTAAGCATCAATCAAAGACAGGGCTTGTACGGGATCTAAAATCCCCGCCGTTGCTAAAGCATCTAAAAGACGCACATTGTCACTCCAGCGCGTTAAATCGGGCATTTCATGGGCGTTGGCCAAAAGGAGGAACTGCGTTAAAAACTCAATGTCAGTGATCCCACCCGCATCATGCTTAATGTGAAATAAAGGCGCATTTTTGCTCGCTCTTTTTTTGGCGGCCTGATGATTTTTCATTTTTTGACGCATCTCTTGCACGTCTTTTCTCAAGGCTGCACGGTCTCGTTTTTGCGTGAGTACCTCTTCTCTCAAAGAAGAAAACGCGCTCGCAATCGCGCTTTCCCCATACACAAGGCGGGCCCGAACAAGGGCTTGATGCTCCCAAGTCCAGGCTTGCGTTTGTTGGTATTCCTGAAAAGAATCAAGGGTTGTCACCAACATGCCAGAAACACCGGAAGGACGAAGACGGGTGTCGATTTCATACAAAACGCCACTGCTGGTTTTTGTTGAAAAAAGATGCACAATCCGCTGCGCTAATTTTAAATAAAACTGGCGTCCATCAATCGCTGTTTTTCCATCCGTAACACTGTCTAAAGGGCAATCATGAAGAAAAACAACATCTAAATCAGAGCCATAGGCAAGCTCAATGCCGCCAAGTTTGCCATAACCTATTACGGCAAACCCCCGTCCATCGTCCCCTTTTAAGTGCGTTGGCTGACCAAATTTCATCACCATCTGATGCCAAGCTTGCTCAACCACGGCGCACACAATCGCTTCAGCAAGAAAGGTCAGATGATCGCTGACTTTCATGACAGGCAAGACCCCAGCAATGTCCGCCGCTGCAATACGCAATAACTCGCCTTGCTTGTATTGGCGGATCATTTCCATTTGTTGCTCCATGTCTTCTTGCGGCGTCCTTGCAAGGAATTCGAACAAGCCCGTTCGATATTGATCAAAAGGGGTTGGGTGATAAAGATGATAACGGTCGAGCAATTCATCCAAAAGAACAGGGTATTTTGTTAATTGCGAGGCCACCATAGGGCTTGCACTGCATAGACGGACCAATTGCGTTATCGCACCGTGGTGTTCATCAAACAATTCAAGGTAGGTGGTTCGGGTTGCAATGGCCGCAAGCAAAACCAATACCCGCTCAAATGCCCCTAACCCCTCTTTCAAGCTCAAAGTCTCAAGCAAGATAAACGGCATCAATCGATGAAGCACCTCTCGCCCTCGTGAGCCCAAGCTTCTTTTTGCTATTTCTTCTTTAAAATGAAAGAGTATTTCTGCTTTCTCAATGCATTGCGCGCTGTTTAACTCTTCCAAGATTTGCCTGACCAGATCTTTGTCTCTCGCCGCATCCCAAATTTCGGCATATTCAGAAGGAATTTGAGTTGTGAGGTGTTCTTTTTCTTCTTCATTTCCTACCAAATCATCAAAAATAACACGGACCGCCGACATCTGATTTTGGATATTTTCAAGCATGCTTTCCCAACTGCTTTCTTTCATCGCAATAAAAAGACGGCTTTGATCTCGCTCGCATTCCGGCAAGGTTTGTGTTTGTTTGTCGGCAATCGCTTGAAGCCTATTTTCGATGCGCCTTAAATAGCGATAAGCCACTTCCAAGATCTGCGCATCTTTTTTTGTTATGAGCCCCAGATCACAAATGGCCTTGAGCGTGACAAAAAAACCACGTTTTCTCAATAACGGCTCTCGCCCACCACGAATAAGCTGAAAAGATTGAACGATAAATTCTAACTCTCGAATTCCCCCAGCCCCCAACTTGATGTTCTTCGTCAAGCCTCGACGTCGCACTTCACTTTGAACAAGTGATTTCATTCGCCTTAAAGATTGAATGGCACTGAAATCGATGTAGCGACGGAACACAAAAGGGCGCAACATTTTTCGCAATGATTGATAACAAGACACCTGCTCTTTTCCAAGAACGCGCGCCTTAACCATGGCGTAACGCTCCCAATCTCGTCCTTGCTCTTGGTAGTAGTCTTCCAACGCAGCAAAGCTCATCACCAAAGGACCGCTCTCACCAAAAGGACGCAGACGCATGTCTACTCGATAACAAAATCCTTCCATCGTTTGTTGATCCAACACTTTAATCAAGCGCTGCCCTAAACGTGCGAAAAATTGTGAATTAGAAATGCTGCGTTTTAGACCTTGGGTTTGTCCGTTTTCAGGGTAAGTAAAAATAAGGTCAATATCAGAAGAAAAATTAAGCTCTTCTCCCCCAAGCTTTCCCATCCCCAAAATCAACATGGGTTGTGGGCGCCCTTCTTCGTCACAGGGGGTGCCCATTTCTTTACAGCACACCTCATAAAGCCAAGCATAAGCTTCTACGATAATGCCTTCGGCCAAGGCAGAAAGATGATAGAGGCTGTCATCAAGCGAGATAGAATGATTAAAATCATGCCATGCCAGCCAAAGCATTTCACGATTACGAAAATGACGAAGGGCTTTCATCACCGACAATTCATTTGGTTGAGAAGCCAAAAGGGTTTTTAAATCTTCTCGGTAACGTGGCGCACGCGCACGAAAAACCAAGTGTTGAAAGAGCCAAGAAAGCAAGGTTGGCTGGCTTTGCAAGGCCTGACCGATAAAATCACTCAACCCCAAAGTGCGCTCTAATTTTCCCCGCGCGTCCCCTTGCCAAAGAGCCAGGCTCTCAGGCTGTAATTGCGCAAGTTCATTGATTCGAGATGTCGCGATGTCTTGCAATGCGTTTGGCAATAACATATTTCCTTGCTCCTTGTTTCTTTGGGATGTTTTTTTAATTTACCATAAAAAAGCCCCTGTCTTTATGGGCCTTAAAGACAAAAAACGACCCTGCTCGGGCGTTTATTTTCCCATTTAACGCCGCTGGGTTATTTTTTTTCCTTGACGCGTTTTTTTCTAGCGTATCAAAAGGCTCTGCAAATTTATTTTTAAATTCGATATCAAAAAATTGAGTTATCCCCCTCGCCTTTGACGCTGCGTGGATGCAGGCTAAGCTCGCGCCCCCAATCAAAGAGAGCATCTATATTCAGAGGCTTCACTCGTTTGCCACAGGCGCGCACCTTCAATTACTTTGGGTATAAATTAAAGAAAACAAAAAAAGCAGGTTTAATTTAAACCTGCTTTTATTAAATGAATGTTGATGCCTTTTTATTCTAAAGGCATCAATGTGTGATCATCAATCCCAATAAGGGGATAAAGAAAGTCCTATTTCTCTGCTTCTTTGCATCGCATGTATCAAAGATTCTTCTTTACGATATAACCATTTTTCGATTTGCTGCTTATTTTCTTCACTGATGTCGTGATCATCCACGCGTATTCTGACAGAATTTAAAAGAAAGAGATCGTCCATTCCTTGAAAACAATCGAACCAAGACAAACGAAACAAAGCACTCTTTTCTTCATCAAAAATATACGCAAAACACGCCGTTGTAAGCAAATAACGAAACAATCGAGGCTCTTGATTCAAATAAGCAAAACGATCCATTTTATGTTCAAAAGAAAAGGTGGATAAAATTGCATCCCAAGAATGAGATAAAAGTTTGTTCGCAAAATATTTTACCGGTCTTAGAAGCTTCTCTTTTGCTCTGTCGTCCAAAAAAGGCTGCCAGCCACGCGTCAAGACCCACCGATTCAAGTCAAGCAACAAATTGCAATATCTTTCAGAATGAAGAAGCTCATTCATTTTGTCTGTTGTTGGAAGAGATTGATATCGTTTATCTAGTTTAAGAAAAAGCTGTTTTTGGGCATTGAGTTTTCGAAGGAAATAAGCCTTTTCTTCACACAGGCGCGCAATCACTTTCGCTTCACGAATCCATGACAATTCAGCTTCAAGCCATTGTAATTCTTGTCTCAATAAAGTGCTGGCTCTTCGAGGAATGAGGCTCCCATAAAGCATCAAGGCGTGGCGTACCAAAGCCACTGCATGAGAGAGCTCAAGCAAGGCATCTTGTTCTTTGCGCTCGACATAAATGTGCTCATGATAAAGCCAATGAGACAAGGCATATTCAAGAGATTGAACAAACGCCTCTTCGATGCTCATGCGCAAATTGAGAGGGACTAAACCGAGCTCTTTTATTGGGTCCCCTTCATCATTCGCAGCCAAACGGTAGCCCGTGGCCGCTTTGCTTATATTTCCTAATCTCAATCCCCCCCCTTTTGCAAGCTCCCTTGCGAGTAAAAACAAGGCATCTATTTTCCCTGATTTTAATTCGAGCTCTATTTCACAAATTGGTTCACGCGCAGTTTCAGAAGAACGTACCTCTCCTGTGTCAAAAGCAAGCTCAATTTGTGTCCCATCTTGCATGGAGACCATTCCATACTGACGATTAAAATCTGTCGAAAATAATGGAAAAAGCTGTTTTTGGAGGGCCTCTAAGTCCAGACCATAAGGCCAAGCCTCTCTCGGTATCAAGGCAATATTGGGGATGGTATTCTCACAGGGCACATTGTATTCTGGGCGCTGATGGAGGCCTGCAATAACACGCCCTGCTGTTTTGAGGGTTTGAACGAACCCCTCCTTATTTTGACGGACTCTCAAACCCATATCATTTTTTCGCAATAAAAGATCGGGGGTATCGTAATATATATTACGCAGATCTTGCTCTTTCATTTCAACAATTTTTAAACTGGTTATTTTTTCTTGAATTAAATGTAAAGAATCAGATGAAACAAATAATTTTAACTCTATCTCGGTTTCCATAAAAAACCCTTAAACCCATCGCTGAGTTAGGATATGTGGATTTTTAAAGAGGAGCAAGTAACTTTCTTTAATTAAATTGATTCATAAAAATAAAATTTAACGTCACAAGTCTTCACACAAATAAAACATGGGTTCTTAGAGAGTGCAACAAGGCGCGAATCATAAATAACCGTTTCTGTGTAGATATAAATTCATTTTTGTGCAGCAACATCCGGCTTCAATTAAAAATGAAACGATATATACAGCTTTCATTGTACCTGGTTAAAAAATTTTTTTAATATTTACCATGAAGACATTCAGTCAATAAATCAAAGGAATACCACGTGACCCGATTTTTAATCCCTTTCGCAATTTCTCTTGCAATGATGATAAACCCTGCGTTTGCAAACGATTATTTTATTTCTGACGATCTCTTTACCTATATGCACACAGGTCCAGGCAGCAATTATCGCATCATCGGCAGTGTAGATGCGGGGACGAAAATCACCATTACAAATACCAACAAGGCTTCAGGGTATTCTCAAATCAGAGATAACAAAAACAGAACAGGTTGGGTAGAAAGCAAATACGTGACAACAACACAAGGCCTTAAAGCACGCCTTCCCGTCCTTGAAGCCGAGCTAAAAAAAGTGAAATTGGCTCTAATGAATGAACAAAAAATCGCCGAATTAAAAAACAACGACTTGCTTGAAAGCTTAAAACAACGCACCACACAAGTCACAGAACTAGAACAACACACAAGCGATTTGAATCAAAAATTAAATGATGCACAATCTGAAATCAGAACCCTCAGTGCCCGTATCGACACTCAAAAAGACGACTTACTGATGCGTTACTTCAGCTACGGTGGTTTAGTCGCAGGAATTGGGCTGCTTTTGGGTTTGATTTTACCTCACATCCTTCCGCGTCGTAAAAAAAGCGGCAGTGGATGGGCTTAACTTTATCGCGCGAAATCATCTTAAAAACGCGCAGCCTAACAACTGAATGAAATCTCGGATCATAGACACTCTCAAGCGGTGATAAGTCTAAAAGCCCCTGCACAGCAAAGGCATATTCAATAAAAAAGAGCCGCATCATGCGGCTGTTTTTGATCTGATGTTACCAAGCGGTTAAAGCCGGAATACTGATCAATTCCTCTTCAAATTCGATGATCACTTCTTGAGGCTTTATCCCCTGTAATCTTACGCTTGATGTGATCATCTCTCCTTCTTTTACTTTTACGCCATTCACCTTAATCCAACGTGCCGTGCTCACCTTTTCATAAATATGGGTTTGAAAATCAAGCCCGGGCAAACGATCTAAATCCTCAGAAGATAAAGCACTGATGGGCGTATATTTTGAGTCCGACGCGCCTTCCAAGACCGAAGACAATTCCTTCAATACAGCAGGAGAAGGTTCTGGTCTTTTCGGTTGCTCTTCTCTATTTGATGGCGAGCTTTGCCTTTCTTCTTTTACCTGCGCTTGAGGATTTGTTTTGGTTATCGCCGCCTGAACCGATTTGGCCATGTTAGGAGAGAGCAAAGACAGATCGACATCCAACAAGGACATGGCCTCTTCAGTACGTTGTGCTTCTTGGCGCTCTGTGAGCGTTTTTTGTTTAGGCTCTTCGAATGCGTCTTTTTTAATCACTTTTGCATTCTTGTAAATAAATTCCTCGTTTATGCCTATTTTGGGTAAAGGCGTCAAATCAGCACGAAGAAATTCAGCTTCAGGTAAAATAACAACCCCTTCATCAGACAGTAATCGCGTTTGAGAAGGGCTAGTATGAAACTCAGCGCCCAATACTGGCCCTGTCATGATGACTTTTTTGTCTAGCACCATCAGGGTCATCGGTCCCGGAACACCATCGGCATCGAGCCCATTGTTCCCTTGAAATATTTTCACTTTTTCTTTTAATGACTCACCAAAGCGTTTCATCTGCGTTTTCTTAAGGCCCATCACTTTGTTTAAATGTGTATTAAGCCAGGTCACTCTCGGCCCCTGCGCGCCCATTTTTAAAAGCGAAGCATCCCCTAAGACAGGACGCCATACAGTGAAGGCTTCACCCGTCCATGCTCTGTCTATGAAAGCTTCATTTGCAAAGATATGTTCGTCTCCCACTTTCAATTCAAATGTCTTTCCGTCGCTTCCCAAAAGGAGCCCATACCAAAAAGGCCCATCTGCCACTTTAAATTTAAGTACAGCAGGGCGCCCCATCAGCAGCAACAAAGACAAGGAGGGTTTTATTCTTTGACAAGCCAGCTCACCTCGAACTTCTTTTGAGCAAATTGAAGCGGCATCATCGGCTTCAAACCCCCAGGTTTGATACAAGTCATGTGTTGCCTTTGTTAAATTTTTGCTGTTATTGATGAGGCTTTCTAAAACAGGGGATATTTCATTTTTAGGCTGCTGGACAACCGCGCTGGTTTTTACTTTAGAGAGATCTTTTTCTTGGTTTACATTCAAAGAATGAGCCTTCTCAGGCGCCACAGAAGAGGATAAATCCGTCTCAACCGAGATCTCTTTTACAACGGCATGAGCGGTGGGGGGTGATACGCTGTCGGGCCTCAAAAAGACACCATATACAAAATAACCACTTAAAACGAAAATCCCAAACCCAGCGGCAACACGTTTTATGAGATACATCTTCTTTTTGGAGCTTTCTTCATTCAAGTCGCTCCAATCAAGCACTTCACGACACGCCATTAAGGCGATTCGTCGGCATACCCTTTGCTTTGATTCTTTAAAGGCCAACTTTAAAGCATGATCACAAACAAGGTTGATGAGACGAGGTACACCTTGGGTTTCTTGGGCTATCACATTGATGGCCGACTCTAAAAAGATAGGCTCCAAACGTTCCGCGCAGTGAAGCCTGTGCAAGATGTAATGCTTAACATCATTCTTTGGCAAAGGGATCAAATGGTAGCGCACAGTGATTCGCTGAGAGAGCTGACGCAAACTGGGTTGACGTAATATATGTTGCAGCTCTGGTTGCCCTATCAATATGACTTTCAGCAATTTCCTTTCAGGCGTTTCAATGTTCGTCAAAAGACGAAGCTGCTCTAAAACATCTGGGCTAACATGCTGGGCCTCATCAACAAGAAAAATGGTCCGAATGCCTTTATCTTCATTGGCCAGAAGTTGACGAGAAATCGTATCATAAAGGGTTTTAAAGGTGTCAGAGTTCTGATGTTGAGCCCCCAACTCTTTGCACAAAGTGAGCATTAATTCATGCACAGTGACACTCGGATTAAGTAAAGTAATGACTTTACTCTCCTTGGGTAAACGCAAAAGCAATTCTCTTAATGTAGTGGTTTTACCCGTGCCGACCTCTCCGGTTAACAATGCTAAACCACTGCCATCTTCTATATCATTTAATATGTGAGTGAGTGCTTCTTTGTGTCTCTCGCTCAAGTAATAAAACTTAGGATTTGGAACAATAGAAAAAGGAAACTCTGATAACTGGAAAAAATCTTGATACATGGGATGCTCTTAAAGTCTTCTAGATCACGCTATTTTGCACGCAAGATAACTCGCAATGAAAAATAAGTAAAAAAAATATAAATAAAAAGGCTTTTAAATGTGAAAGCAAACTCGAAATGAGACCTCTCATTTAACATTAGGTTCGAATATCATGTCTTTGTTGTGGTATTTTATTTTTCATCCAATCTCTCAGGTTACGATATGATGAGCTGATTATGCACTCTTTTGGATAGCAATATGAATATATTCCTCGTTGGTGGAGCAATAAGAGATACCTTACTCGGTTTAAATGTAAAAGATAAGGACTGGGTGATCGTCGGCGCAGATATCCAGACCCTTCATCAAAAAAATTTCCGACAAATAGGAGTCGATTTCCCCGTGTTTTTGCACCCACAAAGCAACGAGGAATATGCCCTTGCACGAAAAGAACGAAAAACAGAAAAAGGCCACACAGGCTTTATTTGCGATTTTTCTCCTGACGTCACCCTTGAAGAAGATCTACTGCGTCGAGATCTCACCATCAATGCCATTGCTCAAGCAGAAGATGGCACCCTTATCGATCCTTATGGTGGTCAAGAAGACATTAAAAACAAACTGCTCCGCCACGTTTCCCCAGCCTTTAGTGAAGACCCACTTCGGGTCCTGCGCGTCGCTCGTTTTTGTTCTCATTTTCATCATCTTGGATTTAAAATCGCAGAAGAAACAAGCCTCTTAATGAAAGAAATGGCACTCAATGGCGAATTAAATGCATTAACCCCGGAACGCATTTGGAAAGAATGGGAAAAATCCCTCTCCTCACCCCATCCTGAGATGTTTTTGATTGTCTTAAGAGAATGCGGCGCTTTAAAGATTCTTTTACCTGAAATAGAAGCGCTTTTTGGCGTCCCTCAACCCCCAAAATGGCACCCTGAAATTGACACAGGCGTTCACACATTCCTTGTGGCAGAAGAAATCGCAAAGTACACAAAAGATCCACAGATTCGCTTTGCCGCCCAGCTCCATGATCTTGGAAAAGCCCTCACCCCTAAAGCTCTGTGGCCTTCTCATAAAACCCACACCCAAACAGGATTGACGCCCATCAAAGCCTTATGCAAACGCATGAAAATACCCAACGCATTTCGAGATGCCGCGCTTTTAGTCTGCGCTGAGCACAGCCATTGTCACCGAGCCAATGAATTAAAGCCCAGTACCTTTGTGAAACTTTTTGACCGAAATGATTTTTGGCGAAAGCCTGAACGTGTCAAACAACTGGTCATAGCAAGCTTTGCTGATTTTCGCGGAAGGACGGGCTTTGAAGCCCGCCCATACCCGCAAGCTCAATGGCTAGAAGAGGCTTTTCAGGCCGCCTATAAGGTCGATGTAAAACCCATTGTCGCGTCCGGACTCAAGGGAGAAAAAATTCGTGAAGAGCTGACAAAGCAACGTATTGCCGCAGTGGCTGAATATTTGAAAATACAACGAAAAGAAAGAACAGAATAAATCTA
>CAMRDW010000104.1 GCA_947041315.1 uncultured Enterovibrio sp.
AAGATGCGCCTTCTTCATTTGTGGCCTAACCCGTTAAATCATTAAATGTGCGTAGAAAAGCGTAATATCGCTTATATACCCAAAAAAAGTGACGTTGGCGCCTGCACCAAGCGAGTGAACCCCTTGAGAAGAATAGATACATTCTGTGAATGGGCTGAACGAGTATCGCCAAGACCCATGGGGTTTTCTGGGCGAGGGGTATATGTGCGGGTGAGGTGAACAGGGATTGTTTAAAAAATGCTGACGTGTTCATCTTGTTTTTTTGGACAGGGTATATATATAACAGATCGAACACTTAAAATAACGCCCTTATTCATATAATTTTATTATTTTGTATAATCCCGATATTTATATAAATAAGAAAGATTATAAACAATGTAAAATTACATCTCCATTACATTATAGGTGTATTTTTGAGCAAAGGCGCTGAGTGGAAAGTCAGGAATACATTTTTTGATGTTTGAGATAAATGCCTTCGCAAGAGAAGAAAAACGCCCTTTATTTCTCTGTTTCGTTTTGTTAGGATCTTGTTGGTTAATTTTTTTATTTTTAAAGAAACACCCTATCTGGCGAAATATAAAGAGGTTAATAAGGCGTAATTTCTTAATAAATAAAGTGCGTCGATGTATTTCCTTTGCCTTTGATAGTGCGTGGGTGTTGGAAAAGCGCGTTCAGCAGGCTTAATAGAGCCCATCGAAGCTCAGGGGTTTTTCTTGTCGTAGGCGCCTCTTTAATTACTTTGAATACGTAAAGTCAGTGAATATAAGAATAGGATGATGGAAACTTTTTTTTTAAAGAAATACATAGAGAAAAAAATATTACTCTTGAAAATGAAACGACTTTCAAAACGTTTATCCGTAAAAAACAATCATGATCTTTATATGGATAATTTTTTTGTTGGGGGTGAATATGATAATATCGGATGTTGTGAAAAAACCCATACAGGAGGGCGTTTGCATGCAAACTTTATTTTTTATAACGAGCGTCCAGAGGCGATAGCCAGTCAATTTCCAAGACCCGATCAGATAAAAGAACATTTAGAGATGCTTCTTAAGAGTCAAGTGAAATCGCAAACGGTTATTCTTAATAAGAATGAATTTCAATCATTAAAGCGCCTTCCCTATTTTTTACCCCATGACAAAAAAAGTTACGGCTCTTTGACGACCTCTTCTTTTTTTCGTGAGTCCATTGATATTGAAAATATCGAAATCAATGTTTTTGATATGCTGATCAACGATGGGAAAAGTGTGCTTGAAATCCCCGTGGTTTATTGCGATGGCTGGAATGATAAAAAAACCATCACGGTGTCCTCTTGCCTGTTTTTGGCTGAGTATGTGAGGGCATTGAAACCAAGAAATTCGTTGTTACCTCAAGAAAAAATGCAAAAAAGCACCCCAGCTCCAGCTGACCTTCAAGACCTTCATGCGGTCCATTGCAAAGCTGGCGTGGGTCGGACGGGCACGTTACTTGCGACGATGGCCATGCTCAATCCGTCAAATGCAGACATGTCTTTAGAGGAGATCCTCGTTTCATTGCGCGAATCCCGTTCAGGGGAGATGGTACAAGGTAAAAGACAAATGGAGACATTGATTGAAATAGCTTATAAATTGAGGCGTCCACTTTTTAAATAACGCCTGATTTTTTCTTTCACCTTTGTTCTTGGGCGCTTGCTGAAGTCTTTGATTTTATTTAAAAATAATCGCCTTTTCCCGTTTGATTATAACGCGTGTCTTAATGTCATTGATTTTTCAGTACCTTCTTTTTAAGGCTTTTTTATACCTGTCGCCTTTGAAGATGCCGATAAGGAGCCAGTAGCCGAAGGCGAGATTCACCTCGCTTTTAAAGACGATGGAACCCCCCTCCTTGAATAATGTGCCAACGCCGATGTAAATGCTTTGCTTTCTTTGTTTCTTTTATGTTGCTATCTTGGTGCGCCTTTGTTTTTTTTGAGAAAAAACATGCTGTTCTACGCAGAAACAAAAGGTTCGGCCTTTTATTGTGGCTTTAAACTCAAGTAATATGCAGCCAAAGTTAAGCGTCATCTCGACGCATGGCGGACCAAATCGAAGTGGAGATTTAGCGTGATTACTCTTTTCTTAGTCGATGATCATGAACTGGTTCGCACAGGGATACGCCGTCTTCTTGAAGACGAACGTGGTGTAAAAGTGCTAGGAGAGGCAGACAGCGGTGAATGTGCGATTAAATGGTCTCGGAATAATCATGCCGACATCATTCTAATGGACATGAATATGCCAGGGATCGGGGGGGTTGAAGCCACTCGAAAAGTGTTACGTTTTAAGCCTGATGCAAAGATCATTGTATTAACCATTCATACAGAAAATCCTTTTCCAACAAAAGTGATGCAAGCAGGGGCTGCGGGTTATTTAACAAAAGGGGCGGGTGCAAAAGAAATGATGACGGCCATTCGGGCGGTCCATTGTGGTCAGCGATACATTTCACCTGAAATAGCGCAGCAAATGGCATTGAGTTCATTTTCATCGGCTGCCAATAATCCGATAGGGCATTTGTCAGAACGAGAACTTCAAATCATGATGATGATAACGAAAGGGCAAAAAGTCACGGACATTTCGGTGCAGTTATGTTTGAGCCCAAAAACCGTGAACAGTTACCGTTATCGTCTTTTTAGTAAATTAGGTATCAATGGCGATGTTGAATTAACGCATTTGGCCATTCGTCAAGGTATGCTAGACAGTGACTGCCTTTAAAATAGATTAAATTGTGTATGGTGTTTGAAGCCAAGCCTTTTTTGAAAACAGCGCCAGATAAGCCGGGCGTCTATCGAATGATGGACGCGCAGGGCGTTGTCATTTATGTTGGAAAAGCAAAATCACTCAAAAAAAGACTCACGAGTTATTTTGTGAAACACCTTGGCTCGGAGAAAACGAAGTCTCTGGTCAAAAACATTGCGCATATTGAACTGATTGTGACCGCGACCGAAACAGAAGCCCTGATTTTAGAGCACAATCTGATCAAGCAATATTTGCCTCGATACAATGTGCTGCTTCGAGACGATAAGTCGTACCCTTATATTTTTTTATCAAACAGCCTCCATCCTCGTTTGTCATCACACCGAGGGGCCAAAAAAAAGCAAGGGGACTATTTTGGTCCTTTTCCGCATTCTGGTGCGGTCAAGCAAAGTCTTTATCTTTTACAAAAAATATTTCCAGTGCGTCAATGTGAAGATTCAGTCTATGCCAACAGAACGCGCCCCTGTTTGATGTATCAGATTGGGCGTTGCGCGGGTCCTTGTGTGAAAGGCTTAGTGAGCGACGAAGAATACGCAGAATTAGTTCATTTTACGCGCTTGTTCTTATTAGGGAAAGACCGACAGGTCCTCGATTTGCTCGTGGAAAAAATGGACAAAGCCAGCCTCGAAATGAAGTATGAAAAAGCGGCGTTATATCGGGATCAAATTCAAGCACTTCGACGTATACTGGAGCCGCAATATGTTTCACAAGAAGGGCAAGATGATCTTGATGCTATCGGGGTTTTCGTTGAAGGAAATCAGGCTTGTATTCATGTTTTGTTTTTGCGTCAAGGAAAGGTGCTTGGGAGCCGCAGTTATTTTCCTAAAGTGCCTTTCAATACAGATTTAAAAGAAGTGGTTTTAAGTTTTATGGGGCAATTTTATTTAAATCAAGAACAAGAAAGGGTGCTGCCTCACACGCTTTTAATTGAGCATGATTTTGGTGAAGATCAGACGCAGTTGATGGTGGCTTTGACGGCCATTGCGGGTCGAAAAGTAAAGGTTCAAAATCATCCACGCGGCTCGAGAGCACGCTTGCTTCAATTGGCACAAGCCAATGCGCAAAGTGCCCTGATGCGTAAAATGAATCAAAAAATGACCCTGTCACACCGTTTTTCCGCGCTCTCAGAGGTCTTGTCGATGGAGACATTAAAGCGGATTGAATGTTTTGATATCAGTCATTTGATGGGAGAGCATACCGTGGCCTCTTGTGTTGTCTTCAATCAAGAGGGGGCCATAAGGCAGGCTTATCGGCGTTACAATATTACCGGTATCCAAGGAGGGGATGATTGTGCGGCCATGGCGCAAGTGTTAGCGCGTCGATACGCAAAGCAAATCGCACCGGAAAACATCCCTGATCTTATCTTGATAGATGGGGGAAAAGGGCAGCTTAATCGCGCTTGGCGTGTGGTTTCTGCTTTTATTGGCGCTTGGCCTAAACAGCCGATGCTGCTGGGTGTTGCCAAAGGCAGTACACGTCGAGCGGGGTTGGAAACCTTGGTCACCGTGAGCGGTGAAACGTTTCATTTGCCTTTTGATTCACCTGCTTTGTCACTCATTCAGCAAATCCGAGATGAAAGCCATGATCATGCGATTGCAGGGCATCGTTTAAAGCGAGCGAAAGTAAAACAGAAAAGTATCTTGCAAGACATTGAAGGCGTTGGTCCAAAACGCAGGCAGGCATTACTTAAATATTTGGGTGGAATTCAGGAGTTAAAACGTGCAACGGTGGATGAAATTGCAAAAGTCCCCGGGATCAGCAAAATTTTAGCCCAGAAGATCCACTTTTCATTGCAACAGCTATGAGGTACAACCGCCATAGCATTGATAAAAACGATGTATTAAAACTATGCAACTGAATATTCCGACTATTTTGACTCTCGTGCGTTTTGCATTGATCCCCGCGTTTGTTGTTGTTTTCTATCTGCCTTATGAATGGTCCGCATTTGCTTCTGCTTTGATATTTATCATCGCAGCTTTTACGGATTGGCTTGATGGATTTTTAGCGCGAGTTTTAGAGCAAACAACCCGTTTTGGCGCATTTTTAGACCCTGTTGCAGACAAGGTGATGGTCGCCATTGCCTTGGTTCTTATTTCTGAACACTATCACTCTATTTGGGTGACCATTCCGGCGGCCACCATGATCGCCCGTGAAGTGATTATTTCGGCGTTACGTGAATGGATGGCGGAGCTGGGTAAACGCGCGAATGTGGCGGTTTCTTGGGTCGGGAAATTTAAAACAGCCGCTCAAATGTTGGCTTTGACCTTGTTGCTGTGGCGTTATAACGATGTCGCGCTCTACGTCGGTTACGCCTTGCTCTACATTGCAACAGCCTTGACTTACTGGTCGATGTTTCAATACATTTTGGCGGCAAAGGATGATCTTTTAAATTCAGACTGAAAAAGAGAACCGATTTGTTTTTTTATTATTAACGCCTCGCAAACGCCCTTCGCGAGGCGTTTTTTTTTGCGCATTTGCGCCTGTCAACGAAGAGATCTTCAGGAAAGAAAAACAGCCTGTTCCAGATTGAAGTGCCGATTGCGCACCAGCCCTTAAAAGCCCAAAACGAGAAAGCCCGTTGTTGTTGACCGCTTCAATGATTTGTTAATAGAATAAGGAGCTTACGAATCGCAGTGATCCCATCGCGCAAAAAGAAGTGATGATAAAAAGGGGGGGGGGAGCGTTTGCTTTCCTTTGCTTGGCGCCCATCAGCAAGGTCAAATCTCTTCGGTATGGGGGCTTGAAAAAAAAGCAGGAATAACCATGATCAAAAATGAAGATTTGAGTTGGTCCGATGTCAGTAAAATACCCACAGGATCAGGCACTGTGGGCGATGCGTTTCAACTTAAATATGGCTTTCCAAGCAAAGAAATGCTGACACCCAGCGTTCTGCTGTATAAATTCAGCAGCTATAACACGCTCGCTTTACCTCCCGTCACGGATTCGACAATATTATCGCCTTGGTGGTCTCCTTACTTTCCATTTAAGCATGACGGCGGTTTTATTCAAAAAAGAGAAATCGCAAAACTCAATGGCGTTTCATTACGGGAATGGGCGCGACTGACCTCGGTTATCAAAGAAAATTGGAGTTCATTAAATTGGCTGATAACAATAAACCCTAAAACCTCAATTTATGCTTGGTTTGGTAATTTCTCTTCAATGCCACGTTGCGATGAAGGTCATGCTTCTTTTCGCGATCATCAGATTGAATCAAGTTCAGGCTCCCTCAAGTTACCGGGCGGCGCGACACAATTTTATATTCCCAATCTTACACATGCCGATATTCAATTCTCGAGCTGTATGGGCATTTAGAAGCGCAATGGAAAAAGGTGCATAGACCCAAAGTAATGCACGATGCGCCTCGCCAACACCCACGCAGATTCAAAGGCGACCAGCATAGACGCGATCGCGAAAAAGAGGACATAATGACTCAAGCAAGCCGCATTAACTTAACACCTTCATCGGGTAATTTTGATTTTCTAAAACAACACGATCCCCTTTTTTTTCAACTTGCCCAAAGCGCAGAGCTTGCTTTTTCAAGCGATCCTAACACCACGCTTGTGAAGTTGCGCCAATTGGGGGAAGCGATAGCGCAAGACTTGGCCGTGCGTTGTCACATTGAATTTGATGATAAAACAAGCCAGGTCGATTTATTGTTTCGAATAAACCGTGAATTGCAGCTCGAACCTCACATTTTAAGCCTGTTTCATGGTTTGCGTAGGGCGGGAAATCAAGCGGTACATCAATTTAGAACGGAGCATCGATTTGCACTCGATGGCATTCGCGTTGCCCGTAATATGGCCATTTGGTATCACAAGGCGTTTGGCGATCTCGGCGTCGATTTTAAAGCCAGCCCCTTTATTATTCCAAACGATCCAAGCCTGCAATTAACGACGTTGCAAACTCAAATCCAACAGCTAAAATGCCAGCTTTTTGAAAACAATGAGCAGCTTGAGTCGAACGAGCAGCTCACCTCGTTACTTTTGCAAGAAAAAGAAGAATTTGCAGCCCTTGCCGAACGGATGGACAGGGAAGCCAAAGTGCTTGCCACACAGGTTAAAACGCAAGAACACGCATTTGCAAAGCAACAGGCCGAATTTGATAGCAAGATTGCAAAACTGCAACAGCAATTAAGGGAGCAAACGCAAGAAACACGCAACGCGATCCATGCCGTTCGCAAAGCGATCACCAAGCGCACCCACAGCGCCAGCAGTCGCTTTACCCTTAATGAGGAACTAACCCGTATCCTCATAGACCAACAGCTAACCGATGCAGGCTGGGAAGCGGATACCCAAGCGCTAACCTATCAAAAAGGGGTCAGACCCGAAAAAGGTAAAAACCGCGCCATTGCAGAATGGCCAACGCAATATAAAGGCGAAAAGGGTCGCGCTGATTATGTCTTGTTTTGTGGCTTAACGCCCATCGCGGTGGTTGAAGCCAAAAAACAAAACACCCATGTTGCAGGCAAGATCACTCAAGCAGAGCGCTATTCTAAAGGGTATAAGCTTGTCGCACCGCAAAAAAGCGCGTGGGAGTTAGAGAACAGAACCACAGCATGGGCTGATGAGGACGAGGGCCATTACTCGATCCCATTTGTTTACTCCTGCAATGGACGCCCCTTCAACAAGCAGCTTGCTGAACTTTCAGGCATTTGGTTTCGCGATACCCGCAAACCAAGTAATGCAAAAAGACCACTGCAACAGTTCCACTCTCCCGATGGCCTTATCGATAAATTAAAGCGCAGCAAAGATGAAGCAGAAAAGCGGCTGGGGCAAGAGGGTTTCGACTACTTAGGCCTGCGTGATTATCAAATAAAAGCCGTTGAAGCGGTGGAGTCTGCCCTTGAGCAAGATAAAACCGAATGCCTACTGGCGATGGCGACAGGAACAGGTAAAACCCGCACCCTCATCGGCTTGATGTACCGTTTTTTAAAAGCCGAGCGCTTTAAGCGCATTTTGTTTTTAGTCGACAGAACCGCGCTGGGCACGCAAGCTTGTGACGCGTTCGATGAAGCAAAGCTTGAACAAAATAAACCCTTGTCGTCTATTTACAATATTGCCGAACTCGGTGACATGCGTCGAGAAGCTGAAACCCGCATTCAAGTCGCCACCGTACAAGCGATGGTGAAGCGCATTTTTATGTCAGACACGCCCCCGTCACTTGATGAATTCGACTGCATTATTGTCGATGAAGCGCACAGAGGGTACGCGCTCGATAAAGAAATGACAGAAGGGGAGCTTGTGAACCGTGATGCGAGCCAATACCTTTCAAGTTATCGGCGCGTACTCGATTATTTTGACGCCGTGCGTATTGGCTTAACGGCCACTCCCGCCAAACACACCAGTGAAATATTCGGTAAACCCGTGTACACCTACAGCTACCGTGAAGCGGTCGCGGAAGATTGGCTCATCGATCATGAGCCGCCCATTCGGTATCACACCTTGCTCAGCAAAAATGGCATTCGCTTTGAAAAAGGCGAAACCGTATCCGTCATTAATACTCAAACCGGAGAGGTTGAATCAGCAGACTTAGAAGATGAACTGAAGTTCGAGGTTGACTCTTTTAATCGCCGCGTTATAACCAAAGGATTTAATGACGTTATTTGCGATCAATTAGTGAAGGAGCTTGACCCTTTTGGGGATGAAAAAACCTTGGTGTTTTGCACGACAGACTTGCATGCCGATATGGTTAAAACCGCGCTAGATAGTGCCTTTATTAAGATGTACGGTGATGATTACAACCAAGCTGCCGTTGCAAAAATCACCGGGAAAAGCGACAAGGTCAGTCAACTCATTCGCCAATATAAAAATGAGCGTTATCCCAATATTGCCGTGACGGTGGATTTACTGACCACGGGCATCGATGTTCCTAGAATTGCGCATTTAGTGTTTTTACGCCGTGTAAAATCCCGCATTTTGTATGAACAAATGATGGGGCGCGCCACCCGTCGCTGTGATGAAATCGGTAAAACCGCGTTTAAAATTTACGATCCGGTTGATCTCTATCATGCGTTAGAGGCGGTCAATACCATGAAGCCGATGGTCAAAGACCCAAGCATTACCTTAGCGCAGCTGGTGGAGGAGCTCAGTGATGAAGCGCATTTAGAACAAGCGCTCAAGACCCAAGGTGAGCAAGCGGGGACAACCCACGCGCACGATGTGCTTAACCACTTGACCCAAAAAGTCATGCGCGTGATGCGTAAAGCCGTTAAAAAAGCCGAAAAGAAACCAGAGCTTAAAGCCAAAATAAATCAGCTTGAAGGACTCTGGGGCGTCGCACCGGACAAGCTCCATCAGCATCTTCACCACATTGGCCCAAAAAAGGCCGCGCAATTTTTTAAAAATCATTCCCGTTTGATTCATCAATTAGAAGAGGTGCGTTTTTTAGCGGGCAGTGACAATATGCCTGTGATTTATGAAGGGAAAGATAAGGTCATACAGCGTGAGCAAACCTATGGCACGCATGAAAAACCCGAAGATTATTTAGACAGTTTTAATCACTTTATAAAGCAAAACATCAACGAATCTGTTGCGCTTTCTGTGGTGGTGAACAGGCCAAAAGATTTAACACGCGAGCAGCTTAAAGAGATCAAATTGTTGTTGGATGGGGCAGGTTACAACGAAGCGCACCTACAAAGCGCCTGGCGCAAAAACACCAACCAAGACATTGCCGCCAGCATCATAGGTTATATCAGAAAAGCGGCCATCAATGAGGCATTACTGCCGTTTGAAGAGCGCGTGAGTCATGCCATGCAACGCATTTATGCTGAGCATGATTGGAACCCCAATCAACGAAAATGGTTAGAACGTTTGGCTAAACAGTTAGTCCATGAAGCCGTCATTGATAAGCCGTTTGTGAATCAACGCTTTGCGGATGTTGGCGGAGCAAAACGTTTTAACACTGTGCTCGATGAGAAGCTTGATACGGTACTTGATGAGCTAAACGAATACCTTTGGCAAGTGGGGTAGTACTTAGTTTGAGAGGTATGGTCGCTGGGACATGTATACCCGTCGCCTTTGAAGATGCGGCGATGTTGGGTGCATCTTCAAGTTGCTTGGGTATAGATTTTGACAACATGTATAGCAATCAGCCATTGACTATATGGGTTTTGACAACATGTATAGAAATCGGGCATTGACTATATATTTTTTGCCTATACATATAGAAAATCAGAATTTATATATATATCTGGTTGAAAATGTATAATAATAGCCAAAATCTATATATACCAGCTGATGAGAACTCAATCTATCGCTGACTTTAGAAGCAGGATCGAAATGTACCCAATAGCCAACTTACCTCTACCTGATCCAGAGCAGCTTGAGACTCGAGCAGTGCTTAAAAAGCTCGCCATTGCTCATCGCTATCTCGCTGAGTTAAAGGGAGTTTCTGCAAGTATTCCTAATGAGAATATTTTGATCAGTACTTTAACGTTACAAGAAGCAAAAGACAGCTCTGCCGTTGAAAACATCATCACCACCCATGATGAGTTATTTAGAGCAGAGCTCATATCAGAACATACCAGCATCGCGGCAAAAGAAGTGCGTGACTATTCTGCAGCGCTTCGACAGAGTTTTAACCATGTTCGTCAGCAAAATTTATTACGTCTCAATGATATTTTAGAGATACAACGCGCACTTGAAAAAAATCGGGCCGGGTTTCGAAAAGTGCCAGGAACCGCACTCAAAAATGCCGCAACAGGTGAGGTTATCTACACGCCTCCGCAAGATGCCAATGAGCTCCAGTTTTTAATGGAGAATTTAGTCAACTACATCAATGATGATGATTGCTGCGAGCTCGATCCATTAGTCAAGATGGCGCTCATCCATCATCAGTTTGAGAGTATCCATCCTTTTTATGATGGCAATGGCCGCACCGGACGCATCATCAACATTCTCTATTTAGTAGCAAAAGGCTTACTCAGTCTGCCTGTGCTCTACCTCAGCCGTTATATCATTCAAAACAAAGCAGATTACTACCGTCACCTGCAAACTGTTCGGGAAGATAATAATTGGGAACCATGGTTACTGTTTATTCTTGAGGGGATCGCCCAAACGGCGAAACAAACGATTGATTTAATTGAACAAATCAAGCTGCAAATGAGTCAGATGAAGCTGGGTATTCGTACTCAGTTACCCAATATTTATCGCCAAGAGTTGTTAAATAACATCTTTAGCCACCCATACACAAAAATTGATTTTGTTATGCAAGATCTTAGCGTTAGCCGCATTACTGCAACTAAGTACTTAGATCAACTGGTTGAGCACGGCTTCCTTGTTAAAGAGAAAATCGGTCGCAGCAATTTCTATATCAACCAGCCTCTTTTTGCCCTATTTGCGGTGAATTAAAACAAACCGCCGTTAACGAAACATATTTAAGAAATTGAGACCCTAAAATGAGCACTTCAAGCACTTCCAACAACTCAAGCAAGCCAAGCACTTCAAGCAAAACAAACAACGACATCGTCCAAAAGCTCTGGAATCTGTGTGACGTATTGCGTGACGACGGCATTAACTATTCTGATTACGTCACCGAGCTCGTGTTATTGCTGTTTATCAAAATGGTGCACGAGAACACGCAAGCGGATCTCATCGACAAACACACCTTGCCAGAAGGCTGCCGCTGGAGTGATTTAAGCGACAAAGACGGCCTTAATTTACTCGATGATTACAAGCGCATGTTATTCACCTTGTCCACAGGGAAAGACGCGCTGGGCAATGTCCAACATGCAGACCCGTTAATTTTGGCCATTTACGCCGATGCACAAACGCGCCTGCGTGAGCCGCGTCATTTAAAGCAACTCATTAAATCCCTTGATTTAATCGAGTGGTTCAGCATTGAAAAAGACGGCTTAGGTGATTTATACGAAGGCCTACTTGAAAAAAACGCCAACGAGACCAAATCAGGCGCTGGGCAATATTTCACCCCGCGCGCGTTAATTGATTCTATGGTGCGAGTCATTAACCCACAGCCAGGTGAAGTCATTCAAGATCCGGCCGCAGGCACCGCCGGTTTTTTAATCGCGGCCGACCGTTATATCAAAGAGCAAACCGATGAGCTGTTTGATTTAACAGAGCAAGAACAAAAATTTCAGAAAAACAAGGCCTTTTTGGGTGTCGAGCTGGTGCCCTCGACGCGTCGCTTGGCGTTAATGAACTGCTTATTGCACGGCATGGAAGGGGACGATGAAGGCGTGGTGCATCTTGGTAATTCACTGGGGCAAGTCGGTGTGGCACTGCCAAAAGCCGATATCATTCTGGCAAACCCGCCCTTTGGCACCAGCAAGGGCGGCGATGCCTCCATCACCCGTGATGATTTAACTTATCCCACCAGTAACAAGCAATTGGCGTTTTTGCAGCACATCTACCGCAACTTAAAAGCCGGAGGCCGCGCCGCCGTGGTCTTGCCCGATAACGTCTTGTTTGAAGCGGGCGTCGGCACCAGTGTCCGAGCAGATTTGATGAACAAATGCAATTTGCACACGATTTTAAGGCTGCCAACAGGCATTTTTTATGCCGCAGGCGTCAAAACGAACGTGTTGTTTTTCACCAAAGGCGCTGAAAAAGACACCCGACAAGAAGAAAACTGCACCACCAAGACTTGGGTGTATGACTTGCGCACCAACATGCCCAATTTTGGCAAACGCACTCCCTTTGGCGCGCAACACTTAACGCCCTTTGAAGC
>CAMRDW010000105.1 GCA_947041315.1 uncultured Enterovibrio sp.
TAAAATTCACTTCTATTTGATAGCAGATTGATCCAGATTAAAAAGCACAAAAAAGCTAAATTTATATCCGGTGTATTATGACAAAAGTGGCAAGTGTTTATGTTTGGTTTCCTGATACACAAGGTGAAAGCAAACAGCTGGGGCATTCATCTATGTTTATTGGCAATCTTGATAGCCCACGCCACCAAAACCCTTTTATGAGTGATGATCGGGGTAAAAGATTAGCGTTTGAAAAAAAATGTAAAGAGAATGCCATCGAATGGCCCAAAGACCCAAACTATGTGAGTTGGTGGGCAGGTAAGAAAACCATTTCCGCTTACAGACCTATTTTTGATGCTGGAAATACCGCTTCATATCATCATGATTGTATTGAAGAACAAAGACCAGCCGACAGCATCTATCATATTTGCACTCCTCTTTTAGACCCTGGGAGCATGAGATTCCATTGGGATGATATAAAAAAAAACGCAAGCACACATAAGATTTTATATAGTTTAACATCAAGAAATTGCTGTAACGTAGTTTGGGAAGTATTACAAGCGGGTAATATCAGAAAAAGTCTTGGTACGGGATTAAAATCTACTTGGGTAACCCATAATAATCTATGGACACCGAAGGGCATTGCAATGGTCTGTGACACATTGCGTGATCGGTATCCTGATTGGGTTGAGAAAGTAAAATACCATGGTCGTGTAAAGAAATCCGATAATTTATTAGCGACTCTTTTAAGATTACGTTAACCAAGATGAGAGCGCGTGAGTCGCTATTGAATTCTAAATAAGCAGGTCAAATTCAGTTTTATAGGTATGCCTAAAATATTTGAAGTTGCGCGCTTGCGACAAGCGAGTGAAACCCCTCAGCATCGATAGGCTATGTTACTGGGCTGAACGAGCGTCGCCAACAAACACGCAGGTTCAAAGGGGAGGGGTACATTAGCCTTCGGAGAATTTAAGTGCTTCTATCTTACAATCCAATAAAGAATAAATTAATCTTAATTTCCTAAGTTTTAACAATCCCAAAATTCTATGCCTTTAAAATAAATACTCCTCCTTCGTTTAATACAGAGGCATTCCAGTGTAAGAAAACCTCACTCTTCTGTTACTATTCACATTTTAAATAGCCTGAATGAAACTTTTATTTTCTCCTACAACCCAACATATCGCTTTTGGGCGTGCGTTTTATATGAAACGTGACGATTTGCTGCATCCACAATTTTCAGGAAACAAAGCCAGAAAATTGATGCACTTGCTCACCAATAAGCCGAAGAATATAGAGACCCTGATTGGCTATGGTTCAGCTCAGGCTAACTCTTTGTATTCCTTAGCGGCTTTGGCAGAACTGAATGGCTGGCGCTTTGAATTTTACGTGGATCACATTGCTTCTTTTATAAAGCAATCTCCCAGGGGAAATTATGCTGGCGCCTTGGCTCTTGGCGCGAAGATTGTGGAAATATCCCAGCAGACAGAATATGAACACCTCACTTGCCTTGAATACATCCAAGACGTCAGAAAACCTGAAAAGACCAGCCTGCTGATCCCTGAAGGGGGGCGCTCCTGTGATGCCCAATACGGTGTGACCCTTTTAGCAAAAGAAATTTTATCTTGGATAAATGAGAATAAAATTAAAAATCCAGTTATCGCTTTACCTTCAGGCACGGGCACCACGGCGTTGTATTTGCATAAATACCTTTCTTCTTATGATATCGAGGTATTAACGTGCGCTTGCGTTGGAGGAAATGCGTATCTTATTCATCAATTTAAAGAATTGGGTGAGTCTGAATTTCCAACCATTTTAGAAACAGAGAAAAAACACCATTTTGGAAAACTTTATCGAGAAGATTTTGAAATATGGCAACAATTAAAACAAGAAACAGACGTTGAATTTGATTTACTTTACGATCCTTACATGTGGCAATGCTTAAAAGAATGGCTTCCTCATCATCCTGATAAAAATCTAATCTATGTTCACCAAGGTGGGATTTTGGGCAATCAAAGCATGCTTCCCCGATACAACAGAAAGTTCAAAAAAACAAACCATTAAAAAATGGGTGGTCATTATATTGCCACGAAAAAACGAACCATTAAAAAATGGGTGGTCGTTATATTGCTACGAAAAAACGAACCCTTAAAAAGTGGGTGGCCGTTATATTGAAAAGCACCGATGATGCTCAATCAATAAAAAAGCCCCCCAGATATTTAACACTATATAGCTGTAAACTTAAATCGATATACCCGCAACCTTTGAAGCTGCGTGGATGTTGGCTACGCTTTCAGCCAATCACATCGTCCATCTATGCTGAGGAGCTTCACTCACTTTCCGCAGGCACGCAACTTCAATTACTTTCGGTATATGTTATCGGTACTCACTCACCGTCGTTTTATCATATCCATAATTTTCAATCATAATTTCTGTTTTATTGGCATTTGAAATCTTGCTCATATCAACCCAGCCGAAATGTTGATATTCAAAAGCATTAATAGAAATCTGTACCACATCAAAAATAATGGAAAGAAACACATCGGCTAATGAGGTGGGGATCCCTAATATCTCACCAATAAAATCAATAGCGGTTATTCTTACACTTTTTGATTTTTCTGCAGCCGCAATTAACTTCATCATTTGATCCTGATTAAAGGTTTTATACAAATGAGCATCAGCCTTAAATTCAGAACGCATTCTTAATGCCATCACTTCAATTTTTGTATTTCTTTTTATTGTTATATTCGTCATTAATTCGCCGAGGCCTGCAGTTAAACCATATGGAGATTCAAAAACAAGCTTATCACCTTCCCAAACTCTAAATTTTTTAATTAATATATGTCGATTGAATAAATGAAGATGTTTTACCGTTAAAGGCTCTTCCGGATCAATGACGGCTTCTGGTAATGATATTTCAGCGGTGTTTAAACTACTGCATTCCGCATCAGAAAGATTAATGCCACATTGGGTATATAATTTCGTACGCTCTTGCCTTGTAGTATAAAGATCTGTTAATGGATGATCAAAAGCATCATTCATCGCATTCACAGTTTGTCCATTATAATCTTGCTCTACCGTCCATACAAAAGCCCCTTTCAATCCGTTGTCTTTTGCATATTTTGCTTTTACATATGCGGTTCGAGGCGTGTCAATAGAATGAAATATCTGGGTATTATAATTGTAAAAGAAGTCTGCATTGGCTTCTTTGTCTGTACGTAACTCCCATCCATTGACCCCTGTCATACCCTTTCCTGCCATATTCGGAAAAAGCTCATAACCTTCTACAACGGTATTTTCCCAAGTTCCGAAAACAAGCGAATTATTTAAAGGGCCTGATGATAACGGAGAGGATTGATACAAAGGCGCTTTTGCACCTCGTGAATAATTTGCAATACCAAGGACTATTTTATTTTTATCAACACCGTTTTTCTGAAGTAACTGAATTGCATTTTCAATGCTGAAATCTTGACCTAATGCCGTTGAATTTCGTAAATTTGACTGATGTCCTAATTTAGTTTCCCAAGCGCCAAAATAGTCATAATTCATTAAATAGATGTTATCTATATATTCGTTAACGAGCTTATAATGCTCCCCAATTTTAGAGATATAATTTTCTGTTGCCCCAACGGCAGAAGAGACCTCGTATTTTTTCCCCGTGACTTTAGAAAGGGCATTGAGTGCCATTTTCATGTCTTTTACTAACAAAGAAAAATTCTTTCCATCTTCTTCTGTCCATTTGCCAGAAACACCGCCATGCCCCGGAAACTCCCAATCCAAATCAACCCCGTCAAGCCCCCATTTATAAACAAAGCCGATAACTGAACTGATAAAAGTATCACGAGAGGCTTGGTCTGCAGACATGCGATGGAATGGCTCGGACATGGTCCAGCCACCAATACTGATTGCAACTTTCAAATTTGTATTTTGTTTTTTTAATTCCAGCAATTGCCCCATTAGGCCACGGGCTTTGCTTTGTGGAATTAACTGTGGATTATTCGCATCGTAACTCGCATCCCAACCCATACGCTCTTGTCGTTCATTAATCGGTTTAATAAAACCAGCCCAGGGGTCCAAGATCACCATTTCATTTTCTTTTAAATTTTGTTTTTGGCATTCTTTTCTTACAATATCGGACGCAGAGCCTGAAGCTCTGTCACCGCAAATTCCTGCAAAAGCGTAAACCAACCTGTTGTAGGACAAACCCGATAAGCGCTCAAGATCAAAGCCCCGTCCATAAACAGACCATTCACTGACGTAACCCCCAACAATGTGATCAGAAGGGAAAGTGGCTTTTTCTCCTGAAATTTTACCCCCATCATTGTATTGAACTGTTGCTTTCGTCAATCCAACGATTTGATTTCGATAATCAAAATCAGTGGTCGCAGGATGATCCTCACTTCCATTGCCGCTTTCTAAAGGCGGAGGTGGATTTGATGAATCAGGCTCCCCCCCAGAATTATTTAACTGACTCCAAGCCGAGCTCCAGGCCGTCCCTTTTCCTGGCTCATATGCCCACGCACTGGTTGAGCACCATGAAGAAACGCCCTCTTTGCATTCATATATATTTTTTGTTCCGACAGCAAAAACAAGATCGCCAGATTGATAGACGGTGTTTTCTTTGTATTCGGGGATTGTTTCATGTTCATTGATGTTATTTATCTCTTTCTTTCTCATAGCGAAACCACAAGAAAGCATCTCCCATGGATTTTCAGAATGAATTTTTTTTGATATTACTGGGCTAATACCCGAATAAATAAACGTTTTCGCCTTAAAAATACAATTATCAAAAATAACCGTTTCGTTTCTCTCATAAGATAACTCAGGGTTATGATTTACAGTTTCAGCATTGACGCTTGCCCCACAAAAAAGGACAAACAATGCCAACGAAATTGATGTGAATTTCATCGTGGAATTTTCCATATTTTAATTCATTAAAAATTTTACGCACGAAAAGAACCTTTAATAAAAAGGTCTCTTTTTTGCATTCTTTATGTTAGATTTACAGAGGAAAACAATTAAATATTTAGAACGAAATATAACTCACCGAAATAAAGCTTGATATACAAGGGTCATTCCGCACCTAATTTCGATATTTTAAATATCGGATGTTGGAATTTAAATTTAAAGACAAATCTTTCACCTAGCCTTACTTTTATGTATAGATCTGAAGGCGGTATTTTTTTAAACTGTCTAGAAAACAATGTTATTTTTTATAGCTACGGAATATCGAATACAATACAAGAAAAAAGCATCATCATTAATAAAAATTATTTTTTAAAGGTCGTGAATAAAAAGTGTTTTTTGAGATGATATGTTTAAGAGCAGAATAATACAAAGAAAAACAAAAAAATGAAACAATCTCTTCTATGTTTACGTAAACTTAATTTTTAAAATGAATTCAGTCGCTTAACAAAAGAAACAAAAAAGAAATTAATCTTTTATTTTCAGTGGCTTAGAATTTAAAAACAAAATAGAGCAACCTAAAGCAATAAACACAAAAATGAAAGTTTCTTATCAAATCAGAAATTTTAAGTTCGATTTAAGTTAACCACACAGTTACTTTAGATTCACCTCCGTAATCGCATCACTGAATTCACACTCAATTCCCTTCATTTAAAATGCTTTCTTTTTAAAATAGAGGTCGATGCATTATTTTTTCAAATAATCCTGATATAACGAATACGGCATAGAAAAACACCAACACCTCACTTAAAATAACACCTAAAAAATACAGACACCTTATTTAATCAGGGAGTAACAATATCAATACAATTATTTCTACTTCATTTCATTTTTACTTAACGTTAAGTATTCATTGATTTTTATTCAAGGCTTCTTGCGTTAGGTGTCAGCGCCAAGAATAAAAAAGCACTGAACATAGATGGACTCTGTGATTAGGTTTTGAGAACACAGCCAACCTTAGATTGTGGAAATAAGCTTGCTAGTTCAAAACGGAAGGGAATAAGAAATAAAATATCATGCGCTTCTTTTCTGTCTCTTTTTTTCTCTTTCTTATTGTGATGAGATCTAGATTTATGTTTTAAAACCTTCTGTCATTCTCTTTTCACTGTGAGATTCAAATTTTTTTTTGTCTGTGCTATTGTTCGTACCCTTTTATTTTACAGTGATCATGACGATGAGCCAAGGCTCGCTTTACATTGTTTCAGCCCCAAGCGGCGCAGGAAAATCAAGCTTGATTTCTGCACTCTTAAAGGACAACGCAGCACAAGATATGAAGGTCTCCATTTCTCATACCACGCGCACTGCGCGCCCAAGTGAAGAAAATGGCACCCATTACCATTTTGTGTCAGTAGAAACCTTTAAAAACCTAATGAAAGAAAATGCCTTTCTTGAGTACGCTGAAGTCTTTACGAATTACTACGGCACTTCACGTTTGTGGATTAACGAAATGATTTCAAAAGGCATTGATGTATTTTTAGATATTGATTGGCAAGGCGCGATACAAATTCGCAAGAACATGCCCGAAGCCAAAAGTATTTTTATTTTGCCTCCTAGCCGTGAAGAGCTTGCACGTCGTCTTGATGCTCGCGGCCAAGACTCAAAAGACGTCATTGAAAAACGCATGGCCCAAGCCTGTAGTGAAATCTCTCATTACAATGAATACGATTATTTGATCGTCAATGACAATTTTGATGTCGCTTTATCAGACATTAAAGCCATTGTTCGCGCAGAACGAATGAAACAAGATAAGCAAGCCTGTAAATATAACGATATGCTTGACAGATTAGTGGCACAATAATTTTTGTTTTTGTATAATTTCCGATCATTTTCACTTAAATAACTGGAGTTCTTCATGGCACGTGTAACCGTTCAAGACGCTGTTGATAGTATTGGTAACCGTTTCGATTTAGTTTTGGTCGCGAGCCGCCGCGCACGCCAAATGCAAACAGGGGGTAAAGACGCGCTCGTTCCTGAAGAAAATGATAAGACAACCGTCATCGCTTTACGTGAAATAGAAGAAGGACTTATCAATAAAAAGATTCTTGATGCCCGCGATCGTCAAGAACAAAATGATCAAGAAGCTGCAGAAATGGCCGCGGTCAGTTCAATCACTAATGCACTTCGCTAATTTATCAACCATTTTAGGGTGCAGGCCATTTGTATCTTTTTAATAGCCTGAGAGACATCGCCGCACAATATTTGTCCGAATCGCATTTAGAAGCGCTTCGACAAAGTTATTTGGTTGCGCGCGATGCTCACGAAAGCCAAACCCGCTCCAGTGGCGATCCTTATATCGTTCACCCTGTTGCCGTGGCTAGCATTTTGGCTGAAATGCGTCTTGACCATGAAACCTTAATGGCCGCCTTGCTTCATGACGTCATTGAAGACACTGACGTTACTAAAGAAGATCTTCAACAACGATTTGGAAACACAGTTGCTGATTTAGTTGATGGGGTCTCTAAGCTCGACAAACTTAAGTTTCGTGATAAAAAAGAAGCCCAAGCGGAAAACTTCCGTAAAATGATCATGGCTATGGCACATGATCTTCGCGTCATCCTCATTAAATTGGCGGACCGCACCCACAATATGCGCACGCTTGGCGCCTTACGCCCAGACAAGCGTCGACGCATTGCCCAAGAAACCCTTGAAATATTTTCACCTCTTGCTCATCGCCTCGGGATCCACAACATTAAGATTGAGCTGGAAGAATTAGGCTTTGAAGCCCTTTATCCTTCCCGTTACAGAGTCTTAAAAGAAGTTGTCATTCAAGCCCGTGGCAACCGCAAAGAGATGATCCAAAGAATCCATTCAGAAATTGAAGGCCGCCTCAAAGATGCGGGCATTCAAGCAAAAGTGGTGGGACGAGAGAAAAATCTTTTCTCTGTTTACAACAAGATGAAAAACAAAGAGCAGCGTTTCCATTCCATCATGGACCTTTATGCATTTCGCGTAATTGTCGATGATCTTGATACCTGCTACCGCGCCCTTGGGCAAATGCACAATTTGTATAAACCCAGACCCGCTCGAATGAAAGATTATATTGCCGTACCCAAAGCAAACGGCTACCAATCTCTTCATACCTCTTTGATTGGCCCACACGGCGTCCCTGTTGAAGTTCAAATTCGTACAATGGACATGGATCAAATGGCCGACAAAGGTGTCGCTGCACATTGGGCTTATAAAGAAGGTGGAAAACGTGGCGCGGAGAACACCACGGCGCGTGTGCGCGCGCAGCGTTGGATGCAAAGCTTAATTGAACTTCAACAAAGCGCAGGAAGCTCTTTCGAATTTATTGAAAACGTCAAATCTGATTTGTTTCCAAATGAACTGTTCGTCTTTACGCCGAAAGGGCGCATCGTCGAATTGCCTGTTGGAGCCACAGCGGTCGATTTTGCTTACGCCGTGCATACGGATGTTGGTAATTCATGCGTCGGAGCCCGTGTGAATAGAGAGTCTTATCCTTTGAGCCAACCGCTCAAAAACGGGCAAACAATTAAAATCATTACGGCTCATGGCGCGCGAGCCAATGCCGCTTGGCTTAATTATGTTGTGACTTCTCGGGCCCGCACCAAAATACGTCAAATACTCAAAACACGTTGTCGTGAAGAGTCTGTTATTTTTGGTCGCCGTTTACTCAATTACGCATTAGGCGAAAAGAATCTGCAAGATATTGAACCTGAAAACTTCGATAAAATTTTGCACTCTTTAAAAATTGAAACCGTCGATGATCTTTTGGCTAACATTGGTTCTGGTGAATTAATGAGCGTCGTCATCGCCAAACGGCTTTTAGGTGACATCGAGAACCATGAGACTCAAAATGATAGACTTCCTATCCGCCATGCTGACGGTATTTTACTGACCTACGCAAATTGTTGTCGCCCTATTCCTGGCGACCACATCATCGCACACGTCAGTCCCGGTAAAGGCTTGGTTATTCATCTTGAAGAATGTGCAAATATTCGAGGTTATCGCCAAGAGCCTGAGAAATACATGCCCGTTGAATGGGGTGAAGAGTTTGACCATGATTTCGTGACCTCTTTACGTATCGACATGCAAAATCATCAAGGGGCACTTGCCCGTTTGACAAGCATCATTACCGAAACAGGTTCGAATATTCAAGGGTTGAGCACCGAAGAGCGAGATGGCCGTTTGTACACCATCCACGTGAAACTCACCACAAAAAACCGTGTGCATCTTGCTGGCATCATGCGTCGTCTTCGTGTAATGCCGAATGTACTCAAAGTCAACCGTCAAAAAAATTAATTCAATGTGAAAATAAAACGCCCGCTCTTTTGCGGGCATTTTCATACATGAGAAAAAGCATGACACCCCATCGTTTTTCCCGTATAAAAAAAATGCTCGCAACTCGCCAACCCTGTCTCACGGTATGCATGGAGGAAGTCCATAAACCCAATAATATTTCGGCTCTTATTCGTACCGCCGATGCCGTCGGCGTTCATCAATTGCACGCTGTTTGGCCTTCAAATACAAAAATGCGCGCACTCGGTGGAACCTCGGCTGGCGCCCGAAATTGGGTAAAACTTATCACTCATGAAACCACCTCAGATGCATTTTGCGCTCTAAAAAAACAGAAAATGCAAATTCTTGTGACTCATTTATCTGATAGCGCCATTGATTTTCGTGAGCTTGATTACACCCAGCCCACCGCCATCATCTTAGGACAAGAAAAAAAAGGGATCAGTCAAGAAGCAATAGAAATGGCCGATCAATGTATCCTTATTCCCATGGTGGGTATGGTAGAGTCTCTCAATGTTTCAGTCGCAGGCGCGCTTATTTTGTACGAAGCCCAGCGGCAACGAAAACTTGCCAACATGTATGACAAACCACATTCTTGCATTCCAGAAGATGAAAGGAAGCAAATTATTTTTGAATGCGGTTACCCCATCCTTGCAAAGATGGCTCAGCGTAAAGGGCTCGCCGTACCTGAATTTGATGAACAAGGACAAATCATTGCTGATCCTATTTGGTGGGCAAAATTACAAGCCGCAACTTTCTAAGTCCCCAGACTTTTAGAGTTCAAAACAAGAGAGAAATTAAACACCCATGCGCGCTTCAATCTTAAACACCATAGCGATTACCTCCCTGACCGGCGTCGGGGCAAAGGTAGCAGAAAAGCTTGATAAACTGCAGATTTTTACTGTTCAAGATTTATTATTTCATCTTCCTTATCGTTATGAAGATCGAAGCCGTATTTGGCCGATTCAAAGCCTTATGCCAGGGCAATATGCGGCAACCCAAGGCACAATAGCAGAACACCACATCAGCGCAGGGCGCCGCCGCATGCTCACCATAAAAATCACTGAGGGCAACGCTTTTTTAACCCTGCGTTTTTTTAATTTCAATGCCAGCATTAAAAACACCTTTCAAATAGGCCTTCCCGTTAAGGTGTACGGCGAAATAAAAAGAGGCCAGATTGGCCTCGAAATTATTCATCCAGAATTTACGCTGCTCTCCAGCCTTTCACAAACACAGCAAGAAGAAAGGCTCACGCCGGTTTACCCAACAACCGAAGGCTTACGTCAGATAACCTTACGCAGTATCACGGAACAAGCCTTGGCGTTACTTGATGAAACCGCCCTGCAAGAGCTTTTACCTGAAGGATTGTATGACAAACAAATCACCCTCAAAGAGGCCCTGCATTTTCTTCATCATCCAAAAGCAGATGCCTCGCTTTTCGCAATTGAAAAAGGGGAGCATCCTGCACAAAAAAGGATGATCATCGAAGAATTACTGGCTCAAAATCTTTCCATGCTGGCTTTACGCAGCAAATTACAACAAGACCCTGCCCTGCCTCTTTCTGCATCCACTCAACTGAGATCCGCTTTTCTCGCACAGCTCACCTTTCGCCCAACAGGGGCTCAATCTCGCGTTGCGGCAGAAATAGAGCAAGACATGATGAAAACCAAACCCATGATGCGTTTAGTTCAAGGGGATGTAGGCTCAGGAAAAACCTTGGTTGCAGCCCTTGCCGCCTTGCAAGCCATTGAGCACAATGTTCAAGTCGCCCTGATGGCCCCGACCGATCTTCTTGCAGAGCAACACGCCATTAATTTTGAAAATTGGTTTTCACCACTCGGTATTTGCGTTGCAAGGCTTGCTGGAAAATTAAGCACCAAAACAAAAAATGAAGAGCTTGCCAAAATTGAAAGTGGCGAAGCCAAAATGGTGATAGGCACGCACGCACTCTTTCAAAAGCATGTCATTTTTAAAAATCTCGCCCTTATTATCATTGATGAACAACACAGATTTGGTGTTCATCAACGTTTAGCATTACGGGAAAAAGGCGTCCTTCAAGGGACCCATCCTCACCAACTCATCATGACCGCGACCCCGATTCCTCGCACTTTAGCCATGACCGCTTATGCGGATTTAGACACCTCCATCATTGATGAGCTGCCTCCTGGACGCACTCCAATCAAAACGGTGGCGATTCCAGATACCCGTCGCATTGAGATTATTAACCGAGTTCATGAGGTTTGCGTCCAAGAAGGACGCCAAGCGTATTGGGTCTGCACCCTGATTGATGAGTCTGAGGTATTGGAGGCTCAAGCCGCATCAGACACGGCTGACGATCTTTCGCGTGCCTTACCCAATTTAAACATCGGTCTTGTACACGGACGAATGAAAGCAAGCGAAAAACAAGAAATCATGCAGGCTTTTAAACAAGGAAAGATCCACCTTCTTGTCGCCACCACCGTGATAGAGGTTGGCGTCGATGTACCCAATGCAAGCTTGATGATCATTGAAAATCCAGAGCGCTTGGGATTGGCACAGTTGCATCAACTTCGTGGTCGAGTAGGAAGAGGTACAGCCGTGAGCCATTGCGTCTTGCTTTACCATGCCCCCTTATCAAAAACGGCAACACAACGTTTAGGGGTGCTTCGTGAAAACACCGATGGCTTTATTATTGCGGAGCGCGATTTAGAAATTCGAGGCCCCGGAGAGCTTCTGGGCACAAAACAAACCGGCATGGCAGAATTCAAAATCGCCGATTTAGTCCGAGATCAAAAGCTCATTCCTGAGGTCCAAAAAATGGCACTTTATCTTCATGAGCGCTACCCCGAAAATGCCAAAGCCATCATCAAACGCTGGCTAGAGAACAAAGACCAATACAGCCACGCTTAAATACATTTATTTGAATGCTTTAAATTTGTCTTATTCGCTTTAAAAAAACAGCGCGCTAACATCTGCCCAAGACACTTGAAGGTGCGCGCCTGCGGCAAACGAGTGAAGGCCCTGAGCATAGAGAGACTATGTGATTGGCCTGAGCGAGAGCTGCCAACACCCACGCAGTTTCAAAGGCGACGGGTATAGCGCGCTGAACTTTTTATTACATCATGTTATTACATCATGTT
>CAMRDW010000106.1 GCA_947041315.1 uncultured Enterovibrio sp.
GCTGAAAAAAAACCACCTAATCTAAGGTGGTTTTTTTGTTTTTCAAATATATCTAATTCGACAAAACGGGAACAGAAAGGGATTACTTTGAAGGGGAAGCGATTAGGCCTTTGTTTATTTCAACAAGATCATTTTCACTGAGTGTGCCCACGGATTGATTGAGTTGAAGTACGTTAAGGATGTAATCATAACGTGAATTAGACAGATTACGGTTTGCATCATAAAGACGACGCGTCGAATCTAATGCATCAACGATGGTCCGGGTACCCACTTCAAATCCAGCTTCTGTAGCTTCAAGTGCCGAGCGAGCAGAAATAACGGTTTGCTCGTAGGCTCGCAGCGCGCCAATGCTTGCATTGATGTTGTTATAAAATGCACGCACATTTTTTATTGTATTGCGGTATGCCCCTTCTAAGGCTTCTGAGGAAGCCACGAAGTTAAATTGCGCTTCTTTGATGCCCGCTCTGATGGTGCCGCCACGGTATAAGGGCATGTTAAAGTTAATGCCGCCTGTGAGCTCATTATTACTGATGTCACGGCTTGAATCTGTGTTGTTCTGTTGGTCTGTGTATCCATAGCCTGCATTGAAGGTCAATGAAGGCAGAAGTCCTGCTTCGGCAAGGCTGATTTGTTTTTTCTTCGCATCACGGCTGATACGAGAAGCCAGAAGACTTAAATTCTTTTCTTGAGATTGGCTGACCAAAGATTCAATGATTTCTTTTGGACGGCTTGCCGAGAAGGTTTTGGTGTTTAAGACGCTGAGGTTCGTATGAAGCTGGCCTGTTATTTCACGCAGCTCTTCATGGCTGTTGGTCACTTGGTTTTCGAAGATAATTTCTTGCGCTAAGACAGAGTCGTATTGGGCTTGAGCATCATGGACGTCCGTGATGGCGGAAAGGCCGACTTCAAAACGTTGTTTTGTTTGCTCAAGTTGGCGGCCTACCGCTGTTTTTTCTGCACGAATAAAGATGAGATCGTCCATCGCACGAAGAACATTAAAATAAGCCGTGGATGTTCTTAGCATAAGAGCTTGTTGATCAGCGGCGTAAACAGCATCGGCTTGACGTGCTGTGAGCTCTGCAATATCAAGGTTTATCCAGCTATTGCGATTAAAAAGTTCTTGGCTAAGATCGACGCCTGCCGTCAAGTTGCTTGTATCAGAAAGACCGCCAACCTTTGCTTCACTGTTTTTGCTGATGTTATAGCCCGCGTTTAGGTTAATCTGTGGAAGCAAGACGCCGCGATAAGTTTCTATGGCGGCAAAAGCGGCGTCGCGGGTGGCACTTGATTGCAGTAGTTGAGGATCGCTTTGTTTGGCTTGTTCGTAAATTTCGATTAAATCATCAGCACCGACTAAAGGTGCCAGTGTGCCTAAAGCAAATCCGATAAAATAGGGAAGCAATTTTTTCATGTCAGTGGTCCCTGAGCGTGTCGTCATCAAATATATTTCCAAAAAGTATCGGACCTATTGTAAACCATGATGGCTTACACGGAGCTGACATTATGGAGGTTTATTAATAATATTAGGTTTTTGAAACCACACACTTTAATGACATTAAAAAAAATGTGCAATCTCTAGTCTATAAGACTTGTTTTTTGATTGCATAACTGAGACAGCACAAAATAGGATAGCAAGATTGAGCTCGCTTATGACAGACAATTTCAAATTTGATTTAAAAGACATCCAGATTGATAAGATCAATGATGTTTATGATGGGTATTTTAAGATACGTGAAATTTCATTTACTCATCGTTTGTTCTGTGGGGGTTGGAGTGATTTGATGACCAGAGAAGTTTTTGAGCGTGGAGACGCGGTCGCGCTGCTTCTTTATGATCCTCTGACGGATGACGTGGTGCTGATTGAGCAAGTCCGGGCTGGGGCGATTTTGGCGAATTCTCCCCCGTGGCAGCTTGAAATTATTGCAGGAATGATGGACGAAAATCACTCACCTCAGGACGTTGCAATTCGAGAAGCAAGCGAAGAAGCGGGGATTTGCGTTCAAACTTTGCTGCCTATCTTCCCTTATTTGTCGAGCTCTGGGGGATGCTCTGAACGAATTCATCTTTATCTTGGTCTTATTGATGCGTCAAAAGCCCAAGGGGTGCATGGTTTGGAGGAGGAAGGCGAAGATATCCTTGTGCATGTTGTCGCGCGTGAGAAAGCCATGGCATGGTTGCAAGAGGGACGCATTGAAAATGCCGCCTCGATTATTGCATTGCAGTGGCTTGCTTTGAATGTCGATGCGAACAGAAGGACTTGGCAAGGCAAATGAGTTTTTTTGTATTTTAGAGGGGCTTCACTCACTTGCCGCAGGCGCATAAGGTCCTGTGTTTTGGGTAGAAAGGGCTGGCTTCATTAAGATGCACTTGTGTGCATATTAAAAAACAATTTTGTTAACTTGTTAAAGCTAATGCCTCAAACTTCTGAAGTTGAGGGCTTCTTGTGTTTATAATATTCACGGCATCGCGTTTCAAATATATCCATGTTATTCGAAGACGCACGCGTGGCTGAGCTGTGTCGCAGTTAACAGATTTTTCGTATAAAGCCACGCTATGATTATCCAAACATCGATATACATCAAGGTGATTTAGAAAGGCAAATCAATGTCTTTTTTGTAATTGCTTGGTGCATTGCTTGCGAAATGACAAAGCAAAAAATAACATAATGAGATTTAATACCTTCGGCTTCTGAATTTAAAGCGCATCATATTTTTACAGGATTTTGAAAACTTTGCGGATTTCTCATCAACTTAAAAGGCACAGCCAAACGGTTCGGTTGTTGCAAATAACAGACACGCATCTTTTTGCAGACCCTCAAGCCTGCTTGTTAGGTGTAAATACAGCAGACAGCTTTTTGGCGGTTGTGGATGAAGTTCAAAAGCAACGTATCGAATTTGACGCCATTATCGCAACAGGAGATATTTCTCAAGATCACAGCCGGGCCTCATACCAATTTTTTGCTCAAACCCTCGCGCGCTGGACTCAGCCTTGCTATTGGTTGCCGGGCAATCATGACCAACAAGATAAAATGAAGCTTGTTTTTGATACCCCGTCATTGATCCGGTGTGATATTGCGCTATTAGGGGATCATTGGCAGTTGTTGGTTTTGGACAGTCAAGTTGAACAGGTTCCCTACGGAATGCTGTCCTCCTCGCAATTAAACATTTTTAAAGAAGCTCTAAATTCTCACCCTGAGCGTAATACCTTGGTGTTATTGCATCATCATCCTTTGCCTGTGAAGAGTGCTTGGCTGGATCAGCATGGCTTAAAAAATCAGGACGCATTTTGGGCTTTAGTGGGTGAAAATAAGAAAATAAAAGGGGTGGTTTGTGGTCATGTTCATCAGGCTTTAGACATGGTTCATCAAGGTTGTCGCCTGCTGGCTTCTCCTTCAACGTGCATGCAATTTGCGCCTCGTTCTAATCGGTTTACGTTAGACCCTATTAATCCCGGTTGGCGTGAAATTTATTTGCATTCCAATGGGCAGATTACCACTCAGGTTGGACGTGTTTTTGGCGATGATTTTCAACCCGATATGACATCATCAGGATATTGAAAATGCCGTCAATGCTGCTTTATGTTCATGGTTTTAATAGTTCACATTTATCCGTTAAAGCTCAGAAAATAACGCAGTGGTGTGAGGCGAATCGGCCTGATATAAAACTGGAAGTTCCCTGCTTGGCTTGTTACCCTTGCGACGCGGCAAAACAGCTTGAACAGCTTGTTGAAAAGAATATTGCCAAATACCGTATCGGTTTGCTAGGCAGTTCGCTTGGAGGGTATTGGTCTACTTGGCTTCATGAACGCTACGGTTTTCGCGCTGTTGTGGTGAACCCTGCAGTAAAACCTTACGCCTTGCTGTTAAATCATCTCGGGCCCCAGGAAAACCCTTATACGGGTGAAAAATACACCTTGGTACAACGCCATGTGGATGAACTTAAATCCTTTGAATCTCTTTCTATTCAATATCCTGAACGTATTTGGTTGCTGCAACAAATGGGCGATGAAGTGCTTGATTACCGAGACGCCGTTATGCAATATCAACGCTGTAAACAAACGGTTGAACCTGAAGGAAACCATGCTTTTGTCGGTTTTGACAGGTATTGTGCACAAATAGTGCATTTCTTGGCACTTTGATTGAACCGCCAGATAAATGCCTTGTTAGCAAAATCTGTTTGTCTCGTTGAAACTTTTTATCATCAGCCAGAGATCTCGTTAACTTACAAGATGACTTTATTTGGGGCGTAGAAAGGCCCCTTTTTAAGCCTCATCGACTACATGAAAAAAATCATCTATGACAGAGCAAGTTTATAATGCGGGTTCCATTGAAGTCCTCAATGGCCTTGATCCGGTGCGTCGGCGCCCGGGCATGTATACAGACACGACACGTCCCAATCACCTTGGTCAAGAAGTTATCGACAACAGTGTTGATGAAGCATTGGCAGGGCATGCACGAAAAATAGAAATCATTCTTCATGATGATCTTTCTCTTGAGGTGATTGATGATGGGCGAGGAATGCCTGTTGATATTCACCCAGAAGAAGGCATTTCAGGTGTTGAACTGATCTTTTGCAAACTCCACGCTGGTGGAAAGTTTTCCAATAAATCGTATCAGTTTAGCGGTGGTTTGCACGGTGTTGGGATCTCTGTTGTTAACGCCTTGTCAAAAAGAGTGGAGGTCACGGTAAAGCGTGACGGTCAGCTTTATGAAATGGCGTTTGAAAATGGCAATAAGGCAGAAGAGCTGCGCGTCACTGGCACCTGTGGACGCCGAGCCAAAGGGACACGCGTCCGATTTTGGCCGGATGAAACGTATTTTGATTTTCCAAAGTTTTCAGTCACGCGCTTAAAAAGCATTTTAAAAGCCAAAGCGGTCTTGTGCCCCGGCCTTGAAATTGTTTTTACAGACAAAAATACGAATGAAACCCTTGTTTGGTGTTATGAAAATGGCTTAAAAGACTACCTCGCAGAAGGCGTTAAAGGGTACGAATTACTTCCGCCTGAGCCTTTTGTCGGAGAATTTAAAGCCCCCAATGAGGCCGTGGATTGGGCGTTGATTTGGTTGCCGGAAGGGGGGGATTTAATTTGTGAAAGTTATGTGAATTTGATCCCGACACCTCAAGGTGGAACCCATGTCAATGGTTTACGCCAAGGGCTTTTGGATGCGATGCGCGAATTTTGTGAATTTCGTAATTTGTTACCCCGCGGCGTGAAACTGACCGCGGACGACATTTGGGATCGCTGCGCTTACGTTTTGTCTGTAAAAATGCAAGACCCTCAATTTGCAGGGCAAACCAAAGAGCGCCTTTCATCGCGTCAATGCGCTGCGTTTGTGTCGGGTGTTGTAAAAGATTCGTTCAGTTTATGGCTCAATGAGCGACCACAATTGGCTGAATTATTGGCTGAAATTTGCATATCAAACGCCCACCGTCGTATGCGTGCGGCAAAAAAAGTGGTGCGAAAAAAAGTGGCATCAGGCCCCGCCTTACCGGGTAAATTGACCGATTGTTCTTTGCAAGATTTATCCCGAACCGAAATTTTTCTGGTGGAAGGGGACTCGGCGGGCGGCTCTGCAAAACAAGCGCGAGACCGTGAGTTTCAAGCCATTATGCCCCTTCGCGGTAAAATCTTGAATACCTGGGAAGTCTCGGCTGATCAAGTTTTGGCCTCTCAAGAAGTTCACAATATTTCCATTGCCCTTGGCATTGATCCTGATAGCGATGATTTAGGCGAGTTACGTTATGGGAAAGTCTGTATTCTGGCGGATGCGGACTCAGACGGTTTGCACATTGCCACCTTGCTTTGCGCGCTCTTTTTTAAGCATTTTAGAGCCTTGGTCACTGCAGGGCATGTGTATGTGGCCATGCCACCGCTTTATCGAATTGATTGTGGGAAAGACGTTTTTTATGCCTTAGATGACGCAGAAAAAAACGGAATTTTAGAAAGCTTAAGCAAAAAACGCGGCAAAATTGATGTGCAGCGCTTTAAAGGTTTGGGTGAAATGAATCCGCTTCAGTTACGTGAAACCACGATGGATCCGAATACGCGTCGTTTGGTGCAGTTGACGATTGACAGCCATGAAGACACGGATCAAATGATGGACATGTTGCTTGGGAAAAAACGAGCAGAAGATCGTCGTCATTGGCTGCAAGCCAAAGGGGACATGGCGGATTTGAGTGAGGCTTAACGAATTGAAGCTTAACAAAACAAATACAGATGGGCGTTTGCTATGACGGATGTGATTTATGATGGTGTGGAACAACTTCCTTTGCGCAAGTTTACCGAAGACGCCTACCTCAATTATTCAATGTACGTCATCATGGACCGCGCTTTGCCTTTTATTGGTGACGGTTTAAAACCGGTTCAACGACGTATTATTTTTGCAATGTCAGAGCTGGGTTTATCGGCGACCGCCAAATACAAGAAATCGGCGCGGACTGTTGGGGATGTTTTAGGTAAATATCACCCCCATGGTGATTCGGCCTGTTATGAAGCAATGGTCTTGATGGCACAGCCTTTTTCTTATCGGTATCCCTTGGTTGACGGACAAGGAAACTGGGGCGCACCGGATGATCCTAAATCCTTTGCTGCGATGCGTTATACCGAGTCTCGTTTGTCGCGCTTTTCTGAAATATTGCTGAGTGAAGTGGGGCTTGGGACTGTCGATTGGCAGCCTAATTTTGATGGCACACTCAAAGAGCCAAAATCCTTGCCCGCGCGATTACCGCATATTTTGCTCAATGGCGTGACGGGGATTGCTGTCGGCATGGCGACGGACATTCCACCGCACAATGTGCGCGAAATTGCGAATGCGTTATTGGCTTTGATTGATGCCCCCAACATGGATTTGGACAGCCTTCTTGAATATGTTCAAGGCCCTGATTATCCGACGGAAGCTGAAATTACCACCCCGAAAACAGAATTAAAAAAGATGTATCGGGACGGGAAAGGCTCCATCAAAATGCGGGCATGCTGGCATAAAGAGAACAACGAAATTGTCGTGACCGCATTGCCGCATCAAGTTTCCGGTGCAAAATTGCTGGAACAAATTGCGGGCTTAATGTGCGCGAAAAAACTGCCTATGGTGGATGACCTTCGTGATGAGTCTGATCACGAAAACCCAACACGGATTGTGATTGTACCGCGTTCAAATCGTATCGATTGCGATCAGTTAATGAGCCATCTTTTCGCTTCAACGGATCTTGAAAAAAGCTATCGCGTTAACATCAACATGATTGGTTTAGACGCCCGCCCTCAAGTGAAAGGCTTGGTTCAAATCTTGAACGAATGGCTGGAATACCGTCGCCTGACAGTGCGCCGTCGTTTGCAATACCATTTAGACAAAATTTTGGTGCGTTTACACCTGCTTGAAGGTTTGTTGGTCGCCTATTTAAACATTGATGAAGTCATTGAGATCATTCGTAATGAAGACAAGCCAAAAGAGGCTTTTATTCAGCGTTTTGGTTTAAGTGAAAAGCAAGCGGAAGCCATTTTAGAAATAAAATTGCGTCAGTTGGCAAAGCTTGAAGAAATTAAAATTCGCGCAGAGCAAGATGAACTCAATAAAGAGCGTGAAAGGCTTGAAAAATTATTGGGTTCAGAGCAACGTCTCAACAGCTTATTGAAAAAAGAAATTGAAGCGGATGCGAAAAGTTATGGGGATGATCGCCGCTCTCCGATTGTTGAGCGGGCTGAAGCGAAAGCCATGACGGAGCGTGATTTGGTACAAAGTGAGTCTATCACTGTGGTGCTTTCAGACAAAGGTTGGTTGCGTCATGCAAAAGGCCATGATCTTGACCCGAGCTCCTTGAGCTTTAAATCTGGGGACAGTTTCTTGGCATCAGCGAGAGGAAAAAGCAGCCAAGCGGCCGTGCTTATCGGAAGCGATGGGAGAAGCTATGCCCTTGAGTCTCATACCTTGCCTTCTGCGCGAAGCCAAGGTGAACCCGTAACTGGCCGCCTTAATGTGACGCCTGGAACCTCGATTCGTCATGTCCTGATGGGTGAAAATGAACATTGGATCTTGATGGGATCTGATGCGGGGTATGGTTTTGTTTGTAAGCATGAAGATTTATTCTCTAAAAGCCGAAGCGGTAAGGGATTATTAAATTTGTCCCCAGAAGCGCAAGTCATGCCTCCGCAGCGTGTGAGTCGTATTGAAACTGATGATATTCTTGCCATTACCAATGAAGGACGAATGTTGGTTTTTCCTATCAGCGAGCTTCCTCAGCTTTCAAAAGGAAAAGGCAATAAAATCATTAACATTCCTTCAGCCAGAGCAAGATCACGAGAAGAGCTGCTACTGCATCTTTGCGTGATCCCACCCAATGCGACGGTGACCTTGCATGCAGGCAAGCGAAAGCTTTCTTTAAAACCTTTAGATCTTGATCATTTCAGAGGGGAGCGGGGCCGACGCGGGGCCATGTTACCCCGAGGATTGCAGCGGGTGACAGAGATTGAGGTTTCTTTATCGAATGAAAGTGACAATGAGGCTCTGAAGGACAGCGAATAAAAGAATGGCCCTCTTTTTGAGAGGGCAAGCCTTTTTATTGGCCATTTTACCCCTGGTATTTGAAAATGCAGGTCGGCGCAAGAACGAAAAGCGCTTAAACATCGATGGACTCTGTGATTGGGTTTGGAGTGTGTTGCTAAAACCCTTGCATCTTTAAAGGCGACGGGTATATATCGAACAAGTCTTTTTCCCTTTTTACTAAGGGCTTGCTCTAGGAGAAAAAAATGTATTTTGTATTGCGCATTTTGCTGGTGACAGTGTTTGCAAGTCTTGTGTTTGTTTTGAGTTTTATTTATTTTCTGTTTAGCCCGAGAAACCCAAAACACGTTTATCATTTAAGCCATATTTTTGGCAAGGTCTCTTCTTTATTTGGAATGACCTTGAGTGTGCGTGAGTCCGATATTTCGAAAGACGTGAAAACAGGGGTGTATATTGCGAATCACCAAAATAATTGGGATCTGCTTACCCTCTCGAATGCAGTGCGCCCAGGAGTTGTAACGGTTGGGAAAAAAAGCCTGTTGTTTATTCCCTTTTTTGGGCTTATTTATTGGCTCAGTGGCAATATTTTAATTGATAGAAATAACCGCAGCAAAGCCGTGGGCACCATCAATCAAGTGGTTGATAAAATAAAAGAGCGTCATGTTTCTATTTGGATGTTTCCAGAAGGCACGCGTTCTCGTGGACGGGGTTTGCTCCCTTTTAAAGCGGGGGCTTTTCATGCCGCAATACAAGCTGGAGTTCCTATTGTGCCTGTTGTTTGCAGTTCGACTCAGCACGTTAATCCATTTAAAAGAAAGAATGGGCATGTGATTGTGGAAATCCTTGATCCGATTTCAACTGAGGGCATGAAAAAAGAAGACGTGCGTAAATTATCGGCGCGTTGCCATGAGATAATGGCGGCAAGGATTGTGGAGTTGGATCTTGAAGTGGCAGCCTTAAATGCTCAAACGGTGAAAGTCTAACAAAGCGCGTTTTCCCCAAGATATTTGAAGACTCCGCCAACAATTTGGGGCTTCAAAGGCGACGGGTATATGGGGTCGTCATTGAGAAAAGATGCATGTTGAAAGGAAATCCCTTCCTAAAACAAGCATCTTTTTTTTTGCGTTTATACCCAAGATGCTTGTAGGCGGCAAACGAGTGAAGGCCCTGAACATAGATTTACTCTGTGATTGGTCAGAACGAGAGCTGCCAACACTCACGCAGTTTCAAAGGCGACGGGCATATTTGAAAAAAAGCAGAGAGTTTAACGACGAACCGCAATGGCTTCGATTTCAATGCCGACGTCTTTGGGCAAGCGAGCGACTTCAACACAAGAGCGAGCTGGATAATTTTGGACGTCATGCTCATCAAAAAAAGCGCCATAAACCGCATTGACGGCGGCAAAGTCATTTAAGTCTTTAACAAAAACCGTCGTTTTTACAATGTCACTGACTTTCAATCCTGAAGCCTGAATAACGGCTTTCACGTTTTCAAGAGATTGGCGCGCTTGGTCTGCTATGTTTTCTGGAACCTCTCCTGTGCTTGGGTTCACTGGGATTTGCCCTGATGTCATCACCATGCTTCCAAGATCAATGCCTTGAATATAAGGTCCGATGGCGGCAGGCGCGTTTTCTGTATGGATCACTTTGGTCATCTTGTTTGTCCTTTTAGGGGCGGCTTTAAAAAAGAAATATGAAAGAGTGTGCATTTTGTTTGAAGTGAAGTAAAGGAAGATCAACGGGCCTGTATTCAAATTGTGTTGAGGGTTGTTTTTGTTTTTTTATCGCTCTCGTTTTTGAAACTGCGCGGGTGTTAGCCCTGTATCTTAGTCACATCTTTTCGAATCTAATTCTGACTCATTATTGTTCGAATGGCTTGTTTATTGACCAAAGTTTCACTTGTAGCAAAAAGAGAACCGTTTAATTGAGGGGATATCAGCGCCTCTTTATTAAATATACATTTACTAAAGGAATACCTTCTTGGAAAAGCGTTCGATTTTATGAATAAATAGAATGAGGTCCAATGATTTTTGGCGTTTTAGTTTGAGATGTGACGAAGAGACAGGATCTGAGCCACTAGCGTAAATATAAATGCTTTTCTAATACGAATACTCTTTTTTGAAACAGAGCCTGAATCAAAAAGAACTACTCTCAATGATCTTAGTTCCATATAAATTGAGAAATATAACAATGAATAGCCCTCCTATCCTTCTCCACATTTTGGATGTTTTATTTAATATGGTTTGGCAAATATATTGGCCATTGGCTTTTGGTTTGATTCTTTCGTCATTTATACGTGGTCAACTTCCCATTGAAACCGTCATCAAACACCTTGGAAGTACCAATTTAAAGAGTATTTCATTTTCAACATTACTAGGAATGCTCTCCTCTTCTTGCTCTTATGCTGCAGCATCTATTTCTCATACCCTTTTAGTAAAAAAAGCCACACTCGCTAATGCAATGGCTTTTTTAGTGTCCAGCACTAATCTTATTATTGAAATGTTTATTGTTTTAATCGCATTACTTGGCTGGACATTTCTGTGGGGAGAAATTTTAGGGGGCTTACTTCTTATTACTTTTGTTTCTTTTCTTTTTCACTTCTTTTATCCCAAAAAACTCGAAATAGCGTTAAGAAAAAAAATAGAAGAAGAATCCCAAGAATCCTCTTCTATGAGTGATTGTGGAATGGACATGAAAACAATGGAAAGCGAAAAAGACGCCCTTCCTTCTTCAGAAGAGAAAAAAACACGGAGAAAACATAACAAATTAATTCAAGCTGCAAGTTTATTTAATATGGATCTAAGCATGATTGGCAAAGAAATATTGATTGGTGTCGTGGTTTCTTCCATATTAATCGCCATCGTTCCTCTTCAAGGATGGCACGCACTTTTTATCAGCCCTGATGTAGGTCTTCCTCCTTTGATACATTCATTTCTTGACGTGCTGATTGGTATTGGCGTTGCTGTCATTGCTTATGTATGCTCTGTTGGAAACCTTTTGCTCGCCGCAGCGCTTTGGCATGGTGGAATTTCTTTTGGTGGCGTTATCGGTTTTATTCTCGCTGACGTATTAACTATTCCGATGATGCGAGTATATTCAAAATATTACGGGGCACGCCCTGCTCGATGGATGGTTTTCCTTTTGTTTATTGCAATTTTGGCCACGGGATTGTGTATTGATGCTATTTTTATGGGCTTCAATGTTCATGTTTCCACTGAAACTTTAAGGCCTCTGATTCAAGAGGGGTTCGGTTTGAATTTAACCACCGTCCTGAATCTCTTTTTTATTCCTTTCTCAATTTGGTTTTATTTTGTAGGTAAAAAAGTCAACGTGGGTATGAGGATGTAATAAAAAACAACATTGGACTTACCTTCCTGAAATAAAGGAGTCAAGTCCAATGAATTAAAGAATTTTACCGTTTGTTAGAGTGTAACTTCTATTCGTTATGACGTTTTGATTCTTTTAAAACCAGCTTCTAAATCAGCAATTAAATAATTAAATAATTAAATAATTAAATAATTAAATCATTCACATCTTCTAGCCCAATGTGTAAGCGCACCAGAGTATCA
>CAMRDW010000107.1 GCA_947041315.1 uncultured Enterovibrio sp.
AATCTGATCTGTGATTTTAACAAGCAAGAATGATCCAATATTGATTGAAATTTGTATTATATCTTTATTGCAACGATGGTCTCCTTCTGTTTTTTCTAAAGTCCGTTTATGTGTGAATGAAGATAATTATTTACCGAAAGCGTTTACATTGGAGTGCGGATATGAAAGGTTACGGGAAAAAATTAAATGTTCTTATTTTAGAAGAAACACACAAAGACGGTGTGATAGGAAAAGCAATTAACAGGTTGGTTTCTGAACTTGAAGATAATGGCGCCACGGTAAATATCGCAACGAGTTTTGATGATTGTTATTCCATTATTTATGCGAACACGGCCATTGATTGCTTAATGCTCACCTCCACGATGAGTGCGTCGCAATCAGAAGAAAATGAACGTTTTTATATATTAATTGATAAATTAAATCGACGTCAGCAAGGTGTTCCCGTTTTTTTATTGGCAGAGCGTAAAAAAATCACTTTGCATGTAACACGAGAAATGATGGAAAAAGTAAATGAATTTGCTTGGATTATTGAAGACACGTCTGACTTTATTGCAGGGCGTGCGATTGCTGCGATGAAACGCTATAGAGAACAACTCTTACCTCCTTTGATGTCTGCCTTGATGAAATACGATGATATTCATGAATATTCATGGGCCGCCCCTGGACACCAAGGTGGTGTTGGGTTTACAAAAACGCCCGCCGGAGAGCAATTTCATGATTTTTATGGTGAAGGGCTTTTTCGAACAGACATGGGCATTGAACGGGCGGGTTTAGGCTCTTTGCTTGATCATTCTGGGGCTTTTGGAGAAAGTGAGCGTTACGCTGCGAAAGTCTTTGGCGCACATCAATCTTATTCTTTGGTGACAGGCACGTCAGGTTCAAATCGGACCATTATGTCTGCATGTATGAAAGAAGGCGATTTAGTGATTTGTGATAGGAATTGCCATAAATCAATCGAGCAAGGTTTAATGATCACGGGGGCATTGCCTGTGTATTTAATCCCAACTCGAAATCGTTATGGGATTATTGGTCCTATTTATCCCGATCAATTGGATAAATATGCTTTAGAAAAAAGAGCGAAGCAAGGAACTTTGACTAAGATGATTGCCCATCAACGACCTGTGTATTCTGTTTTAACAAACTGTACCTACGATGGACTTTGTTATAATGCCAAGCGTGCACAAGACTTGCTTGCCGATTGTTGTGATCGAATACATTTTGATGAGGCTTGGTATGGTTATGCACGATTTAATCCTATTTATGAAAACCATTTTGCAATGCGCGGTGAGCCTGAAAATAATTCAGAAGGACCCACAGTGTTTGCGACGCATTCAACTCACAAATTGCTCAATGCGCTTTCTCAAGGCTCTTATCTTCATGTGAGAAATGGAAAAGGATCAATAAACTTTGAACGCTTCAATCAAGCATATATGATGCACGCGACCACATCGCCTCTATATGCAATTTGTGCCTCAAATGATATTGCAGCGTCGATGATGGATGGTAATCGTGGGCATTCTCTCACTCTTGAAGTGATACGAGAAGCGGTCGATTTTCGCCAAGCAATGAGTCGGTTAAGACGTGAGTTTAATGAACAGGATGATTGGTTTTTTAAACCTTGGAATGCCGAAGAGGTAAAAGATCCTCTGACGGGCAAAATTTATGCTTTTGAAGATGTACCCGCGGATTTACTGTGCGAAAGTCAAGATGCTTGGGTGATGCACCCTGAAGACAATTGGCATGGTTTTAAAAATATGCCAGATAATTGGTGCATGTTGGATCCCATCAAAGTCAGTATTTTATCTCCAGGAATGGGGGATGACGGTCAACTTTTAGAAACGGGAGTGCCTGCTGCGCTTGTAACCTTGTATCTGGACCGTTTTGGGATTGTGCCAACACGAACAACTGATTTTCAAGTGATGTTTCTTTTTTCGATGGGAATTACTAAAGGAAAATGGGCGACTTTGGTCAATACCTTGATGGGTTTTAAACGTCATTATGATGAAAATACCCCATTAGAAAAAGCGTTACCAGATCTTGTTAGTGCATTTCCTGAGGTATATGCGTCGCTCGGTCTTAAAGATCTAGGACATAAAATATTTGAATACCTTAAAAAGCATAACCCAGGTGAATTATTGAACGCGGCGTATGAAGCTTTGCCTGAAGCGATGATGACACCGAGAGCGGCGTATAACGAAATTGTGGCCAACAATGTAGAAATGGTCCCTTCCTATCAATTGAAAGGAAGGATTGCGGCGAATGCGGTGATCCCTTATCCTCCTGGAATTCCTATGCTGATGTCGGGTGAAAGTTTTGGAAATGAAAATAGTCCACAAATTAAATATTTAAAAAGTCTTGAAATCTGGGATAAAGAATTTCCAGGTTTTGAAAAAGAAACGGAAGGAACAGATTTTAAGAACGGAGTGTATTCCGTCATGTGTGTTAAAAAAGCCTAATCCATGAGATCAATAAAAAAGCTTGATAGGGAAGCCTATCAAGCTTTTTTATTGTGTAAGAAACATGTTGCTCTCTATCATAAAACTACAATAAACGTGAATATTTCTCTATGTTCTAACCCCTTAGATATCTGATGATGCAGATAGGCGAAAAGAATGAAAAGCCTAAGCATACATAGATTCTCTGATTGGGCCTTCAGTGTGCGTCCAACAAGCCTCTCGTGTCAAAGAGGGCTATTAGGTCAACGTGGGTTGGATAAAATATAGACACACAATGAGAGAGCCATGATCACCATTTCTTTTTAGGTGCAAAAAGTTCGTCAAGCTCTTTGTTTTCTTCAACTTTTGGCTTCGCATCGTTGTAGCTTTTATTTAAACTGCCCGTGATTTCATTCAGCATGGCGTTTAAATTTTCTTTTGCAGAATTGCAGTAAGGATCGTTTTTTGAGCTGACAACATCGAGTGCTTTTTTTACCAGTTGTTGCGCTGTACCTAATTGGTTCTTTATTTTTGCATCGTCTACGCGTTTTAAGACATTCTCTATATTAATTTTCATTTGCATTTGTTCAAGGCGTGCATTTTCACCAACAAAAGCTTGGGTTGTTAAGCGGCCTTTCGTGTGTTCCGCTTTGATCACCGCTCGTAAGCGTTTGACGAGTTTAAGCATTGATATCGCTTCACGGTCAGAGTTCGGAACGCGAAAGGACGTGGATTCTTTATTTTGGTAGGCTTGCCTTATTTGCTGAATTTGAGATTTCAGATCGGCAATTCTTTGGGATATTGCGTTGTCGTTTTGGTCTATTTCGGACATGGTCTTTAAGGTGTCTAATATTTTTTGATTTAGACAGACCAGCAAGGTTGCACTGTAAGGTAAATTATTTGCGTTTCCAAGCAGCTCTTCAGTGGCATCAATGACAGTGATGTATTTTGACATTTCTTGTCGCTTAGATGTTTCAATGCGCTGTTTTTGTTGAGCCATGATGTTGAACCCAACAATCAAGGCAAGAAGAATGATGCATAAACCAACAATTAAGGCAATATTCATAAATTAGGATAACGTACCTTGTTGAAATAAAAACGGATTGAAAGGAATTCATTTAACAATAAGCATAACGGTATTATTTTTTTTGGTGGGTTTAACATATGCATTTCTCGTTGAAAATGTGTGCCATAGCTTAATCGCAGTATTTCTCATCTTTAACGAAGTCATGTACTTACATCATCAAGCTTAAAAATGGACATTTATATGTCTGATTTTTTTTCTGGTTCATTTTACAGCGTGTTTTTCGATTTTAGTTAAAAATTAACCTAACGTAATGCTTTTCTCTCCTTTCCTGCGTGTCACTCGAAATAATTCATTCGGGGAGTGTTCTTTGTGTTCTTGAAAGGGGATTGATATTCATTTGATTTCTGTTTTTTGTTAAGAAAAAATGGCTAAGTATTCAGCTTGAAAAAAGATTTGGCAATGCCCTGCACAAAGCAGAAGAAGTGCCGTTGAAGGTGAATTCCTTGTTTTTGGCATGAAGAAAGAATGCTTCGAACGGCACAAAATATCTTGCCTTCGCTTTCACTTCGAAGTTATGTTGAAATTTTCTAATGTACTTTCATCATTCTGATATACCCAAAGTAATTGAAGCTTCGTGGGTGTTGGTTACGCTCTTTTTGCCCAATCACACAATCCATCTATTATGCTCAGGGGCTTCAGTTGTTTGCTGCTTACAGGCAACGTTAACTGTTTTGGATAAATTAAAATTTAAATACGAAAAAAACGTTTGTTTCAGGGGGTTGAGTCTTTATAAAGAGCGAGCTCAGGCGAGTGAGGAGGAGGCTTGATTCTGCGCTAACGTATTTTCAACGTTAGCGCGGACATAAAAAGGCAAAGAATGAGCAAATTGGCATTTTTTAAAGGTGTTAAAATTTTAAGCTAATTTCCATACCTATAAATTGACTGTCGTAGTTTGCTCCTGAGTCTATTGCGAATTCAGCTGCTTCGTGATGACTGAACCAGGGAACATAACTCATGCTGACTTCGGTATCATTGCCCCAAAGGTTTGAAACCCAAGAGTGGATATGGCCAACAGGGTTTAAAAAGAAAAGGCTTACGTTTCCTAAAGAGCTTGAACCTAATACTTCACTGTCATTGGCAATAATACCTTGCTCAACAATGTACATCCATTCCCCCATGGCAGCACCAAATAAGGGCGTAATGATGATGTCTTGAATGGAGGGGATTTCAGCAAAAGATTCAACACCGTATTCCCAGAAGAAGGTAGACATGGTAAAGGAATACAAAAAAGATTCAAATTCATCAAAACCTGCGTGCCGTGCCGCTGTGTAATAGACGCCACCAAAATAGGGGTGCATTACATAATTGAGGTAATGATCGTCTTTATCCCAAATCGGTCCAGATGAGACATTATCCCACCATTTATTTGCAAGATTACTGAAATCTCTGTCTTCACTTGTCCAATTGGTTATGCTTTCAGGCAGAAAGGTCATTAATCCGACTGTGGCAACACTTAAGCCAAAGATGGTGTAGGTTTGTCCTAATAGATAATCCCAATTCTTTTCTGAAAATGTAGACAAATGCTTTTCTAAAGGCGCATCCTCGCTCAAGCCAAGGCCTGATTGTGGGGTTTCGAGTGGAGTATCAAGTAAAAAAGATGGCGCATATTCAATTTGAGATAAATATTGGTTTTCTTGTTGCTCAAAACTGAGAGGTGATGCTTCAAAGGCAAACGTGGTTTGAACAAAGATCATAGATACAGCTACGAGCGTTGAGCGATAGTACACGGAGGATCTCCACAAAAAAGCCAAATATTTTCACTTTACAGTTCGAAATTCGGGCAATAGAACAGAAGTGGTGCTTGAAATTAAAACGTCATTGAGATGAAATAGATAAGCATCAAAAAAACAAAAATCAAACAGTGTCCTGTAACAAGGGTTGAGTCATTTAGACAATGTGTTCATGATATCAATCTAAAGGGGACGATTTCTATAAAAAAGAACACTTATTGCATCTTAATACCGACTTGGAACACATTCTGTTCTATTCAATGAAAAAAAGTTCATCAGAAGCCCTTTGTTGTTAGCAACTTGTGGGTCATTTGTTTTTGATTTGGTGTGATAAAGGGGGCGTCAGTGACACAGAATATCCTTCGGGTAGCAATGCTGAGTACAGGAGAAGAAGTCCTGCATGGCGATATCCTTGATACAAATGCGGCTTGGATGTCTAAACGTTGTTTTGAAGAAGGTTTTTTGCTTCATCGACGTGTGACTGTGGGGGATTCTCTCGATGACATTGCTGTTGAGCTTCTTCGTTGCAGTCAGGTCTCTGATGTTGTGATTGTTAATGGCGGTTTGGGCCCGACGACGGACGATGTCACAACACAAGCGATGGCGATGGCCATGAATGTGGAGCTAGAGCTGAATGTTCATTGGTTGACGGCCCTTAAAGAAAAGTATGAAAAAAATGGCCGGGAAATGCCAAAAAGCAACATCAAACAAGCCATGTTGCCTGAAGGGGCCGTCTTGTTGGATAATCCGCTGGGAACGGCTTGCGGTTTTTTTGCAACCTTAAAGGAGTGCCTTTTCTTTTTTACCCCTGGGGTGCCTTTTGAATTTAAATCTATGTTTGAAAATGAAATATTACCCAAGCTTCATGTTGCTTTTCCCCATTTGGATAAAAAAGACATTCACCGTTTTTATACTTTCGGTTTAAGCGAATCTTCTCTTAATGATCGATTTGAATCTCTTCCTCTCCCCTTTGGGTATCAACTAGGATACCGTTCATTCTTGCCTTTTATTGAAATCAAAATCTTTTATCCAGAAAAACATTCTGACATTAAAGGAGTAATAAACGAGGTAAAACGGGTATTGGGGGACTATACCGTGGGAGAGGAAAAACCCATGTTGCACTCTCTTGCTGAGCGTCTTAGCGCTTCAGGAAAGACGTTGGCCATTGCAGAACAATTTTCGGGTGGGTATATTTCAAGTCTTTTGCAAGAGGAAAAATCAACACGTGATGCCTTGGTACAAGGTTGGATTCTAAACTCTTCTTCAGATGTAATAATGGAAGAATATAATCCTCTTGCCGCTATATTGGCGATGGCCGCTGCGTCTCGTGATAACGCGGATGTGGACATTGGTTTGGCGTGTGGAACCCTTGTTGAAGGGGCGGTGGCTTTAGGGCTTTCTGCGCAAGAAGGAGATTGGGGGGTGATTGTCAAAGCCAAAAGCACATTGAGCACAGAACAATTTCGTTGTTATGTTTCAACGTTTTTACTCGACATGTTAAGACGTTATTTAGAGGGATCGAACATTATTTTTGACATTTCGGCACTGGAGACACTCGACGCCCTTCATATTCCTTTTGAAGCGCTTGAGCAATAGTCCGCGCTATTTCGTTTTATTTTGAGATTGCTTAATCTCTCACCTTTGAAAATGCGCTGTGGCGGCGTACTTAAAGCCCCATCACATCGTTCCCCTATGTTCAGAGACTTTTGTTTTTGTCTAGTATACCCGTCGCCTTTGAAACTACGTGGGCGTTGGCTGCTCTCGCTTAAGATCAATCACAGAGTCGTTCTATGCTCTGGGCCTTCACTCGTTTGCCGCAGGCGCGCATCTTCAAGTGTTTTGGATAAAGAACCTTCAAATTGTTTGGATAAAACAACAGACTCAATAAAATTCTTTGTTGTTTATTTAATTATTTTACCCGCCATTGTGTTCAAAAATCCCTTAAAAATACTTACAGCACTAAGCATAAATATTAAATCAAGAATGAGAATTCGAGCAAAATACAACGGTAAATTTGATATATAGCTTTTCGCGTGTATCCTTTTAATGTGAAATATGTTTAGAGTTCTAAGTAAATGGAGGTCGGATGAATATCAGAACACCAAAGAAACCTGGGCTTGAAAAGCCTTTTAATCAAAAAGAAAAACATTGTGTTTTTCGCCCGCCAAAATTGCAAGATGGCCACAGTATTCATCATCTCATCTCAGATTGTTCCCCCCTTGACGAAAACTCCCCGTATTGTAATTTTCTTCAAGCTTCTTTTTTTAATCAAAGTAGCATTTTGGCTGAATCGAAAGGTCAAACTGTCGGCTTTATTTCCGGAATGTTAAATCCTGAAAAACCGCATTCACTGTTTATTTGGCAAGTGGCGGTTTCTCCCCAAATGCGCGGTGAAGGTTTGGGGTATTCGATGCTGAGATCCCTTTTAGAACGTGAAAATCTTCAACTTATTGAAGTGCTTGAAACAACAATAACCCAAAACAATACCCCGTCTTGGAAGCTATTTAAAAAAGTGGACTTATTGTATGGAAATCATGGGTCGGTGAGATTATTTCTTGATAAAGAAGCCCATTTCAAAGGCAAACAAGAAACGGAATACCTTTATCGGATCCCATTAAAAACGCAACTTTGAAGAAGCGAGGCATTTATGGATATTTTTCAGACACAAGAATCAAATGTACGTACCTATTCAAATCGTTTTCCCGTTATTTTTTCAAGCGCGAAAGGGTGTTGGTTAAGGAGTGAAAAGGGGGTGGAATACCTGGATTTTTTGGCGGGTGCGGGCGCATTAAATTATGGGCATAACCACCCCGTATTAAAAGAGGCATTGATTGATTACATCTGTAACGACGGGGTTGCTCATGGATTGGATATGCACACCCATGCAAAGGCTGCATTTTTAACCGCATTTCGTCATCATATTTTGGCGCCTCGAAATCTTGATTACAAAGTGCAGTTCACCGGACCCACAGGGACGAATGCTGTAGAAGCGGCAATGAAATTGGCGCGAAAAGTCACGGGTAGAAACAATATTGTGGCTTTTACTAATGGATTTCATGGCTGCAGCTTGGGTTCATTGAGTGCCACCGGAAATCAACATCATCGTGGGGGCGCGGGTATTTCTTTAGGTGGGATCACTCGTATTCCTTATGAAGGGTACGCAGACATTGATGGATTGGCACTTTTTAAAGCCATGTTAGAAGACAATTCAAGTGGCTTAGATAAACCTGCTGCCGTTTTATTTGAAACGGTTCAAGGAGAAGGTGGACTGAATGTGGCTTCGGTTTCCTGGATTCAAAAGCTGGATAAACTCTGTAAAGCGCATGGAATTTTAACGATTGTTGATGACATTCAGGCGGGTTGTGGACGTACTGGCACTTATTTTAGTTTTGAGCCATCTGGCATTCAACCTGACATCGTGACCTTGTCTAAATCAATTTCAGGTTATGGATTACCGATGGCCTTGGTGCTCTTAAAACCAAAATGGGATAAATGGTCTCCAGGTGAGCACAACGGAACGTTTCGAGGGAACAATCACGCGTTTGTGACGGCCACACGCGCGATTGAATACTTTTGGAAAGACAAGCGTTTAGAAACACACATTGAGGAATGCGCGCTGTTTATCAAAAAAGAAATTGAAGCATTGCGAGAAGCCTATCCTGTTCTTTTTGAAAAAAGAAAAGGGCGTGGTTTGATGCAAGGTATCCAATGTAAAAATGGAGAGACAGCAGAAAGGCTGGCAGCGCTTTGCTTTCAAAAAGGGATGATCATTGAAACGGCAGGGCCGGATGACGATGTGATCAAGTTTTTTTGTCCCTTAACAATTTCGCATTCAGAGCTTGAATTAGGATTGGGTATTTTAAAGGGCGCAGCCGATGAAGTCGCTCAACTTATCACCCGTAAAGCATCTTAAGGAAAAATGATGATCCTAAGAACCCTTGAAGAGTGTAAAAAATCGCAGCGTCGAGTCGAAGCGAAAAACTGGGAAAGCGTCCGTTTATTATTAAAAGAAGATAAAATGGGTTTTTCTTTTCATATTACAACGATTTTTGACGGTACTGAAACCCACATACATTATAAAAACCATTTAGAGTCTGTTTACTGCATCAGTGGGGAAGGAGAGATTGAGGTCTTTGACGATAAAACGTACCCCATAAAACCAGGAACCCTTTACATTTTAAATCAGCATGACGAACACCTCCTTCGAGCATTTAAAGGTCAAGATATGGTGATGGCCTGTGTGTTTAACCCGCCGATCACAGGAATGGAAACCCATGACGAAAACGGGGTTTATCCTCTCTTTGATTGAACTTCCTTCTTTTTATTCTTGATCTGTAGGATGTGAATATGAGCTACACCGTTGAAAAAATAGGTGGCACTTCGATGTCGGCCTTTGATGTTGTACTGGACAATATTTTCTTACGCCCTAAATGCATGTATAACCGTGTTTTTGTTGTTTCTGCGTACAGTGGGATCACCGATGACTTGCTTGAATGCAAACGCACCGGTGAAGGCGGGATCTATCAAAAAGTGGCGAAACGTGATGAACACTGGAAAGAAGGGATTGCTGATATAAAGCAACGGATGTTGCTCATCAATGAACATATTTTTGCAGACCCTTTAAATCGAATTCGCGCAGATAATTTTATTTTAGGGCGCTTGGATGAAGCTCAACGTTGTATTGAAAATATTTTGGCGACCTGCCAATACGGGCAATTTACCTTGCGGCATTATTTACCTCAAATTCGTGAATTTCTCTCTTCAATTGGTGAAGCCCACAGCGCTTATAACACCACATTAAAACTAAAAAGCCTTGGGATCAACGCACGTTTTGTGGATCTTTCTGGGTGGGAGCCGAAGTGCATTGGAAATCTTGACACCGTGATAAAAAATGCGCTGCAAGAAATTGATTTTCATTGTGAATTACCCATTGTGACTGGGTATGCTTTCTGTGATGAAGGTTTAATGAAAACCTTCGACAGAGGATACAGTGAAATGACCTTCAGCCGGATTGCCTGTTTGACCTCTGCGGATAAAGCCATTATCCATAAAGAATACCATTTAAGCAGTGCAGACCCATGTATTGTCGGCGTTGAAAACGTCTTCCCTATTGGTCAAACTAATTTTGATGTGACAGATCAATTGGCTAATTTAGGGATGGAAGCCATTCATCCGAGTGCCGCCTCCGGTCTTCGTCAGCATAAAATCCCTTTGGAAATTAAAAACACCTTTGAGCCGCAGCATAAAGGGACGCTTATTTCTGAGGCCTTTCATCCAGAGGCCCAAAAAATTGAAATCATTGGGGGGAAAAACAAGGTTTTTGCGTTGCAAATTTTTGATCAAAGCATGGTCGGAAAAGTTGAAAATGTAAGCTATGACTTTATGGGAATGATAACAGAAGAAGGCGTTCATTTAGTGGGTAAAGAAATGAATGCTAATTCAATCACCTATTACTTAAGTGGAATCGATCAAAAATTGAATCATCTTCTGTATCGCGCTGAAAAAAGGTTTCCTGATTCAGCGATCACGAGAAAAATGGTGGCATTAATTTGTGTGATTGGAGCGCAAATTGACACAAACACGATCCTTTCTCAAGGTGTATTGGCTTTAATGGCGCACAAAATAAACCCGATTTCAGTGCACTCTTCAATGAGAAATGTGAGCGTACAATTTGTTGTTCCCGATGAAGCTTATAAAGGCGCGATTCAAGCCTTGCATGAAGAATTTTTCCCTCAAGTACAAAAAACAAAGAAAATTGCTTGATGTTTATTGCGCCTTTTTTTCTATAAGGCTCTGAACTTTCAGCCTTAAGCCACCCGCGTCCATGAGGGGTTCAATAGCGAACCCTTCATGTTTCTTTCTGGCGCGCTCAACAAGATTTCAACCTTCAAAATAAACGCCAACCAAAACATTTGATCTTGCGTATAGACGGAAAGTGAAAGAAGCCCCTGAGAATAGATGGACGATGTGATGGGAGCTGAGCGAGAGCAGCCAACACCCACGCAGTTTCAATTACTTTGGGTATAATATCATCACATAAGTATTTTTTTATGAGAATATAATATGTCGAATACCGTTTCATTAGCATGTTCATGTGGGACAGTTAAAGGGAAGCTTAATGTTGTTTCTAAGTCATTTTTTCATATACATTGCCTGTGTTGTGACTGCCAACGTTTTGCCTCCTATTTAAATAATAAAGAGAAGATTTTGGATAAGGATGGCGGCTCTGAGATTTTTCAGACCTATCCTGCTTTTATGGACATTTCGGAGGGGCAAGACAAGATTGCTTGTGTGCAATTACGAGAAAAAGGTTTATATCGTTGGCATACCACATGCTGCAATATGCCTTTGGCAAACACAATGAATTCTTCAACGATTCCATTCGTTGGGGTATCAGTAAAATTAATGCAATTTGCTAACGAAAGAGAAAAAATGGACATACTGGGCCCTGTAATGCTGAAAGCTTTTGGTCAATACTCCGTTGGAGAATTGCCAAAGGGGGCTCATCCTCGATTCCCAATTTCGTTTATGCCTAAAATGCTAGGTTTTATGCTAAAGGGAATGTTTAAGAAAAAGAACAATCCATCCCCGTTTTTTAGTGGGAAAGAACCTGTGGCGAAAGTCAATGTTTTGTCTTAGCGAACAATC
>CAMRDW010000108.1 GCA_947041315.1 uncultured Enterovibrio sp.
TTATTACATCATGTTATTACATCATGTTGATATTTATAAACACGCGCTTAAAGGGCGCTTTTCTATTTTCACGAAAGCGCGTTATTTTAAATACATTTTCGCAAGAGAAGAAGGCTCGATCTCTTTACCTTCTAATTGTGCATTCCAATTAACACCAACCAACACGCCGTCTTCAGAAAGCGTGATTAACCAATCTTCAACAAAAACATCCAAAGGGATTTCACAAACTTCAAAATCAGCCCACTCTTCAAGGTTATGCTGCTCTGCGTCTGCTTTATTTGACCAAAATGGCATGACTTCACTTTCTTCAAACTCAGTAGAATCGCAGGCCAACCAACCTTCAGCCTCGTTTTTTAATCCCCAAACCAGGTTATTCATTTTTGTTTCTTCAATAAATAACAATAAATTTGCTTGAAGATCTGCAGTTAACTTGCTCATTTTTACACCTCTCAAAATAAATCAGCGCTAGATTAGCACTCTATTGCCCTTTCGCGTATCTATTCAACTTTTCATTTAAAAAAGAAATGCCATTGTGGCTCATTTACAATGCCATGACGAAATTGAAAATAGAAACCTTGTTTTGGCATACTCTCAATCTCATTCAATTTAAAGGAAAGTGGACTGAGACTGAAAGAAAATAAGAAACACACAACAAGTCAAAATCGATGAATTTTTAATCTATCCAACGTAATTGAAGATGCGCGCTTGCGGTAAAGGAGTGAAGACCCAGAGCATAGACCTACAATGTGATGGGCCTAATCGAGAGCGGCCAACACCCACACAGTTTCAAAGGCGACGGGTATATACCCAAGCAATTTGAAGTGCCTTGGGTGTAGGGTGAACGAGTGACTTAAATGAATCTTAATTGCCAATAATAAGTGGCCAATGTTGAATATAAAACCAAAGAGCAAAAACGGTGACAGACAAAATAAGAAAAAGGGTCATTCCCCAAATCACACGATGACTTCGAGGCAAAAGCTCTTTTTCACAGGCTTTGCAGACCAATAAAAATCGTTTCATATCTTCTACTTTATACCCGTCTTCATGGACGGTTTTGTTTCTGATTGTCGCAATAAAACGCAGTTTGTTGATTACATCATGTGGTAAACGCTCTTCAATGCTGCTCACAAGAGAGTGAAGCCCTTTACCTTCTGCGTGGTAATGGGTTTTAAGCAAACTTTCTAGACGCTTACTTTTCTTAACCACAATGGCGATTTCATCCATTTTCTTTCCTTTCATTTTTTTAGGAGAAGCTTAGATTCTTCTTTCTTTTGATTTTGAAAGAGTTTATTGATTAAACGTTGGATCTTAAAGTAAAACAAATAAATATGTAATCAGTTTGATCTAAAAAAGCACTTTAGTGCATTTTGCGAACAATCTGTCTCTCGGCTCAATGAGATAAGAAACAACAGAAAAGATATAAGCGGCATAGCTCACGAAACCTATCAGGATGAGGTTTGTTTAAGGGCGGTCTGAAGTAGACTCAAACTCGATTTTTTAATGTATATATACCCAAAACACTTGAAGATGCATGTAGGCGCCAAGCAAATGAAGCCCTTGAACATAGGTTCACTATGTGATTGAGCTGAACGAGCTTAGCCAACACCCACGCAGCTTCAAAGGCGACGGGTATACACAAGGAATTTGAAGTTACAGGTAGGCGGCAAGAACGAAAAGCCCCTGAGCGTAGATGAACTATGTGATTGAGCTTGAAAGACGCAGCCAACAAATAAACGACTTCAAAAGCGACCTGTATAAAACAAGGAGGAAACAGTGCCGATAACTGCGATGTTATTTCTTATCGCCCTTGCTGTCGTGGCGGGGTGCTATTGGATCTCTTCATACAAAAAACACAGTCTCGGGCTAAATGCAAAAGAGCGAAGCATTGAAATCAGGATCCTAGATAAACAAGCCGTGACAATAGAAAATTCTGAGCAACATGAAGATCCTGAACAATATTGGATCTATGTTGAACCCCTTTCCGGGGGTCCCAAGCGTGAATTCCAAGTCGGCATTCATTATTATCACGCGATTCAAGCTCAAGATTGTGGACTTTTAACCTATAAAGGGCTTCATTTTTTGCATTTTTCTAAATTTCAGCCCATTCGTTGAAAGCCCTGATATAAAGATGTCACGCTGCGAGTCCAAACCCATGAGCAAGGATTTTTTCTGTGATTGGGCTTTGATTTATTGGGCTTTGAAGAGACCGAGCGTCAACCCTTTCTAAAATAAGAGATAAGTTTGAGAAAAGCAGCGCATCATGCGCTGTTTTCACCTCAAAATATTGAAGCCAGTAATGGCACACCTGACCGAAGCGTCTGAGTCACCATGTACGAGCTCATTGCGTGCCAAAAGACAAGACAACAAGCAGGGCATCTCAAAACCGAAGGAAGGTTTTTGCACCTCTCGTTTTTGAACCTGCGTGATTGGGCTGAACGCGCCTAAGCCAACCCCCACGCAGCTTCAAAGGCGAGGGGTATCACAGCTTAAAAGAATTGCTATTACTTTCAGTATCAAGATTATTTTCGCTTCGCTTTTGCAAATGCATCAGCAAAAGCGCTCCCCCCCAGACTTCCTGTGTTTGAAGAAGGCTTCGAAGCTCGCGCTTCCTGATTTCGTTGATGGATTTTATGGTTTATTTTCTCAGATTTCGAGTCCACTCCCGCCTCATTTTTTTCAGAAGGAAGCTCATCGCTTAAGCGCATTGAAAGAGCAATACGCCTACGAGAAAGATCCACCTCCATCACTTTCACTTTCACAATGTCGTTGGCTTTTACGATTTCTCTAGGATCAGAAATGAATTTATCTGATAAGGCAGAAATGTGGACCAATCCGTCTTGATGCACACCAATATCGACAAAAGCGCCAAAGTTCGTCACATTGGTTATCACCCCTTCAAGCTGCATGCCGGGGATCAAGTCTTTCATTTCATGCACGCCCTCAGCAAACGTGGCGGTTTTAAATTCAGGCCGAGGATCTCGTCCTGGCTTTGCAAGCTCTAATAAAATATCACTCACCGTCGGGAGCCCAAATTTGGCATCCGCATATTCTGAAGGCTTTAAGGTGCTTAAAATATCATGGTTGCCCATTATGGCATTAAGGGGGGTTTTAGTGCTTTGTGCAATACGTTCAACGACAGGATAAGCTTCCGGATGAACGCCGGATGCATCAAGTGGATTTTTTCCCTTCATGACACGAAGAAAACCAGCGCATTGCTCGTAAGCTTTAGGGCCTAAGCGAGGCACTTTTAGTAAGGTTTTGCGCTCTTCAAAACGTCCATTTTCATCACGAAACGCCACAATATTATTCGCAATACTGCTCGACAAACCTGCAACCCGAGTTAAAAGAGACGCAGAAGCGCTGTTCACATCCACCCCAACAGCATTCACACAGTCTTCCACAACGCCATCAAGACGTTTCGCCAATTGAGTTTGACTCACATCGTGTTGATATTGACCCACACCGATAGATTTAGGGTCAATTTTCACTAATTCAGCAAGAGGATCTTGTAAACGTCGTGCAATAGACACCGCCCCTCGAAGAGACACATCCAGCTCAGGGAATTCATCAGCCGCAAGCTCTGATGCTGAATACACAGAAGCCCCCGCTTCACTGACCATCACTGTTTGAATTTTCTCACCCGCCTCTTTTAGCATGTTTGCTACAAACGCATCCGTTTCACGAGAGGCCGTGCCGTTGCCTATCGCGATTAAATTAACCTCATGTTTTTTTATTAACCCCATCAAAATACGCGAAGATTCAGCAATTTTTTTGTGCGGCGCAGTAGGGTAAATGGTCACGGTCTCTAGCATTTTTCCTGTGGCATCCAAAACCGCCACCTTGCACCCCGTCCGTAAACCAGGATCGATGCCAAGAGTGCAGCGAGGACCAGCAGGAGCTGCCATTAACAAATCTTTCAAATTATGAGCAAATACCGTAATAGCATCATTTTCAGCCATCTCACGTAAATGTCCCATAAACTCCGTTTCCATGTGCATTAATATCTTAATACGCCAAGTGAAACGAATGACTTGTTTGCGCCAATCATCTGACATCTCACCGCTAAATTGCACCCCAAGATGCGTCATAATGATATTTTCACAATAAGAGCCTGTGGATTTATCTTCAAGACCTGGATCTGCATTCAGTGAGACTTGCAATATACCTTCATTGCGACCTCTGAACATTGCAAGCGCTCGGTGAGAAGGAACTTTACTTAAGGTTTCATCATGTTCAAAATAATCTTTGAATTTCGCACCTTCCTCTTCTTTTCCTGCAATGACCCTGGATTTTATTTCTGCATTTTCCTTTAAATGTTGGCGAATTTTATCTAAAAGTGCCGCGTCTTCAGAAAATTTCTCCATTAAAATGGCGCGTGCCCCGTCTAATACCGCTTTCGTATCAGAAAATCCTGCTTTTTCATCAATAAAGCCTACCGCTTCATTTTCAGGATGAGAGGCCGTATTCTCCCACAAGCGCAGCGCCAAAGGCTCAATACCCGCTTCAATGGCCATTTGACCTTTTGTACGACGCTTAATTTTATAGGGTAAATACAAGTCTTCAAGACGGGTTTTACTGTCTGCATCTAACAAGTCTTTTTGCAATTCGTCACTCAATTTTCCTTGTTCTTCAATTGACTTAAGGATGACTTTTCGACGTTCTTCCAGTTCACGTAAATAACCAAGGCGTGATTCCAGTGTGCGCAATTGTGTATCGTCGAGACCTTCGGTCACTTCTTTACGGTAACGAGAAATAAAGGGAACGGTATTTCCTCCATCCAGTAAATTAACAGCGGCATTAACTTGTGTTTCACGTACGCAAAGCTCGTTTGCTATCTGTCGGCAGATTAAATTATTCATTGTTTTCCTTGGTCTTTAGCGCCAGATTGAAATATTGGCCACATTGTTCTTCGTGTAACATGGCGGTGCAATATTATTTCATTGATTTCTCGAAGATCCACTTCTATATACCCAAGGGATTTGAAGATAAACCCAACAAGCCTGCATTTTTAAAAGCGAGGTCTGTCGTTAAAGCCTTAAGCTTTAAATCCATCAAAAAGTGAAAGAATTCTTTTTTATCATTGGATGAGACTGTTCATTCAAAAAAAAGGAAAAATAGAACGCAACGCCTCGAAAACATTTCAAAATCAATTGAATTTATACCCAAGAGATTTGACGTTGCGTGTAGACGACGGGTACAAAAGAATTGGAGAATATCAGTGTATTGGCATATCAATACACTTTTAATAATAATTGTAGGGGGTGTCATTGTCCGTGTGAACCTTTTCATCCTCGTCAGCGCATACCTTATTTCAATCTCTTCTCAGTTTTAAGCTTTTCAAGTTCACCCCGTTCTTTCTCATTTTATCAATTCTTTTTAATCCGACTCTAATTTCGCTTTTTTCATTGCATTTATCCTGTCCTTTCAGTCAAAAATATCGAAATAAATGCATTTTATTCAGATAGATCGGGGATATCTTGACTTAATGGAATAGTAAAACGTGTTATTTTTAATTCAAACAAATTATTCATTGGGTTTAAAATGCCAGCATCCACCGTTAATTTCACTACAGAAGACAAGCTTCACGTAGAAGAATCAAAAGAAATCGCTTCATTTTGGGAAAGTCGCGAACAAGAACAATTTGTTGGTCGCAGTGGGTTAGGACTTCGTTGGTGTGCATTCACAAAAGCAGAACACACAAAAGCCATTGTTCTTGTGAATGGACGAACAGAAACCATTATTAAATACAAAGAAGTTTTTTTTGATTTATTTAAGCAAGGTTATGATGTTTACAGCTATGATCATCGCGGCCAAGGTCTAAGCCAGCGTCTTGTTGTTGCCTCTGACATTGGCCATGTTGTTGAATTTGAACATTATGTTGACGATCTCGAAACCTTTATTGAAGAGATCGTGATACAAAAAATATATCAACAACGCTTTCTACTCGGGCATTCAATGGGGGGAGCCATTGCTTTGCTTTATGCAAAAAGAAAACATAATCACGCGGACGCTTTAGCATTAAGTGCGCCGATGCTCGGCATTGCGCTTTCACCCGCGTTAGAAAAAGTCGCTCCTCTTCTTTGCCGTTTTTTATCTCATTTCCAGCACCCAGCGCAATATGGGCCCGGACAAAAGCCTTATTCATCACAATCTTTCGAAAACAATACATTAACCCATTCACGAGGACGATACGAAAAGATACAAAATATATATGAAAGAGAGGACCGAGTGAAAGTTGGAGGACCAAGCTCACAATGGATTTGGCAAAGCATGCAAGCTTGTGATCGCGCGTTGGATAGCGCGGATAAAATTAAAATACCCATTATGCTTTTGCAAGCTTCAAAAGATCAGATAGTCGATAACGAAAAAATGTTCAAATTCTATAAAAAACGCAGAGAATGCAACTTACCCATTCAATTTGACATCCTCGCGAATGCGTCTCATGAACTTCTTTTTGAAAAAGACGATATTCGTAATAAAACCTTGAATTTAATTATCGATTTTTTCAATAAATTACGATGAGTTTCCGCCCTCTCTATAACCCAAAATAATTGAAGATACGTCCCAGCACCAAGCCCGTGAAGCCCCTGAACATAGATGAACTATGTGATTGGGCTGAACCCGCCTAGCCAACATCTAAACCGTTCTAAAAGCGACGGGTGTAGAAAAATAATTTCATCTTGTTCAAGGTGATCCTTCGTTTACCCTTTTAATTTCCCACGATTTTTAAAAGGATAAGCGAAGGTATTTTTCTGTCACCTTGCGGCTACGTTCAATAATTAAAATATGAAGAATATCTGCAATCAAATATCCCTTTTCTTTCCTTTTTTGTTGGATACACTGGCAAGCTTACGTTCTTCTTTTTCTCTTTTCATAGAGGTAACCATGTACAAAATTGTTGCATCAGATCTCGATGGCACCTTACTCACCCCTGAGCATCATATCGCTCCTTACACACGCGATGTATTACAGCGCTTGCACGCAAAAGGTAAACATTTTGTGTTTGCTACAGGCCGCCACCATGTTGATGTCTCTGAGATCCGTAAAAATGTAGGTATTCCCGCCTTTATGATCACATCGAACGGGGCGAGAGTGCATGATGATGCCGATAATGTAATTTTTAGCCGCAATGTCGAGCCAGCATTGGTTGCGGCCCTTGTTGAAATGGTCAAAAAAGACGAAAGCATTACCATTCATATTTACCGTGAAAACGATTGGCTTTTGAGCCGTGTGGATGAGGATCTCGCTAAATTCCACAAAGAATCTGGTTTTAGTTTTTCTGTTTTTGACACGGAAAATCCACCATTAGAAGACATTGCGAAAATTTTCTTCATTCGTCATGATCACGAATACCTTGCCGCATACGAAAAAAAGTTTATTTCCCTCTTTGGCGATAAAGTCAGCGTGGCCTTTTCAACTCCTTTTTGCTTAGAAGTCATGGGATCCGGTGTTTCCAAAGGTGACGCATTAGAAGCGGTTGCTAAAATTAAAGGCTTTAGCTTAGAAGATTGCATTGCATTTGGTGATGGTATGAACGACGTTGAAATGCTTCGCATGGCTCAAAAAGGCCTCATCATGGAAAGCGCGCTTCCAAGAGTAAAAGAAGCATTGCCAGAACACGATGTCATCGGAAGCAACGCAGATGAGTCCGTTGCGCGCTACTTAGAAAAACACCTCCTTTAAAGATTTCACATCAAAAACCAAATGACACACGAGCTCCCTGCCGTTTGGTTTTCCTTTTTTACTCTTTTGACTTAGACATCTTTATAATTTCGTCCCATTGTCCTTGCGTAACAGGCATAATACTTAAACGGCTCCCCTTTTGAACCAAAGGCATCAAAGGATCAAAAAAGAAAGGATTTCCCTTGATGCGCGCCAATGAAACGAAAGGAAGGTGTTTTTGATAAGCAAGATCGACCATAAACCATCGAGGATTATCGACGTGACTTTTAGGATCAAAATACGGGCTATTTGAGTCAAATTGAAAGTGATCAGGATACGCATTTTTGACAATTTCACCCACACCCACCACGCCCACATTTTTACAAGATGAATGATAAATAAAAGCAAAATCGCCTTCTTTCATTTCATCTCGCATCATATTTCTTGCCTGGTAGTTACGAACCCCCTCCCAACAAGAAACCTTTTGTTGTTTTAAGGTGTCTATAGAGAAAGTGTCTGGTTCCGTTTTTAATAACCATAACGCCATCATTTTTCCTCAAATATATTTACGTTATACATTTTTATTTTAAATGATTAGGATATACCAGTAATGATTTTCATATTTCGCCATTCTCCATTCCTGCTTTTGCTTGCGAGCGTCACAACGCTAAGTGGGTGTCATTCTTGGATGGCGGGTCGCACTGATCTTACTAACATGGAGAGCCTTGCACCCAAAACAGAACAAACCGTCAATGAAAACGCCTCAGCCTATCCCATAATGCTTCGAGGTGAAATCGTGATTGGACATGAATTAAGTATGATTTCTCTTTGTAAAAGTCATGCTGAATACTGGTTAGCTCTTCCTCAAGAACTGAGCAAAAAAGCCAGCACACTCATTTCTCTTCCCTACACAGGAATTTATGGTGAGGTCATGGGTCGCTTTTCAGCGCCCCCTAAAAATGGTTTTGCCTCTGATTTCTCGGCCGTCTTTAATGTCAGCACACTCAAATTGATTTCAAAGGAAATTAACGGCTGTACTCGTCCTCCTCCTTCGCACCTTGCTTTTGGAAATGAACCCTTTTGGGCACTCTCGTTATCTGATAATGCACTTGTGTTTAACCAATTTGGAAAAGACCTTAAGCGCTACCCTCTCCTCACTGTAAAAAAAACAAAACACGATCTGACCTACAAAGCAAAAGGAGCAAGCCTAACGATACGCAATGAAATATGCAGCGACTCAATGAGTGATACCCTTTATGGCTGGACTGCCACACTCGAAAAAGAAGGGGCATCCTTGCAAGGTTGTGCGAAAATCCCCAATGAGAATGAAGTAAAACAATGGTCTGGTATATATCAAAACAAACCCTCTCAAGGTCCGCTTTCTGTAAAGATAACCTTGCTAGCCGATCATAACGCCATTATCGAAACTCAATTTCAAAACAATCTTCCCATACAAGAAACAGGCATATGGCAACCTTTTGAAAATGAAGAAATTGAGATCATTACAAGTCGACATCAAAAACAATTTTTGATTAGCACCCGTACATTAAAGAAAAATGCTTCCACCTTTTCAATCAAAAAAGAAATTCTGGGAGACAAACGCACATTAAGCTTAAAATCCATTGAACTCATTCCGCAGAAAGAAGAGAAAAATTAAACATATGAAATAAAAATACTTAATCAAAAATATATAAACAAGAAAAAGACTTTAGTATTTATTTATTTTATACTTTCGCACAAAAAATTCTCGTCGTGTATTTTAAATAAAGAATTCAATTAATAACCCAGCCAAATAAGTGGCAACAAATACATTTAACAAATATTAAAGATATAAAGATGAAATATAAATAAGAAAATCAACAAGAAAGGGTTTATGGTAATTCTTCACACGGTGTAGGGAAGAAATCAAAAAATACGACTCTAAAATGCCTTAATATACACCTTGAAAAGAGAGAGAATTCCTTATGCAAACACACAATAAAATCCTTGTTCTCGATGATGACATACGATTACGTTCTTTATTAGACAGATATTTAACAAAAGAAGGCTTCCAAGTCCGCTGCGTTGCCAGTTCAGAGCAAATGAATAGATTGTTTTCTCGCGAGAATTTTCATCTTCTTGTGCTCGATTTGATCATGCCTGGAGAAGACGGCCTGAGCATTTGCCGCCGATTACGCCAATCCAATAACCAAATACCCATTTTGATGCTCACAGGCAAAGCAGACGAAATAGATCGTATCGTGGGTTTAGAAATAGGAGCAGATGATTACCTTACAAAACCCTTTAATCCCCGTGAACTCCTGGCTCGTATTCGAGCTGTTTTGCGACGTCAAGCCCCTATCACACCAGGAGCCCCTGCAAGTGAAGAAAAAATTCTTACCTTTGGGCGATTAAGGTTAAATTTAGGAACAAGAGAAATTTTCCGTGAAAACAAACAATTAACCATTACCTCCGGCGAATTTGGTGTTTTGAAAGCCTTGGTCACAAACGCAAGAAATCCCATGTCTCGAGATAAATTAATGAACATTGCCAGAGGACGTGAATATTCCGCGATGGAACGATCCATTGATGTTCAAATCTCTCGACTACGGCGTATGATTGAAAAAAATCCAAGTAAACCGCGTTACATTCAAACCGTTTGGGGCTTAGGTTATGTTTTTGTTCCTGATGGAGAGGCACAATAGTGCGCAGTTTTCCTTCCTCTTTTTTTTTAAAGAGATTGCTTTGCCTGACAGGGTTTTTCCTTGTAAGTCAAATATTTTTATTTTTTGCTTTTCTAAGTTTTTCTTTAATTCCGAACGTAAAGCAATTTAATGTGGTTTTGGCGAACAACCTCATTCAACACATGAAAAATACCGATTTTAAAGAAAAGCCTTCTCTTTTAAAGGAGGCTTTCACTGTAAATTATTTAAACGGTTTTAAGGCTCAAATACATGAAAGTGATAATCCAAAAATCACCGCGTCTTTCGATGAAGCAATGCCAATTTCCTTATTAAGCAAAAATATAAGCTTTCAATTAAAATCGAAAAGTGAAATTCGTATTTCTTTTTTATCACAAAAAAAAACGCTTTGGCTTAAAACAAACGCCTTCCCTCACTCTGTATTTAGCATTCCCTTTTCTATTTCTCATTTCATTCATTTAAAAATGACATTCATTTACGCCTTCTTTATGTCACTTTTTTTAAGTGTTTGTTTCGCTTTTTTTATTCAAAAACAACAGCGTTCATTAAACGCTTTAACAGAAACGATAAAAAAAATAGGAGAGGGCCTCACACCGCCATATTTAGAAACGAAAGGTGCTTTTCATTTGACTTGCGTCATCACAGCAGTAAATCAAATGAACCAAAACCTACAAGAACTAAAAAAAGAAGACACCCTTGTTATTACAGGCATTAGCCATGATTTACGAGGCCCTTTGTCTCGAATCCGGCTTGCTGCCGAAATGCTCTCACCAAAAGAAGATTTTCTGGCCGAGCATATGCTAAAAGGCCTTGATGAATGTACAAAAATGCTTGATCAATTCATCCTCTATCGACAACCGATGCATTTAAAAAAAATGAAGATCATCAATCTAAATGACTTGATTGACCCCACATCAATAGGAGACGGCACAACACAAGCAAAAATTGAAATCATTCAAGCTCAATTAGATGGAACCCTTATGGGGAACATGCTGGATCTTCAACGTGCCTTAACGAATCTTGTCGTCAATGCCACACGTTACGGTCGTGGTTGGATAAAAATAAGCACAGGTCAATTGAATACAAACAAGCATCAATGGATCCAAGTTGAAGACAATGGACCAGGAATTGAAATTGAAGAGATGTCAGAACTCATTAAGCCGTTTAAACGGGGAAAACACGCAGAAGGAATTGAAGGTACAGGGCTTGGGCTTGCCATTGTAAAACAAATTGTTGATGCACATGGCGGCACCTTGGAGATGGGCAAAAGTGAACAAGGTGGACTTTGTATACGAATTCTTTTGCCTGTGATTAATACAAACACATCAAGCAATCCCCCCTTAAAGGCCTAAATATACCCGTCGCCTTTGAAGTTGCGTGGTTGTTGGCAGCACTCTCTCAGCCCAATCACATAGTACCTCTATGCTCAGGGGCTTCGTTCGCTT
>CAMRDW010000109.1 GCA_947041315.1 uncultured Enterovibrio sp.
AAAAAATGACTCATTTTCCTTTCCAAAGTGTCAAAAATAAGTCAATTTCATCATCAGCACAGCTTTTAGTCAAAGTGAGCGTCTCTATTCAGGTAAGGGGCCATCCCGCTGATCTGTTTTTTTTCACGCTACCGCCCTTGGATGTCAACTCCAAAAGTGCCCAAGCTCCCACATTCATGTTCAACTTTATTCTCTCATATTTAATTAAACTTTCGTGATACATGCATTGTCAATAATGACCTCTAATTCATGTTTCAATAATTGGATAAAAATGAGAGAACGTTTTTCTCCGTCAGGCTGATGAAAAATGGCAGCAGCACCTTCATATTTTCCATTTAAAATAGCAATCTCATCACCCGATTCAAAATAAGGGCTTAATTTAATGCCTTGCGCTTCATTTTCTTCATTCATCATCAAAGTATTGACCAATGAAAAAGGAACCTCTGTCGGCGCCGCACCTTGAGAAACAAAATTAACCACTCCACGCGTGGAACGAATGCTGGTATAGGTTATTTTCTGAGGGTCGAAAGAAGAAAAAATATAATTAGGGAACAAAGGCTCACGATGGAAAACTTTTTTTCCTCTACGTATTTTCTCCACAGCAATCTGCGGGTAATAGCAATCAACCCCTTGACGTTCAAGGTGCATTTTCGCACGTTCTTGCTCGCTGCGTTTGCAATAAAGCAGATACCAAGGATTCATTTTTTTTTCCATGATGACAACAAATTTGATTTGTCTGCTCTTGAAGATGAAGGAAGATTATATTTGACTGGGCATCCAGCGGCAAGCAAAGTGATTATGATCGAGGAATAAATTTGCTCTATTTCATAGAGCATTGATATTGTTAAGCTAATTTATATAGCACTGCTTATTTCAACATCATATATACAAAAATACGGATAAGATTTAAACATTTTGCTTTTGAATATCTAAACTGAAGCTGGTTAAGCCTACCTCACTGAGAGAGAGACGCACTTTCCCTTCAGACATATCAATGGATTGAAAACGTGCATTAGCAGCATCAAGACCGATAAGATGATTATGCCTAATAATAAAGGGGTTACCAGAACGATCAATGACGGCATTTAAGCCCGCAGAGAGTAAATCAAGCCGGCTCTCTACAACATCTAAAATACCAAACATCGCACGAATAGGACTGGCATAAGCTGATTTTTTAATTGCGTATTCTGCACGTTGAATAAAATGAAGAAAGGCTTTTTTATCCGTATTTTCTGAACGGATATATTCATTGAAAAAAGAGCGTATCATTAAGGTCGTTGCGGTCCCATTTTTTCCAGCTGAAGCACTGTCAACCATATAAAAGGCCATTTGGCCATCTAAAACCCAGGCGTAATCTAAAACAATGGGATTGGTATCAATGGATTGTAAAGAATAGTAAGAGAGCTTCCACTCCCCTTGTCTAGAGTCCTGATCTGGCATTAATCCCATCAATAAATCTCTTGCATTACCAGGATGATCGAGTAAATCCTCCAGATGGCATTTTAACTCCGCCGCCAAAGGCTGATCTAGATTTTGAGCCATTTTAAACCAATGTTGAGAAAAGTCTGTTTTACTGTTGAGTCCGCCGTCCGCGTCTTGTAAAACAGAGACAATGGCAGATTGAAGCACCTTAATGTCTAAAATGGGTTTAATCAGAAAATCTTTGACGCCAAATCGTAATGCTTGAGCAATATCAGACATTTCTCCCGTACCTGAAATCAAAATAACAGGGAGCATGGGATATTCAATACTGACCTCTTCAACAAATTCAAGCCCAGTCATGATGGGCATTGAAAGATCACTTATTAAAAGATCTGGAAGTCCTTCTCTCAAAGCTTTTAGGCCATCAAATCCATTAGAACATTCTTTAACAAAACACCCTTCTTTACGTAAAAAAGCGCCAAGTATCTGAGTAAAAATAGGATCATCTTCCACAATGAGAATTTCTTTTCCAGCTAACACAGGCAATTTCTCCAGCAATAAATATAACCATACAGAAAAGCATTATTTATATTCATGACTTTGACATTTAATCAGGATAGTTTGAATTCATGCATCTCGTCTTTTTTAGCGCTTCAATGAGCCAGAGCTTATATATAACCGCTGAGAAAATAACCATTAATTTTTTAATTAAAACATTTTATAGATAAATGTACCTGAATTTTTTTGCTTATCTTTTGATTGATTCTTTGTTTATTTAATCAATTTAACATTGAAAACATTCATATATTTCATACTACTTCAATTTATTATTAGGCCATTGTTCATCAAGGGGATTGGCATCGTGACATCTTTCAAAATTGCATCTCACATTCTGCTTTTTTCCGAAATGTTCGATTGTCATTATTATATTCAAGAGACTTAAAGATGCGTGTAGGCTGCAAACGAGTGAACCCCCTGATCCTAAAAAGACGATGTGATGGGGAAAAGCGAACGTAACAAACACCCACGCCGCTTCAAAGGCGACAGGTATGGATCAAGAAATCTCCCTGACAATACGAAAACTTAAAACTTGCAACCTGAGATCAAATGCTTAATTGTTAATAGACTGTTGCTTATTTAAAGCGAGGTTTGAATGGCCTCTTGGAGATAAACGATGATTTTAAAACACCTCGTTGGGTTATATCTTTCACCAAAACAAGAATGGCATAAAATAGATGATCGCCATGAAGGCACAATCTGCGCTTTCGTGTATGCAGCCATTATGGCGCTTATTCCTCCGGTATCGGCTTTTATTTCAAGTACAAAAATTGGATGGTTTATCGGTGCGGGCGATCCTATTTTTTTAAAAGAGCCTCATGCACTTCTCTTGTCTATTTGTATGTATTTCGTTCTTATTGCTGGGGTTATCGCACTGGCTTATTTAACTTTTTGGATGAGCCGTACCTTTGGATCCAATGCCAATTACACCCAAGCACTCGAAATTTCAGCCTACACAGCAACCCCTGTATTTATGGTCGGGCTGGCTGCTTTTTACCCTGTTCTTTGGGTTGTCATGTTAATCGGCCTCGCCGGTGTGGCTTACTCTGTTTATCTTCTTTATATTGGTCTTCCCATCATCATGCATATTCCGAAAGAACAAGGTTTTATTTACGCAAGCTCCGTCGTCACATGCGCTTTGGTGTTGTTTGTTTCCATTTTGGCCAGCAGTGTCATTTTATTGAATATCGGTTTTGAATTTTTGTCTTTGTATAAATGAAAAAGGCCCGCATTTGTATGGGACCACATTTTAATCGGGATTTTAATTAAAACCGCAAGGCTGCGTTCTGTTTTTAGTTTTCATTATATATTTCGAGATTAGCAAGATCTTGCTGTTGCTCTGAAATCATTTTTGAGGCGTCATTACGCACGTTTTCAAGGTATTCCAAATACTCTTTATGTATATCATTTGTGACGTACTTTCCACTAAAGACCGAAGTTTCAAAACTAACAATCTCTGGATTTCCCTCGCCGACAGCTGCTTCTAAGTCGTTTAAATCTTGAAAAATGAGTCCATCAGCCCCAATGATCTGACTGATTTCATCCACTTCGCGACCATGTGCAATAAGTTCATTCACTGATGGCATATCAATACCATACACATTCGGATATCGAATTTCAGGTGCGGCAGAAGCCAAGTAAACACGTTTCGCCCCCGCATCCCTTGCCATTTGAATGATTTGTTCTGAGGTAGTGCCGCGCACAATGGAGTCATCAATCAACAAAACCGCTTTATCTTTAAACTCACAGCGAATGGCATTGAGCTTGCGACGAACAGATTGCCTGCGTTGTTGCTGTCCTGGCATAATAAACGTACGCCCAACATACCGATTTTTAACAAATCCTTGCCGATACGGTTTGTTCAATACTTGAGCAATTTCTAAAGCAATATCGCAAGAAGTCTCAGGAATAGGGATCACCACATCGATTTCGACGTCCTTCCATTCACGTTGAATTTTTGCTCCTAATTTCTTACCCATATTTACACGCGCCCCATACACCGAAATTTTATCGATAAAAGAATCAGGACGCGCAAAATAAACGAATTCAAAAATACAAGGGGATAAAACAGCCGATTTTGCACATTGCTTTGAATAAAACGCCCCCTCTAAAGTGATATACACGGCTTCTCCGGGTGCAATATCTCGAACAAATTCAAAACCGACAGCATCCAATGCCACAGATTCTGAAGCCACCATGTATTCACTTTTTCCATCGATTTCACGTTGACCTAAGCACAGAGGACGGATCCCATGTGGATCTCGAAAAGCGAGCATGCCATGCCCTATGATCATGGCGACGAGGGCATAAGCCCCTTTAATTTCTTGATGAACGGCGCAAACTGCATTAAAAATATCTTCTTTCGAAAGCGGGTAAGAACGTAATTTATCTATTTGATTTGCGAGAACATTAAGAAGAATTTCCGAATCTGATGTGGTATTGAGATGACGTCTGTCCTGCACAAAAAGAGAATCTCGCAATGCATTCGCATTGGTTAAATTACCATTGTGCGCCAACGTGATCCCAAAAGGAGAATTAACATAAAAAGGCTGAGCCTCTGAAGCACTTGAACTTCCTGCCGTAGGATAACGCACATGACCAATACCGACATTGCCTTGCAATCGTTGCATATGTTTGGTTTGAAATACATCCCTTACTAAACCGTTCGCTTTTCTTAGACGAAAACAATTTTGATCAATCGTGACAATCCCTGCTGCGTCTTGTCCACGATGTTGTATGACAGTAAGCGCATCATAAATCAACTGATTAACCGGGGTCGAGCCCACAATTCCGACAATCCCACACATACGTTTTATTCCTTAAACCTGAATGTTAACAAGGTGAAATGTTAGGCAAACCCAATGGCGTAAGCCGTAACTTAACGCATTTCGCTGAGCTTGGGTAAGAAGCTAGAGCTTTTCTCTAAATAAACAAAAAACCACTCAATCACAACCCCAAATTTAGGAATGAGGCTGGACTGTTTCCACTCGACATTTGTCGAAAATTGCGTAAATGCATCAAGAAAAAAGAGAAGTGCAGCAACAATCAGGATCCCTCGGATCCCTCCAAATACAACGCCCAAAACACGATCTGTGCCTGAAAGGCCTGTTTTTTGCACTAATTGCCCAATCACATAATTCACCACGCCCCCCACAATCAAGGTCGCGATAAACAAAACGGTAATGGCCGCGCCATTACGAATGAGTTCATCATTGATATCGGTAAAATAGATTGCCAATTTGGGATGAAAATGACTGGCTATAAAAAAAGCGCCAAACCAAATCAACAAGGAGAGCGCTTCTTTAACAAACCCACGAGCCAAGCTTATCAATGCTGAAAAGCTGATCAAGCCAATAATGATATAATCTATCCAATTCATTTACTTAACACCTAAGTCCTTCAGAGTTTGTTTCAAAAAAACACATTTAATTGAGGGCTAGGGAGCCAATGGATTAAAACGAATTAATTGCCCTTTTAATCCGGTAAGCGCTTCAATGTCTGGGGTCATGGCTTCCAATTTATCTTTCGACAGTTCTGGGCCCACTTCAACACGCGCCAATTGACCTTCTTTGATATTTCGAGGCATAAGCTGAGCGGGATAGCCTTTTTTCCTTAACTTCGAAACCAGGATTTCTGCGTTATCAATTTGTCGAAAGGTCCCTAACCGGATGATCCAACCTGAATCTTGATGTTTCATGTTTACAGGACGTTTTATTTCGGCTTCTTTTTTGATTCCAGGCTCCTCTTTTATTTCAGGCACCTTTTTTATTTCAATAGGTTGAAGTACAACTTCCGTCACCTCTTTAAGGTGCGCGTCTGATAATTCTAAAGGCTCTTTAAGAGAAGAAGCTAACACTCTTTCTTCAAATTCTTCTTGCAAAGGAATAGATTGAAAGTTCTCCTTATTATGTGCTTTCTTTCCATCAAAAAGATCAGGAAGAAAAATGACCCCCAAGCACACCAAGACAAATGTTCCTACCAGTCGATTTTGAAACTGAGTTGCCACAGTCAGATCACCTTAGAAAAATATGCTGTCATTTCACCGACAGTTAGGAATGAACCAAACACAATGATCATGTCTTTCGAGGGATCAAAAGCCCGTTTTTCAGCGGCCTTGTATGCGCTGATTGGAGAATCATATCCTTGTGTTCCCTGAGGTAAAAAAGCGGTTAAAAGGCTCCAGTGCGCTCCTCTTTGAGCTTGTATGCTTGCAGGATACCAATGATCTACGACATCCTTCATTTGAAGCAAGGTTTCTGAAATGTCTTTGTCTTTTAGCATCCCAACCACAGCATGAACATTCAAACCTTTTCTTTTAATCTGAGTGATTTGCTCTGCCAAATACGCGGACGATTGCGGATTATGGGCAACATCAAGCAAGACATAAGGGCAATGAGAGATTCGCTCTAATCGTCCGGGCAATGTCACCGTCTTTAAAGCTGAAACAATGTTCTTATCAGACACATTCAAATTTGACAGACCAATGGCCATAATTGCGGTAGCAGCATTGGGCAATGGCAAAGCGGGGATCGGCAAATCTTTTAAATCAAACGCGCCGCAATTCCAATGCCATACATCACCGTCTCTTTGATAATCAAATTGATACCCAACTTGGTGAAAGCGAGCACCTATTTCATCTGCAAACGCGCTTAAGCTCGCAGGAGGTTTGACTTGACCACAAACTGCGGGCTTATCATGACGGAAAATCCCTGCTTTTTCGTGACCTATTTTTTCAATGTCATCCCCAAGCCAATCAACATGATCAATTGCAATGCTTGTGATCACCGATACGTCGGGATCCACGAGATTAGTGGCATCTAAACGCCCTCCTAAGCCCACCTCTAAAATGGCAATATCGACTTTATTTTCAATAAAAAGCCACAAGGCCGCAAGCGTTCCAAATTCGAAAAAGCTTAAACTTGTCCCCTTTCGATGGCGTTCAATTTCTGAAAAAGCCAATGTATGCTCTTGATCTTCAAGTTCTTTTCCATTAATTCGCACTCGTTCATTATAACGAATTAAATGCGGTGAACTATAAACCCCCGTTTTATACCCCGCCGCCTGTAAAATAGCTTCTATGATGGCGCACGTTGAACCTTTTCCGTTCGTGCCCGAAACAGTGATAACTTTGGGGGCAGGTTTTGTGACTTTCGCATTCAAGGCAACTTGAGAAACGCGCTCAAGCTCAAGGTCAATGGCGCTGACATGCAATGTTTCGAGATAATGTTGCCATTCAGACAACGGTGCGTCTGCACTTGGAGAAAATAATACCGACATTATTGTAATATTTTATTATTGAGGTGACTTATCATATCAGCTATTAGACAAAGAGCGCCAGAAGGCACCCTTTGTTAATCAATAATATGGGACAATATTGTTTAATCGTCCGCAGAAATCACTTTCGTCAAGTCACCCAAAATGGGTTTATCAACCGAAACAACTAAAGGAGAGGCTTGATTGGTCATTTTCGCCAAAAGCCCCCCAATCTGCTGCCGCAAATCACGACGGTCAACAATCATATCAATGGCGCCATGTTCGAGAAGAAACTCACTACGCTGAAAACCTTCTGGTAATTTCTCACGCACCGTTTGCTCAATAACCCGTTGACCGGCAAAACCTATCAAGGCTTTTGGCTCTGCGATGTTAATGTCTCCTAACATGGCAAAGCTGGCCGTGACGCCACCAAAAGTAGGATCAGTTAATACTGAAATAAAAGGCAATCCTTTTTCAGAAAAACGCTCAAGAGCGGCACTGGTCTTCGCCATTTGCATTAAAGACATCAAGGCTTCTTGCATACGCGCGCCACCGCTTGATGAAAAACAAACTAAACCGCATTGATTTTGAATCGCTTGTTCTACGGCACGAACAAATCGCGCGCCGACCACGGAGCCCATAGATCCTCCCATAAAAGAGAATTCAAAAGCACACGCGATAACGGGCATATTAAGTAAGCGCCCCCTCATCACCACAAGCGCCTCTTTTTCCCCTGTCTCTTTTTGAGCAGAAGAGAGACGATCTTTGTATTTTTTAGAATCTCTGAATTTGAGTAAGTCTTTAGGTTCAAGTTCTTGTGCTATTTCTTCTGCTCCTCCTTCATCAAGGAAGATCTTTAAACGTGTTCGTGCTGACATCCGCATATGATGCTCACACTTTGGACAAACATATTGATTCCGCACCAACTCCGCATGATATAAAACTTGCTCGCAGGATGTACATTTCGTCCAAACCCCTTCCGGAATCGAGACTTTACGCGAAGAGCCAATATTGCCTTTTGTAAGAATTTTCTCAAGCCAACTCATGAACGACCTTTTCTATTGGTGCACTTGCCTTCCATTGCGCTTAACCGAGATATCGAATAAAGACGATCTCGGTTATCACCCCCAAGGAAAGTAAACACGATTTCATTGAATGCAAAAGTGAATTAAACCACAACTTATTTACACTGTGGATCAAAAATGTGTATTAGCTGATGGATAGAAGATGAAGCAAGCCCATAAAATAAACAAAAAGCCTTCCGTTTCTTTTTATATAGCCGTCACCTTTGAAACTGCGTGGGTGTTGGCTGCTTTCGCTCAGACCAATCAGATCGTAGAACGATGTTCAAGGCCTTCACGCGTTTGCCACCGACACACATTTTCAAGTGTTTTGGGTATCGCTGTAACGTCAAATATCTTGGGTATATACAAAAATTAATCCGGCAAAAAGAGTGGCCCAATAGGAGAAGTGGGCAAGCCAAAATGCTCAGGGTAATGCACCTTCACTAAATAAAGACCTTCCGCTTTAGCTGTTGTTGCCGCTTGCTTTCTGTCTTTTACCCCAAGTAAATTTTTTATCCATTCTGGATTTTTTTCATGTTTCCCAACAAGAAGGAGGCTGCCTGTAATATTTCGAACCATATGATGCAAAAAAGCATTGGCTTGAATATCAATAATAATGAATGCACCCTGCCTTGAAACATTTAAATGATGAATGTTCCTGCGCGCCGTTTTAGATTGACATTGTGAGGCACGAAAAGAGGTAAAATCATGTTCTCCTAACAAATATTGTCCGGCTTCATGCATTTTTTTTTCATCTAATGGCGCATGATAATGACTTAAACCCCGTCCCAAAATCCCGGAACGAAATGCACTGTTATAAATAATATATCGATAACGGCGCGCGGTTGCTGAAAAGCGAGCATGAAAAGAATCGGGTACAGAGTGAGCCCAAGATACCGAAATATCTTTTGGTAACAAAGTATTGACACCCAGCGTCCAAGCACGAAGTGGGCGCTCCTTCATGGCGTCAAAATGCACCACTTGTCCCGTACCATGAACACCTGTGTCTGTCCGACCAGCACACTGAACCAGGATATTTTGATCCGCAATTTTCGACAAGGCTTTTTCAAGCTGCTCTTGCACGCTCGGCATCTCACGCTGCCTTTGCCAACCAAAATATGATGATCCATCATACTCTACACCCAAGGCCATTCTCATTGTTTAATTTGTCTCATAAAAAAATAAACAGCACAGTATACCTTCAAATACTCAAAAGATGCAGCGGATAGGCAAGTTATTTGAAAGGGATCTTTTAAACATCAAATGAACAGGATCATCATTCGGCCAAGCGCATTATTCGGCCTGCATTTTAATGTCTGCCATAAACGTATTTTTGGACGGGAATAAACATGACGTCGCCAAACAAAAAGAGACACAAGCCATTCTTCCCAAAATAACCACTATACCCGTCGCCTTTGAAACTGCGTCGGTGTTGGCTGCGCTCGCTCAGGCCAACGACAGAGTAGAAGGATGCTCAGGGGCTTCACTCACTTGCCTACACGTATCTTCAATGACTGGGTATAAAAAAAATACGCTCCTTGCTTGTGTTTTTGGGAAACAAAAAGAGGGTGTTTTCAAAAAGCGAAAAGAGCCGCAGCCCCTTTCGGTGTAACCCGGTTTTATAGGATAACGGGGGAGCTTATGAACGACATCTTGATTCAAGTGAGCACGAAACACGCAAAAAAACACGCAAAAAAGGGAGCGGAAAAACCCCGATTTTAGAACAAGAATCAAACGATTAACGCGAGGTACAATGTGCTTTTCAAAGAGCGAATTGATGCATGATATTGTGATTGGCCTTTATATTAACGCCGTTGAGTCTGGAATTGATATTCATGCGAAAATGCAAATTTGAGCCACTCCCCAATTAATTGATATTTTCAATCATACGACGAGCTTCTTCTTTTAATTGAAGATCATCACCTTGCATGACTTTTTCTAAAAGTTCAATCGCACCATCAAGATCATTCATTTCAAGGTATGCTTTCGCCAAGTCCATGTAAGCTGCAGCCTCTCCTTGCGCATCGACATCAATAGGAAGCACACCATTTAAAACATCAGGGAAATCATCCAAACCAACATCTAAATCCAACGGCAATGAATCTGGATCTTCTTGAGGGATCCCATCGTCTTTTAAAAGTGTTTCAATACTAATGAAACCATCATCCATTGAAACGCTATCAATTAATTCACTTTTCGCTTCTTCAAGAAGACCTTCTAAATCAGCTTGATCCGTTTGTTCTTCAAGAGATTCATCTGTCATATCAAGCTGCTGAGACCAGTCTTCACTTTCAAGCTCTGGCTCTGCTGTCTTTTCTGCTGTCCAAATATTGCTTTCATCTTCTGGAATATCAATCTCATCAAGATCAAATTCAGGTAATTCTAGCGATTCATCGCTGGCAAAATCAGAAAGCAAGGCATTCATATTTAACCCTGCAACCTGATAAGCTTCATCTTCAAAATCAGCTAAATCATCAAGATTGATCGATTGATATTGCTCTGAAATCGGGGGAGATTTTTGTTGAAACTGATGATGAACAGAGGCGCTTTCATCCAATTCTCGTTGTTCCGCTAAAGCGGCATCAAATGCATCATTCTCATCAAACTCGCCAAGCTCATCAATTCCAATCGCCTCAACGGCAGGAAAATCCAAAGTGCTAAGCTGGGTTGCGGAAAATGAAGGCGCTATTTCATTTTTTTCTAAATCCTCCCCCTCTTTGATTATTTTCTCACCCTTAAAGAGGGGGTCCTCATTTTCCTCATCCCAAACAATATGAGGCTCTGCAGCTGCGTCTTCTTCTGTATATTCAGGAAAGTCTTCAAGATTTAAAAGTGACTCATCATTTAAATCAAAAGAACTGTCTTCATCATAAGGAGATGGCTCTGGCTGATAATCGCTTTCATCCAATACCGCTTTTTCGTCAAATTCAGGAAGAGAAAGTAAATCTAAAGGTGCATCATCCTCTTCATCTAATAAACGGTCCAATAAATCAAGATCATCTTCTGTTGGCGCCAAAACGACCTCGAGTTCTTTTTCTGCGTCTTTTTCGTTTTCCTTTTCTGAGGTGTCATTCTCACCTTCTAACGCTTCATCCAATAAATGAAGATCTGTTTCAGAAGGACTTGTTTCCTCTTTCAGAAAATCTTTTTCTTGATTTTCTTCCAAAACATCCTGGTCGTGAAGATCTTTTTCCCTGTTTTCAAGCTCACGCTCTGTTTCTTCTAATGCAGCTTCTAGCTCTGTATCTTCTTGATTAATTTCCGGTTCGGCTTTTATCTCAGCATCATTCTCCGTCTCGAGCTCTTGTTCTGGCTCAAGTTCAGCGTCTCGCTCTTCCTCAATTTTGCCTTCTGTGTCTTGTTCCGCTTCTGAGGCTATTTCTGTTTCTGACTCAGTTTCTGTTTCTGGCTCAACCTCTGGCTCAGGTTCGAGCTC
>CAMRDW010000110.1 GCA_947041315.1 uncultured Enterovibrio sp.
GCCTTTGAAACTACGTGGGTGTTGGCTTCACTCGTGTGGTGCAGGCGTACATCTTCAAATTCTTTGGGGATATCAATTCAATCATTTTAGAAAACGAAGAAAGAAAACAAAAGAGAGGTGTGAATTTTTCACATTAAAATGAGCATCCTTTAAACATCTCAACTTTTTTAGATTCAGAGAATGTCTGTTCCGAGATAGGTGACATTTTCGGCATCTGTCCATACCGTGATTTTTTCTGATGTATAAGTATGCTCGAATACATAGGCATTTAAATGAGACACCTGAGTGGCCGTCACCTCCATTTTATTGAGCATGTTGCTTGTGATTGCGGCATTTGGAATAAAATTTTCGTCGTAGGACCAGCTTAATCCGGTTAAATTGAGGGTGTCTTCATCGTCACCAAGCCAGGCAATAAAGCCTTGCCAATCGTTTCCAGATGTATCATTTGATTGAGCATTAATTTGATGTAAATTGAGGGTGATGTTTTGCTGATTGGAATCACCAATCACTGCTTCTATTCCTGAAATAACATTTCCTTTTACGTTAGGCTGGCTTTGAAATAAGTCCCCGGTAAAGTCCACATTCTGTTCACCAGAAACGCGTAAGGTATCGAATCCAGTAGAGGCATCATAAATATGTTTATTGATTTGTTTCCCACCAGAGAGGGTGGTAATTTGTCCTTGGAAATCTTCGCTATCAAATATAAAGGTATCGGAATGTAAGCTGCCATAAAGAAGGTCTTCACCTTCTCCTCCATCGAGTTGATTATCAGCACTCATCCAGCCTGCAAAAAGAGTGTCGTTTCCTTTTCCACCCAATAAGATATTGCTGCCCATGATCCCATGAAGGGTGTCATTTCCTTCGCCCCCGCTGAGGTAATCGTTACCGGCTTTTCCTTGTAAAGAATCATTTCCTTCTTCACCAAAAAGACGATCATCTCCTGCGCCACCTCTTAAATCATCATGCCCTTCAGCGCCGTAAAGGGTGTCATTCCCAACCCCACCAAAAGCGAGATCGTCACCGCTTCCGGTGTTGATATAATCGTTTCCATTTTCACCGAAGACGACATCGTTTTCACTTCCTGACCATATTTCATCGTTTCCATCGCCACCCCGAATGCGGTCTTCTCCTTCATTTCCTTCAAGGTGATCGGCGCCTTCTCCGCCCTCTAGAATGTCGTTTCCTAACCCACCCCAAAGGGTGTCATCTCCGTTTCCGCCTTTCAACGTGTCGTTGCCGTTTTCTCCAAAAAGAAGATCAACCCCTTGACCGCCATCTAAAATATCATTTCCGTTTCCTCCCCAAGCGAAATCATTTCCATCTCCCCCTGAAAGGATGTCTTGTCCTGCATCTCCCACGAGATGATCATTGCCACCTTCACCATAAAGAATATCGTCTCCGCTATTGCCATACAGAGAATCATTTCCATGAGTGGAAGAAGGACTGATGATTTCTTGAACAAGAACATTGACTTGTGAAGGTGAAAGGGCAACGTCGACGGCATTTAGATCAAAAGGGGCCCAATGAAAGCTGTTAAGTTCGCTTGCTGGAAAGGTAAATAGAACCAGTTTTGCCCCCCCAGAAAGGTTAATGTCAATGCCTGCACCACGGTCAGCAATGTTCGTATAATCAAGAAGAATGTCTTTACGGAGAACGTTTCCACTGGTGTCGAGAATGGCGTACCCTAAGCTTCGCTCTACTGGATACGAAAAATTAAATTGAGACAAAGTAATACTGACAAATGAATTGCTTTGTATAAGATAACTGCCATCGACCTCAGGGATTAATGTTTGGATTTCAGATGGGCTTGAATCCCCATAAAGGCGATCATTTCCATCATCGCCATGCAAGATATCATCGTTTAATAACCCATAAATCTCGTCCCCATCCACACTGCCGTAAAGGATGTTGGAGAGCGAATTTCCAATAAAGGTAGCCATGATGTAAACCTAAATAGAAAGAAAACGTATCAAAAAGATGACCCGAAAAAATACAGTGTATGATGTTATTTTTACGATTTCTGTAAAAAAACGAAGTCGAATTTATGAAAAGTTTCAGGTAAAAGAAAATAATGAAATGAACCCATTTATCTTGGTGAATGATTGTTTATCTTTACAAGAGAAAGGGGAATGAAACAATCAAAAATCAGTCTTAAAATGAGGGCCTTGCGATTTTGATACTGAAGAGTGTGATAAAAGCATGTATCAATACAGAGCGCATTGTTGTTTAATTCTTTATGCGATCGTTAACTTTGCTACTGTATTTGACGCCTTCGAATATCTTGGGTGTCGATTTATCTTAATAAGAAAATAAAGACGGAGGAATGAAAATGGACATTGATCAATTGTTGTCTTTCATTGACGAAAATGCTTATAAAAGGCTTAATTACGCAATTGAAACAGGGCGTTGGCCTGAAGGCAAGGCATTAACGCAAACAGAGCGTGATCACGCGATGCAAGTGGTCATGCTTTATCAGTCCCGTCACAATACCGATGCTCAACATATGAGCGTTGAACAGGGCGGGGCAATGAAAATAAAATCAAAAGCAGAACTAAAAAGAGATTTTGTCAAAAATCAGGATGTGATTGTTCAATCTTCCTTGTTAGATAAATGAAAAAAAAAGCGTGGACAGAGGCCAAAGATATGCCTTTTTTCAATTTCAATCGGGTATAGGATTGATTTACCGAGGGGAATTCCTGTTTGTCTGTCAATAAATACACGAAGATTTTAAAGTGCGGTTTTTTGTCTCTTTTCGTTTTGCCGCTTTTATCACCGAATTTAGACCTTCGAGATTTTAACAAATCCCGCAATTACATGATTAAATCTCCATTTTCTATTTTGAACGCGTGAACAGGTTTTCTCGGGGCTTTTCTGTATCAGGAATATAAAAAACCTCCGACGGAGTCAAGCTCCCTAAGAGGCTTAAAAAAGGTGTATTTTTTCACCGAAGAAGGCGAAAGATAAATTGTTATTCTACAGTCACCGCTTTGGCTAAATTACGGGGCTGATCGACATCGGTGCCTTTGATGAGTGCGACGTGATAGGCTAAAAGTTGCATCGGCACCGTAAAGTAAATGGGGGCAATAAGCTCATTCACATAGGGTAAGGCGATAATTTTTATATTTTTTTCTTCTTGAAATGCAGTCGTTTTGTCTGTGAAAAGAATCAATTCTCCCCCTCTTGCGTGAACCTCTTCAATGTTGGATTTTAATTTATCCAATAAATCATTGTTGGGGGCGATCACCACAACAGGCATTTGTGCATCAACCAAAGCAAGCGGGCCATGTTTTAATTCGCCAGCGGCGTAAGCTTCTGCATGAATATAAGAAATTTCTTTGAGTTTTAAGGCCGCTTCCATTGCGATGGGATAAAACGGACCACGGCCTAGAAAAAGGCTGTGCTGTTTGTTTGTAAAATCTTTTGCCAGTTTTTCGATTTCTTTGTCGAAAGTGAGGGCTTCTTCTATCTGCTGGGGCAGGGCGCGTAAGGCCTGAACAATGGATAATTCAGTTTTATTATCAAGCTGTTTATTTTCTTTTCCAATCGCGGTCACGAGCATTAAAAGTGCAATAAGTTGGGTGGTAAATGCTTTGGTTGACGCGACACCGATTTCACGGCCTGCGTGGGTTAAAAATACAATGTCTGACTCTCTTACTAAAGATGATTGGGCGACATTACAGATGGACATTGTGCTGAGAAAGTCTTTTTCTTTTGCAAGACGTAACGCCGCCAAGGTGTCTGCGGTTTCACCTGATTGTGAAAGGGTTAAAAATAAAGTGTTGGGGCGTGCAATAAAATGCCTATATCGAAATTCGGAAGCAATTTCAACATCACAGCTGACGCGACTTAAGGATTCAAACCAGTATTTTGCTGTGAGTCCTGCATTGTATGAAGTGCCACAGGCCACAATTTGAATGTGATCTATTTTTGAAAAAACGGAAGCGGCATCTGCACCAAAAGAAGGGGTTATGATCTGCGTCTCGCTTAAGCGACCTTGTATTGTATTGAGGAGTGCTTTGGGTTGTTCGAATATTTCTTTTTGCATGAAATGGCGGTATGGGCCTTTTTCACAGATGTCTTGCTCTGGGTTTGCCTCTTGGATTTCACGTTGAACAAGATGCCCAAGGTTGTTAAATACCCGTATTTCTTTGTCTGTGATCTCGGCAATGTCACCTTCTTCTAAAAACATAAATCGCTGGGTTAGATGAAGCAATGCAAGTTGATCTGATGCGACAAAATTTTCTCCATTTCCAAGACCGACGACGATAGGGCTGCCTGAACGAGCGGCAATAATACGGCCTGGAACGGTGATGTCAAAAATCACAATGGCGTAGCTGCCTTTGAGCTGAGGCATACAGGTTTGAACCGCGTCAAAAAGTGAACCTGAACGTGCAAATTCCGCATCAATTAAGTGTGCGATAACTTCTGTGTCTGTTTCTGATTCAAAGAGATACCCCTTGTTTATCAGATCTTCTCGAAGGGGCTGGTGGTTTTCGATGATCCCATTGTGGACGAGTGCGATTTGACGAGAGAGATGAGGATGGGCATTGTTTTCAGAAGGGACTCCGTGTGTTGCCCAGCGGGTGTGGGCAATGCCTGTACCGCCTTTTATGTTTCGTTCTTTGACGTCATCCGCGAGGATTTGTACTTTTCCTAAGCGACGATGGCGTGTAAAATTTGCCTCGCTATCAATAATAGCGATTCCTGCAGAGTCGTAGCCGCGATATTCTAAGCGTTGTAAACCTTCCAGTAAGATGTCAGCGACATCTCTTTTTGCCACGGCGGCGATGATTCCGCACATAAAATCCCCTTTGTTTTAATGTTAAGATTTGACATTTATTTCTAACATAGATTTCATATTTTAATGTCAAATAAGGAAATAGCAATTCAATAGATTATTGATTTTATCGTCTGTCTGTAAAAAAACGGCATGCTTCATGGCTTTCATTATTGAATGATAAAAAGGTCAATATGAGAGTTCACCGCGCAAATCTTTTTGCAGTAAGGAGCGTATTTCGTCGATGGGTTTTTGCTGGCTAAGTAAAAAATGAAGTTTGGCCAATGCGGCTTCAGGAGTCATATCTAATCCACTGATAACCCCTGCTTTTTCTAAAGATCCTCCAGTGGCATAGCCGCCCATGTTTACTTTTCCTGCGAGACATTGAGTTAAATTAAGGACGATCACACCGCGTTGTGTTGCTTCTTCTAATAATCCCAGAAGCTCTTTATTTTGAGGTGCATTTCCAACGCCAAATGTCAGTAAGATCATGGCATTAACGGGTTGTTTCAATGCGTTACGAATAACCTCAGGTGAAATGCCGGGGTAGATCATGATGATGGCGACAGGTTGCTCTTGCATTGTGTGTTTTTTAAAAGGCCCCTTTGGTTTTTTATCAAGTTGAGCCCCGTGCAGTTCTATGTTGATCCCCGCGTCAATCAAGGGGGGAAGATTAGGAGAAGTAAAGGCATTGAACCCATCGGCATGGGATTTTGTGCTGCGATTGCCACGCAATAAGACATTGTTAAAAAACAGTGTCACCTCGTTGATGGGGTAGTTCGCCGCAAGATGAAGGGCGTTCAGTAAATTCGCTTGTCCATCTGAGCGAAGGGCTTCAAGTGGAATTTGAGAGCCTGTAATGATCACGGGTTTTGCGAGGTTTTCAAGCATAAAAGAAAGTGCAGATGCAGTGTAGGCCATGGTGTCAGTGCCATGCAGGATCACAAAGCCATCAAAAGCATCATAGTTTTCATGGATGTCATCGGCGATGCGTTGCCAGTCCATCGGACTCATGTCGGCAGAATCGATGAGGGGCTGGTATTCATGAAGAGTGAATTGAGGCATGTCTTCACGATGAAACTCTGGCATTTTCTGAAGTTGCTTTTCCATAAATCCAGCAATGGGCACGTAGCCTTTTTCTGATTTTTGCATGCCGATGGTGCCGCCAGTGTAGGCAATATAAATGTGCTTTCTTTTCATTTTTGTCATTTTGTTTTTAAGTAAAGGCAGGAGTATATACCCAAATAAGGTGAAGATGCTTGTCGCGGCAAGAAGGAAAGCCCTTGAGCAACAATGAATTAAGAGATATACCCAAGACACTTAAGATGCGCGTCTGCGCCAAACGTGTGAAGGCTTTTAGCATCGTTCTACTGTTTTATTCGCTTGAGCGAGAGCTGCCAACATCCACGCAGTTTCAAAGGCGATGGGCTGTTGACCGTTGACCGTTGAGCATAGACCCATCAATTCATCCGCTTAGAGCCTCCTCAGAGTTGAAGAGGATCCTTGTCGTTTAATGGCAATACTGTTTTCCCCTGAAAAAAATGTGGCTTGTCCTTAATATGGGCCTTCAAGCATTCCGTTTAAATCGAATCTTTTTTTGTCAGCGCAAAATGATAGATCCAAGAAGAAATACCGCCCCACACGAGCATATTTACGAACAACGCACGTAAAATAAATTCAATATGTAATGGAAGCGATTGAAAAATAAAGAAAGTGAAAAAGGTTGCGCTAAAAGAAACGAGAATGCCTTTTGCTATCCAATTTTGGTGAAAGAAATTGAAACAGTAAGGCAAGGCCCACAGTGCTCCCCAAAAAACTTGCTTGTAGATAAATTGTTTGTCGAAAGTCGGATTGTCTAAAAAAACATTGATCAATGTAATTGCGAGTGTATTTCCTAATGCGCCGAACATGCCTGCGCCTAAAGCCAAAAGGATCCGAGAGATCATGAAATGTTCCTTTTTTTTCTGATGATGAACAGTCTATATGACCTGTGTGTACGTGGATTTCTTTCAAAACCATCTGCCTATGAGATATTTTTTAAAAGGAATGCCCGTTTTAAAAACGGCCTTTTTCTATTAAAAAGAAGAGGTGCTTGAGTCTGTTTTATTTTTGGCGTTTCCCTTATTTGCAGAGCGAGATGGCTAAGATACTTGAAATTGCGTGTAGGGGGCAAGGGAGTGAAGTCCCTGAACATAGATGGACTCTGTGATTGGGCTGAATGAGCGTCAGCCACACATCCAGGCGCCCTCAAAGGTGAGGCGGAGAGGAGCTTGGCGTTTTTTAAATACAGAAGAAAATGAGAGGGGGCAATCAGGAAAAATCCCGGACGAAGCCGGGATTGGAGAAGATCAGAGGTGATAATTACATTTAGAACACAAAGCATATTGCCCATTGGGATCGTTAAACAGAGAAAAACGCTCTACTTCTTTTACCAGGGGGCTTGTCATTAATTTGGAGGCTGTCGCGAAGAGCGTGCTATTGCTGAGGTTTAATTCAAAGAGCGCATCAAGAAAATAATTGTTGATGAAACGCTCTGCAGGTGTCAGCTCTTCTTCCATCCAATTTAATGAATAGGTCTCTATTTTGGCAAGCTCTGCTGCAGCGGTGATGGCGTCATCAAAGTCTCCCAATTGATCAATTAAACCGTATGCCATGGCATCCGTCCCCGTCCAAACGCGTCCTTGAGCCACCGTTTCTACATTGGCAAAAGGCATTTTACGTTGAGTTGACACCAAGTCGATAAAGCGCTTATAGGTGCTCTCCACGCTCAATTGCATGATTTTCCCCATTTGTTCGGGTAACGCGCGGGTTAATCCTATTCCTGCGAAGGGGGTTGTGCCTACGCCGTCATTGTATACACCGTATTGTGCGAGGGTTTTTTCGAAGGTGGTTAAAATCCCAAAGACTCCAATGGAGCCGGTGATGGTGGTGGGTTGGGCGATGATCCGATTGGCGCTGCTGGCTATCCAATAGCCTCCAGATGCTGCGATGCTGGACATCGAGGCAACAATGGGTTTTCCATTGGTTTTTAGCATTTCGACTTCATTGCGGATCACTTCAGATGCAAAAACACTGCCGCCGGGGCTGTCAATCCTTAAGATAACCGCTTTGATTTTGTCATTAAGACGGGCTTGGCGCAATAAACTGGCAATGCTGTCACCGCCTGCGGTTCCGTTGGTTTCTTTGCCGTCCATAATGGCGCCACTGGCCACAATCACCGCAATTTGGCTTTCCTGAAGAGGGGCTAATTGAGGAAGTGAATAATCATAAATACTGACATAGTTGAAGCTGTTTTTTTCGTTTTTACCGAATTTTTTTGCTAATTCCGTGCGTATTTGCGGGCGTGTTAAAAGGGAATTCACAAGCCCCATTTTTAAAGCCAATTGAGCAAAGTTCCCGTCAACCGCGGTGAGTTCATTTACATAAATGTCAGCGGTGGGAGAGAAGACCTCTATGCTGGTTCCTCGGTTGATGGCGACGTCTGATAGATAGCCTTCCCAGAGTTGATTTAGCCAAACAGAGCTGGCAAGTCGGGCTTCTTCGGACATTTCGGTTCGCGTGTAAGGCTCGACAAATGATTTGTATGTTCCAACGCGAAAAACGTGCGTATTGACTTTGAGCTTTTCAAGCAAGTCTTTGAAATAAAGGCTGTAACTTCCGTAACCGGGAAGCAGTACCGCCCCGTAAGGAGACATGTAAATTTCATCGGCATAGCTGGACAAATAATATTGGCTTTGATTGTAATGTGCGCCTATTGCGATGACTTCTTTGCCTGTTTCTTTAAACTGTTCTATTGCTTTTGCTATGTAGCGTAATTTTGTCAGACTGGTTTCATGCATGTCATTCAGGTCGAGAACCAAGCCGTTGATGTTTTCATCTTTTGCAGCCGCCCTTATTTTTTCAACAAGCGTGTAAAGTTGATTTTCTATTTTTGCTTGTTGATTGAATAAACTCTGAGTTGCAAGATCAAAAGGCGCAATGCGCGTGGGTTTTTCGACGATTGGACCTGACAAATTTAAAAGCAGGGCTTGTTTTTCTTTGGGGGGAACAGACCCGTTAGAACGTAAGGTTTGTTCGGCAGTGAAAAGATAATAAATCCCTAAAATGAAGCCAATAAAGATTAAATTTAAAATTAATTGACGTGTAAAAGAGATCGTTTTCCAGATCCAGGCGAAGATCTTGCCTATAAATGTAAACAGTGAATTCATTTTTTTATCCAATATTTTGTTCTAATTCTCATCGTAACGAATCTTGACTCGATAACCTAGAGGTGATTTTCGTTGTAAACAATAACCAGAAAGGGTGACTCGCATTAAGAGTGACTATCCTGGTCAGACCAGAGTGCTATTTTTAGAGCTGGAGCATCTATTATGTCGCCTTTTCCTCATTTATTTACCCCTTTAGACCTGGGTTTTACGCAATTAAAAAACAGAATTTTAATGGGGTCAATGCACACAGGTTTAGAAGAATCCCATGATGGTTTTAAGAAACTCTCCGCATTTTATGCTAAACGAGCAAAGGGCGGCGTCTCTTTGATTGTAACGGGGGGTTTTTCTCCCAACTTTCGTGGCCGATTGCATCCACTGAGTGCTCAATTTAGCACGAAGATGGCGGTTCGTGCTCATTCTAAAATCACGCAGGCCGTGCATGAACACGGTGGAAAAATAGCCCTGCAGTTATTGCATGCGGGCCGGTATGCTTTGCATCCTTTCTCTTTAAGTGCTTCGAGCATCGCCGCGCCTATTTCACGTTTCTCACCTTCAAAAATGTCCCAAAGACAGATATTGGGGACCATTCGAGATTTTGCAACCAGTGCGTTGCGCGCAAAAGAAGCGGGATACGATGGCGTTGAGTTAATGGGCTCTGAAGGTTACCTTATTAATCAATTTATTTGCCGTCGTACCAATAAACGAGAAGACAGCTGGGGCGGGGAATACACAAATAGAATGCGTTTTGCGCTTGAAATCGTGAAAGCGGTGCGTGAAAACGTAGGGCATGACTTTATTGTTATTTTTCGTTTATCCATGCTTGATTTAGTTGAAGAAGGCAGTACCCATGAAGAGGTGCTTATTTTGGCTAAAGCGTTAGAGCGTGCTGGTGTCACCTTGCTCAATACCGGGGTCGGCTGGCATGAAGCGCGTATTCCTACCATTGCTTCTTCTGTCCCTGCGGGGGGATTTAGTTGGGTAACCGCCAGGCTCAAAGGAGAAGTGAACATTCCGCTTATCACCTGCAATCGTATCAATACCCCGCACCTTGCAGAAGATATTTTAGCCAGCGGTCAAGCAGACATGGTGTCTATGGCCCGTCCTTTTCTTGCTGACCCTGAATTTGTTTTTAAAGCCCAGCACAATAAAGTGAAAGAAATAAACACCTGCATCGCTTGTAATCAAGCGTGTTTAGATCATGTCTTTAAAGGTAAGCGTGCCAGCTGCCTTGTGAATCCTCAAGCCTGCTATGAAACCGAATTTGTCATAAAGACAGTGCTTTCGTCACGGCAAATCGCCGTTGTTGGTGGTGGAATGGCAGGAATGTCTTTTGCGGTTACTGCGGCAGAAAGAGGGTTTGATGTCGTTTTATATGAAAAAACGGACAAACTGGGCGGACAATTTAACCTTGCGAAGTGCATTCCAGGAAAAGAGGAATTTAAAGAATCTATTCGGTATTTTACTGAAAAACTAAAGCGTTTAGGGGTGGATGTACGATTAAATCAAGTTGTCACTCCCTCGATACTTAAAGGTTTTGATGAGGTGATCATTGCTACAGGCGTTAAACCTCGTGTGCCGAACATCAAAGGCATTCAGCATGAAAAAGTGATTGATTATCAAACGTACATTAAAGAGCGTCCCATTTTAGGCTCGCGGGTTGCCATTCTTGGCGCTGGGGGAATTGGCGTGGACGTGGCCATGTTGCTGACGCACCCTCCAAAACAAAATTTAGATGCCTGGCTTAAAGAATGGAACATCGATAAAACCCTTTCTTTTGCGGGTGGATTGGCTTCTTTTTCTCATGAAAAGGCTTCCAAAGAGGTTTGGTTGTTACAACGTCGAAATGGGAAAACTGGAAAAGGTCCAGGAAAAACAACTGGTTGGATTGACAGGTTGGTCCTTCAAAAACGAGGTGTTTCCCTTTTAGGGGAGGTGGAATACAAAAAAATCGATGACGCAGGTTTGCACCTTTTAATCAAAGGCAAAGCGATGCTTTTAGATGTCGATAATGTCATTCTTTGTACAGGGCAAGTTTGTGTTAATGATTTGGTTTCAGAGGTGATGCAGCAAGGACAAAAGGTGCATGTGATAGGGGGAGCGCAAAACGCAGGGGAGCTTGATGCAAAACGCGCCATTCGCCAAGGAGTGGCTCTTGCGCTGCGCCTTTGAAGAGGTGACGCGTTCACATTCTGGCATCTTCAGAGGTGACACGCCTAATGTCCTTCCTGCTACTTTTTGATCATTTTTGTTTGTTAAAATAACCGAGATACCCGTCGCCTTTGAAACTGCGTGGGTGTTGCCTGCTCCCCCTCAGGCCAATCACAGAGTCGATTTATGCCTAAAGCCTTCGCCCGTTTAGCGCCTACAGGGATCTTCAAGTGTCTTGGGTATACACCGTCCTGAATTTCTGCATTAGAATAACTCGTTATCAAAAATCCCAGCCTTGTTCTTAGTGAACTTTCCAGCGCAATTTCTGGTTAACGAGTTACTTGAATTGGACTCAATAAACGACATCCATAAAATGGAGATCGTAGGCTTAATACATGCTGCGTTGTTTTTCAGGCTGAAGCCTTTCAATCAAGA
>CAMRDW010000111.1 GCA_947041315.1 uncultured Enterovibrio sp.
CGTCGCCGAAGCCGCCGAAGCCGCCGAAGCCGCCGACGTCGCCGAAGCCGACGTCGCCGCCGAAGCCGACGCTGCTGCCGAAGCCGAAGCAGTAAAATAACGCAATAGGCTTGAGTGTCGCGTTATTTGTTCAATAAAAAAGAGATGTGATGAAACGCCCTCGCTGTACATTGAGGGCGTTTTTTGATCTGCCTGGGTTCTTTTTGATACAGGATGGCTCTTGGCTCTGTTCTTGATGCAGGATAAAGCGTCCACAAATGTGTTGATGTGCTTTTTGATGCAGCTTCAAAAGGGGAGGCGGGATTTTAGGCGCGCTCACCCTCTGCGTTCAGGAGAAAGGGGATCGGGATATTCTTTTAGAAAAGATTCCACTTTAATGACCATTTGTGTTGAGCCTACAAAAAAAGGGACACGCTGGTGGAGTTCGCTTGGAACAATATCGAGTATGCGTTGTGTTCCATCAGAGGCTTTTCCGCCGGCTTGCTCAATGATAAAGGCCATGGGGTTGCATTCATAGAGTAAACGAAGTTTTCCAAGGGGATAGGCGGCGGTGCTGGGGTAAAGGTAAAGGCCGCCTTTAAGTAAATTCCGATGAAAATCAGAGACAAGAGATCCAATGTAGCGTGATGTATAAGGGCGACCTTCTTCGGGGTTATTTTCTTGACAATATTTGATGTATTTTTTTATTCCTAATGGAAATTTAATGTAATTTCCTTCGTTAATAGAGTAAATATTCCCTTCTTGTGGTGTTCTCATGTTTTCATGTGAAAGGCAAAATGTGCCGATGGAAGGATCATAGGTAAAGCCATGAACGCCATTGCCTGTGGTATAAACCAGCATGGTCGATGAACCGTAAATAACATAACCTGCGGCCACTTGCTTGTGTCCGGGCTGGAGGAAATCGTGGATATTAGCCGCGTCCCCTAAAGGAGACAAACGTTGGTAAACAGAAAAAATGGTTCCGACAGACACATTGACATCGATGTTAGAGGAGCCATCTAATGGGTCCATTAAGATCACATATTTGGCATTGCGCCCTAGCTCAGAATCAAAAATAACTTCATGATCTTCTTCTTCGCTTGCGACGCCACAGACTTGATCTCGCGCGGCCATCGCGGCTTTAAATTTTTCATTGGCATAGACGTCTAATTTTTGTTGTATTTCTCCTTGTACATTTTCTTTGTTAACGCTTCCTGTGATGTTACCGAGCCCGGCTTTATTGATTTCACAGTTGACGACTTTTGCGGCCAAACGAACAGAAGAAAGCAAAGAGCTGAGCTCTCCGCTGGCGTGCGGATAATCATATTGTTTTTCAATAATGAATTCGCCAAGAGTGCGGATATTGGACATTTCAGTTCCTTTTAATGTCTGGTATAAAATGCGTTAAAAGAGCGGTACTTCATACATTGTCGAAAGTGGCATTTTTAACGTCGATGAAAGTGAAACGCAAAAAATGAGAAAGAAAATAAAATCAATTTATTAGAAGTTTAGAGGCTTATTTTTTTATGGGTAATGAAGTTTTTTATGTACAACACCTTTGATATGAAAACATGTTTATGGACGCCTTTTTAATTTCGCCCTTTTTTTCACCAACGGACATTTATGCATATACATATTTTAGGAATTTGCGGCACCTTTATGGGAGGGGCGGCTCTTTTAGCGAAGCAACTTGGACACAGAGTGACAGGATCGGATGCCAATGTGTATCCCCCAATGAGCACCTTGTTAGAATCTCATGGAATAGAAATTATTCAAGGATTTGATGTTAGTCAACTGACCCCCGCGCCTGATCTTGTGGTGATTGGGAATGCAATGAGCCGGGGAAATCCATGTGTAGAATACGTGCTCAATACCCAATTAAATTATGCATCAGGCCCCGCTTGGCTTCATGAGTTTTTGCTTAAAAAACGTTGGGTACTTGCAGTCGCAGGAACGCACGGTAAAACATCAACAGCGAGTATGTTGAGCTGGATTTTAGAGGCATGTGGTTATCAGCCCGGTTTTCTTATTGGAGGCGTCCCTGGGAATTTTGATGTATCAGCGCGCCTTGGAGAAAGTGATTTCTTTGTGGTTGAAGCGGATGAATATGACAGTGCCTTTTTCGATAAACGTTCTAAATTTGTTCACTACAAGCCGAATACCCTGATCATTAACAACATTGAATTCGATCATGCTGATATTTTTGACGATCTTCATGCGATAAAACGGCAGTTTCATCATTTGGTGCGTATTGTTCCTGGGCTTGGACGTATTATTGCGCCTTTAGAGGATCAAAATGTACAAGAAACCTTATCCCAAGGTTGTTGGAGTGAATTAGAGCTGACAGGGAAAGACGCACAGTGGAAAGTGGATCCCTCGAAACCGGATGGCAGCGAATTTGATGTCTGGCTTGATGGGGTCAATGTTGGGCATGTGAAATGGAATTTAATTGGAGATCACAATCTGAATAACGCCTTGATGGCCATTGCTGCGGCCCGTCATGTGGGTGTGCTCCCGTCTCTTGCTTGTGAGGCTCTTGGGGAATTTATTAATGCCAAAAGACGTCTTGAGCATAAAGGCGTGTTTGCAGGTGTCACTGTTTATGATGATTTTGCTCATCACCCAACGGCCATCAAAACAACCCTTGAAGGACTTCGAGCGAAAGTCGGCTCTCGGCGTATCCTTGCTGTGTTAGAGCCTCGCTCGAACACGATGAAATCAGGGGTGAATAAAAAAGAAATTGCCCCCTCTCTTGATTGTGCTGATTTTGTTTTTTTGCTGCAACCTGACAACATCTGTTGGTCAGTGCAGGAGATAACGCAGGAATGTAAAGCACCCGCTTATCATTTTGACGATATTGATGCTTTGGTTGGCGCGCTTGTTCAAAAAGCCAAAATAGATGACTTAATTTTGGTGATGAGTAACGGGGGCTTTGGAGGCATTCACGAGAAACTGAAAGTGGCGCTAGAAAAAGGACATCAAAAAAACAATGAGAAACAATCAGTCTAAAACAGACAAGCGCATTACTTTAGCTTGGACTGGGGCCTCAGGTGCGCCTTATGGCTTGCGCCTTCTCGCTTGTCTTTTGAAGGCTGAATACGAGGTTTTTCTGCTGGTATCTTCAGCAGCAAAGGTGGTTTTGGCTACAGAGCAAGGATTAAAACTCCCTTCTCATTTAATGGCGGCAAAAACGCTTTTGTCCACACATCTGAATGTGTCCACCGAAAAACTGACGATATGCACAAAAGAAGACTGGTTTTCCCCCGTGGCATCGGGTTCGAGTGCCCCGAAACAAATGGTGGTTTGCCCTTGCTCTATGGGTTCACTGGGGGCGATTGCGCATGGAATGTCTGATAATTTAATTGAGCGTGCAAGCGATGTGGTTTTAAAAGAAAGAGGGCAGCTTTTATTGGTGGTCCGTGAAACGCCTTTTTCAACCTTGCACCTTGAAAACATGCTCAAGCTTTCAAAAATGGGGGTGACAATCATGCCTGCTGCACCTGGTTTTTACCATCAGCCTCAGTCGATAGAGGATCTTGTGGATTTTATGGTCGCTCGTATATTAGATCATCTTGAAATTCAACATTCTTTGAGCGGACGTTGGGGATACTCTTCTTAGCGGGAATGATTTTTGTTTGCGCCATCGGTTTTCACGGGTGGTTTTTTTATGCGGCTTTTTCCTTTCATTTTTTGAAGATGCAGGCTTGTGAGTCGCATCTTCAAATCGTTGGTTTTTTATCCCCGTCGCCTTTGAAGCTGCGTGGGTGTTGGCTACGCTTTTGAAGCTCAATCACAGAGTCCATCTATGCTCAGGGGCTTCACTTGCTTGCCGCCTGCACGCATCTTCAATTACTTTGGGTATATCAACGTTTAAAATTAAATAATTTACATACAACGTGAAACAAGATGTCTGTTGAACTGGTGCGAGAAGGCGTGATGAAAATGGTGTCATCTCCTGCGACAACGCCCAAAATACCTTCTGCCTTACCGAGAGAATCAAGCAAACGTGCGAGCAATTGTGCGGCCCCTGGGCCTGTGTGGATCACAACAAGTGCATTGTTGTAATCGATATCAATCACCAATTCTTCAAGGGAGCTTCGGCTGTTCGGTACGCCAAGCTCTGCGGATTGACAGTAGACCATTTCCATTTTTGCATTTCGAGTTCTCACCGCACCAAATTTGGTGAGCATACGAGAGACTTTGGATTGATTTATATTGGTGAAACCTTGTATTTTTAGTGCATCGACAATCTCACCTTGAGATCCAAATGTTTCTTCTTTTAAGATTGCTTTAAATGCTTTTAGGAGTAAATTTTGTTTGTCTGAATGGCTCATAAATTAAGTTTCAATCATGGTCTCAAGATGAAGTATTTTTGCATATACCTTCTACGCGGAGCAACGCCTTAGAAGGTAAAATGTCCGTTTTATCACTTTTCTTTTATTTTGCAGAAAAGAAAAAGTGAGAGGTTTGCCTTGTCATTATACTGGTGTGCTTGTCTGTTTCTGTATATGGTAGGTATCTTAAATGTTAAATAGACCTGAAAATTCATATTCACCTTAAATTTCAAAGGAGAAGTAAATGAAAGTTGCTGTGATTGGTGCGGCGGGTGGGATTGGTCAAGCCCTCGCGTTGTTGTTAAAAAACCGTTTACCTGCTGGTTCTGATTTGGCTTTGTATGATATCGCCCCTTTTACGCCTGGGGTTGCTGTTGATTTAAGCCATATCCCGACCCCTGTTTCAGTCAAAGGCTATTGTGGTGAAGACCCAAGCCCTGCATTAAAAGGGGCCGATGTTGTATTAATTTCTGCAGGTGTCGCCCGTAAACCAGGAATGGATCGCTCCGATCTTTTCAATGTGAATGCGGGGATTGTGCGTTCTTTATCTGAAAAAATCGCAGATGTTTGCCCTAAAGCATTGGTGGGTATCATTACAAACCCAGTGAACACGACGGTTGCAATTGCGGCAGAGGTTTTTAAAGCCAAGGGTGTTTATGATAAAAAACGTCTTTTTGGGATCACCACGCTTGATATCATTCGCTCTGAAACGTTTGTTGCCGATCTGAAATCGAAAGATCCGAGCCAGGTGTGTGTACCTGTGATTGGGGGCCATTCTGGTGTCACTATTTTACCTTTATTGTCTCAGGTTAAAGGCGTTTCATTTACCGAAGAAGAAGTGGCAGCACTGACACCTCGGATACAAAATGCAGGAACAGAAGTCGTTGAAGCGAAAGCCGGAAGTGGTTCTGCAACGCTTTCTATGGGACAAGCGGCATGCCGTTTTGGCTTGTCTTTAGTCCGAGCGCTTCAAGGTGAAGAGAATGTGATTGAATGCGCTTATGTAGAAGGTGACGGTCAATATGCCCGTTTCTTCGCGCAGCCTGTGCGTTTAGGAAAAAATGGAATAGAAGAAATTTTAGATCACGGCCCTTTAAGTGCTTTTGAAGAAAAAGCCCTTCAAGACATGCTTGAAATATTGCGCGCAGACATTTTGATGGGCGAAGAGTTCGTTAAATAAGACCTCTTTAACGACCGTCATTTTTTGCATTTCTGAGCGAAAAAATAAAATACCCTCAACCTTGTCGAGGGTATTTTTTTTGTGTGCTCTTTTCGCTTTGTGTGATATCCCCAAAGGAATTGAAGATGCGTGTAAGCGGGAAATGAAACCCCTGAGCATAGATGGACTGTGATTGGGTTGAGTGAAGCCAACACCCACGCAACGTCAAAGGCTATGGGTATAAAAATAAAAGAGAGGGGTTTGGCTTAATAGAAAAAGGTGCGTGTTTTGTTCAATCTGATGGACGTAACGGCCTGGAAAAAGATGAGCAATATGCTGTTTTTCCTATCGGTACTAGGGATAAAGCGATGATTTGGTCAGCCGTTGGATCTGTTGAGGGAATAAAGCCAAACTGGCCCTGTTTGTTTAAAGAATCGATGTTTCGTCTGTTTTTTAACCGAAAAAAGGAAGCGTTGAATTGTTCGCTTTTTTTGCACTAAACCCTGCTTTTGATATTTCTGTATTGCCGCATTTCTGGGAAATGTTTTTTTGGTAACACCTCATATCTGAAATCATACAGAAAAACCTGAATCACATATGAACCCTTAGCGCGAAGATCATGCTAGACATCCAGCTTTGATGGCAAAAGGTCTTATTTATCCTCAATCCTCTTTGACATTGAAGCCAAGTAGAGAGAAAAAACTGATTATTTTTTTCGGTTAACGGCAAGAAGTGCGAGAGATTTTAAGGCTTCTTTATATTGAGATTCGGGTACAGGGTATAGCGCCGAAATGGCTTTTTGTGCTTCTTCTGTTGCTCTTTTTCTTGTGTATTCTAAAGAGCCAACTTCTTCCATGCAGGCCAAAATAGGGTTAAGCATGTCCAGATTGCCCCCTTCTTCAATGGCTTTTTCTATCATGAGGCGTTGTTGTTTATTGCCATGCTGCATCGCGTGAATCAAGGGGAGGGTCGGTTTTCCTTCGGCAAGATCGTCCCCTGTATTTTTTCCCATCTCATTGTTTTTAGATGTGTAATCCATGACATCGTCAATGAGTTGAAATGCGGTTCCGAGGTAGCGACCGTATTCTTGCAACGCTTTTTCTATTTCGACAGGGGCATCCGCTAAAATGGCACCGATTTGTGTGGCGACTTCAAATAAACGGGCCGTTTTGGAGTAGATAACTTGCATATAGTCAGCTTCAGTGGTTGTTGAGTCATTGCACTTCATCAGCTGTAAGACTTCTCCTTCTGCGATAACATTTGTCGCCTTGCTCATGAGATCAAGGATCTTTAATGAGCGAAGCTCTGTCATCATTTGAAAAGAGCGGGTGTAGATGTAATCACCCACGAGCACGCTTGCGGCATTTCCATACATGGAATTGGCTGTTGCTTTTCCGCGGCGTAAGTCTGATTCATCAACGACATCGTCGTGAAGTAAGGTGGCCGTGTGAATAAATTCAATGAAAGCGGCTGCGGTAATGTGTCCATCGCTTTTATAATTGAGGGCGTTTGCCGCAAGAAGCACGAGAATAGGACGCAGTCTTTTACCACCACTTTGCACGATATAAAAACCGAGTTGGTTTATTAATACGACATTGGAATCGAGCTGGGCGTGTATTTTTTTATCCACTTTCGCCATATCGTCGGCAATAAGGGCTTGGATGAGGTTAAAATCCATTGATGCAATTAAATCCAAGGAAAAGAAGTAAGTAAGGTTTCGTTGTTATTTTTTGAGCGTGTGATTGTACGCTTTATGGGATAGTACACTAATTTTCTTTCATGAACACGGCCTGCGTAATCAAAAAGAGGAATGAAAAAAAGAAGTCTATTTTTAAGTCATTTTTTCATTCTGATTTCCTTTCTTTCTTTGATATTACCTTCCCATTTTTAAACAGGAAATATCTCTAAAAAGTCTTTTACTGTGGGGTTTGTCTCGTTTTTCTGTCGATTGTTTTTGATTCTTTGAAAAGAATCCACTGGATGGAAACGGCCTTGATCTTCTCCTTGTCAGACGTTCTTTTTTGCCGTAGAATTCGCGACCTATTGATGAATTAAATACGCACCCCTCATTGCACACTTTTTGAACGCAGTAGGCTGTGCGGAAATGCGGAGAAAACCATGTACGCAGTTTTCCAAAGTGGCGGTAAACAACACCGTGTCAGTGAAGGGCAAACCCTTCGCTTGGAAAAGCTTGAAGTTGAGACCGGTGCAACGGTAGAATTTGACTTTGTTCTTTTAGTAGCAAATGGCGAAGACATCAGTGTTGGAGCGCCGTTTGTAACGGGTGGTAAAGTAACTGCAGAAGTAGTTACTCATGGTCGTGGCGACAAAGTAAAAATCGTTAAATTCCGTCGTCGTAAGCATTCTCGTAAGCAAATGGGCCACCGTCAGTGGTTCACTGAAGTCAAAATAACTGGCATCAGCGCTTAATTTAGGAGAAGAGATAAATGGCACATAAGAAAGCTGGCGGTTCCACTCGTAACGGCCGTGATTCAGAAAGTAAACGTCTAGGTGTTAAGCGTTTTGGTGGCGAGTCTGTTTTGGCTGGCAATATTATTGTTCGTCAACGCGGTACGAAGTTCCATCCTGGATCGAATGTAGGTTGCGGTAAAGACCATACTCTTTTTGCTTTGACAGATGGCAAAGTAAAATTCGAAGTGAAAGGTCCTAAGAACCGTAAATTCATAAGTATTGAAGCTGAGTAATCTCGCTTTGATACTGTGTTGAAGCCCTGCCTTACGGCGGGGTTTTTTATATTCGGAAAAGTGAATGTCTAGTTCAGTAATTGGTGCTTTATTGGCATTAACGACCGCAGTCTTTTGGGGAGCATTACCTATAGCGATGAAACAAGCGCTTGAAATTATGTCTCCTGCAACCATTGTTTGGTATCGCTTTGTTACCGCTTTTATTGGACTTTTCGTCTGGTTAGTTTTGCGAAAACAACTGCCTCGACCTTCTGAATTAAATAGAAAAAAAACGGTGCTTTTTTTACTGGCATCGGTTGGACTTGCAAGTAATTTTGTACTTTTTAATAGTGCATTACAATATCTTAGCCCTCCCGTTGTGCAAGTGATTATTCAGCTCGCTCCTGTGATCCTTCTCGTGGCTAGCGCCTGGGTTTTCAAAGAGAAACTCACGCTATATCAAGTGGTTGGAGTTATTGGTTTATTGTTCGGCTTATTGCTGTTTTTTAACGAACGTCTGCATGAGTTATTGACCAGTTTCAGTGATTATACCCTGGGTGTTTTGTTGGCAGTGGCAGCCGCGTTAGTGTGGGTCGTTTATGGTTTGGCACAAAAAGGTCTTTTGCGGGGGTTTAGTTCTCCTCAAATTCTTTTGATTGTCTATGGACTTTGTACCTTATTACTGACCCCTTTTGCCGAAGTGAAACAAATTTTACTGATGGATTTTCGACAATTAGGGATGTTGCTTTTTTGCTGTATTAATACCTTGATAGGTTATGGTGCTTTTGCAGAAGCATTAGCACGTTGGCAGGCGGCGCAGGTGAGTGCATTAATCACATTAACGCCCTTATTTACTTTACTGTTTGTCGATATTGCTCACTCATTCTGGCCAACCATCGTTGAGCCTGTAACGCTCAATCACTGGGCCTATTTAGGCGCAATCGTCGTTGTAAGCAGTGCCGTATTCTGTGCAGCAGGTCATAAGCTTATTCGACTGCGGAGATGTAAGAAATGAAATTTATAGATGAAGCGGTGATCCGCGTTGAAGCGGGAGATGGCGGTAATGGAACCGTTAGCTTTCGTCGTGAAAAATACATTCCTAAAGGTGGCCCTGATGGCGGCGACGGAGGAGACGGTGGCGATGTTTATTTGCTGGCGGATGAAAACCGAAATACCTTAATTGATTTTCGATTTGAGCGTTATTACAGTGCGGAGCGTGGTGAAAATGGCCGGGCTGCAAATTGTACGGGCAAATGTGGTCAAGATCGTGTGCTTCATGTCCCCGTGGGAACGCGCGCCCGTGATGAAGATACGGGCGAAATTATTGCGGATCTCACGCAGCACGGCATGAAGGTGATGGTGGCAAAAGGCGGTTGGCATGGTTTGGGTAATACCCGTTTTAAATCATCAGTAAACCGTGCGCCTCGACAAAAAAGTATGGGTACAAAAGGCGAGCTGCGTCATTTACGCTTAGAGCTTTTATTGCTTGCCGATGTGGGGATGCTCGGTCTGCCAAACGCCGGTAAATCAACTTTTATTCGAGCGGTGTCGGCAGCAAAACCTAAAGTGGCAGATTATCCTTTCACCACTTTGATCCCAAGCCTTGGGGTTGTACGTGTCGCGCAAGATAAAAGTTTTGTGGTCGCAGATATCCCTGGTTTAATTCAAGGGGCTGCAGAAGGTGCTGGGCTTGGTATCCGCTTTTTGAAACACCTGGAGCGTTGCCGTGTTTTATTGCACATGATTGATTTGATGCCTGTTGATGAATCAGATCCTGTTGACAGTGCTTTCACCATCATTGAAGAGCTTGCACAATACAGTGAAAAGCTTTCAGATAAGCCTCGTTGGATTGTTTTTAATAAAATAGATTTAATGTCTGAAGAAGATGCACAAATTGAAATTGATCGTGTGCTTGACGCTTTGGGTTGGGATGAACCTTATTATGCTATTTCAGCAATCAATAAAGGGAACACTCAGCAATTAACTTATGATCTTATGGAGTTTATTACCTCATTGCCTGAAGAAGATTCTCAAACTTTGCCTGAAGGGGATACGGTTGCATTTAAGTGGGATGATTACCACGAGAAGCAATTAAAAGGAGATGACGACGATGATGATGATGATGATGATGACGATTGGGACAATCATCCGAATACATTTTGGGTAAAAGACTGATCTTTAAAATACCCACATTCAAGAGACTTGACCTAGAACCTTTGCACCAAGCGAGTGAAGCTCCTGAGTATCGATGGGGCATTTGATGGGCTGAATGAGCGTAAATACTCACACAAGGTCAAAGGCGATGGGTATAACGACGCTTGTTTAATATTAAAAAGCGGCTTCCTTAATGGAGCCGTTTTTTTTTGTAAAAAACACTGATCTCAAAATGGATTAACTGAGGCCCCCATGATTGATTTGCATGTTCTGATATCATCATCTCTTGAGATTGAGGGCTTTCAGGGTACACCTGAGATGCTTGACCTTGCATGTAGGCGCTATACCCGTCGCCTCTTGAAACTGTGTGGGTGTTGGCTGCGCTCGTTCGGCCCAATCACATAATGAATCTATGCTCAGGGGTTTCACTCGTTTAGCCGCAGGCGCGCATCTTCGATGTGTCTTGGGTATATAAGTAAGTGATTATTCTCGTTGGTTAAAATTAGCTATTTTCTGAATATAAATTGACTTCGATGGGTATAGGGGAAATAGGAGAGCATGATTTTATGATGATATAAAGAATACTTTATTCAAAAATATAAAGTTGAGGTTTTTTTTGAGAGCTTAATGTTCATAAAAAATAGCAGAAAACCGTGAACGATTTGATAGCAGAGGTCTTTTTTGTTTTTCATTTAAATTCATTATATATTTGAAAGAAGGTAAGGGAATATATAGCCTATCCCTAATAAAAGGTAATCATCTGTGATAAACATAACTCTTAATTCTACGAACACTGTCTATGAGCTTGAGAATAATGTAAAAACGAAAGGTAAATATATCTCTGTTACCCATTCTGTTGAAGAGATAAAAATAGATGTACAGGCTCCTACTGAACTTCCTCAGTCCTTAATAAAAGGCGCATGGCGACAATATTTAGGACAGAATATATCCACAGCTGAAACGTGTGTTATTTTAACTAAGGAAAAATTAAACGCTCTAACAACAAGAGACATCTTCATACTTTGTAATCGTATGGAAATAAGCTTGGGAAACACAAAAAATGAAGATAAAAAGAAAGACTTATACCTTTCATTGTATTCAATGAAAACAATATTTAAAGATAAGCTTGATGTTAAAACCTGTTGCTGTTCATCCAGTAAAAGCTTGGGTAATAAAATTGATAATTTATTAGATAAATATTCGGATCTTTAC
>CAMRDW010000112.1 GCA_947041315.1 uncultured Enterovibrio sp.
TGCCTCGTTTTTTGCTTTAGGCATATCAGGTTTCAATTTGGAGTAATAAATAAGGGTCTTTTTATTTTTAAGTGGGTAGGCAGGATTTAGTCACTTGGGTAAAATTCAGGTTCGTGGCCCAGATTTGCATTTTTACATGCATATCCATCTCAAATTCAACGCTGTGAATACAGATACCCAAGGCGCTTCAAAGGCGACGGGTATAGCCCAATCACATGCATCAATTCATTTTTTGAAAAGCAAATTGTACGTCGTGTTAATCGGTTGATTCTTGTTCTAAAATCGAGTTTTTTCTTTCAATTTTTGCGTATTTTATTTTCTTACTTGCAGTTCACTTGAATTGAGAACTCGTTCATAAGCCCCTCGCTTATCACTATAAAATCGGGTTAAACCAGAGGGGGCTGCTGCTCTTTAAGCTTTTTGAAAACGACCTCTTTTCGTTTCCCCAAAACATAAGCAAGGAGCGTATTTGTTTTGTGGCAGACGGCGTGCTAAAGCCTGCATCAGTTTGATTTTTTTCCCAATAATGAGCATTTTTCATCTATCCGTGCTTCATTGCAGAGCCGTACCACTTTGGCTTTTCTGTTGTTTTATGAATGTTCAGGGAAAAAATCAGGCGTGATCTGAAATCGATTTTTTACTTCAGATAAAAAAGAGGCTCGAGAAGAATAATCTAGGAGAAAATGGCTTTTATCGCTTGCACTAAAGCGACAGCAATAACCTTGTTTTTTAGCCGTCAACCTGCTTTTAAGATGCCTGGATTGGCGCATTTGGGGCAATAAATTTTCTGATAAATGCTCATATCGGCATGATACAGGAAAAAACGTAAATCACATATATGAGCCACTCGCGAATTGTTTTTCGCCAATGATTGTTCACTGCCTCATCAAAGATTACAATGTGCCCTGTCTAAAAAATCGATATACCCGTCGCCGTTGAAGGGGCCAGTTTGTTGGATGCGCTCGTTTTACCCCATCACCATCACATAGTGCGCTTATGCTCAAGGGTTTCACTCGCGTGCCGCCTGCATGCTACTTCAAATATTCTGGGTATAGCGCTCATCCCTGCATGAAAGAATTAGGAATAAAATGAAAATTAAAACACGTTTTGCCCCCAGCCCTACCGGATTTTTACATGTCGGGGGAGCGCGTACTGCTCTTTATGCTTGGCTTTACGCTCAAAATAAAAAAGGGGAATTTGTTCTTCGTATTGAAGACACCGATCTGGAGCGTTCAACACAAGAAGCCATTGATGCGATCATTGAAGGAATGAAATGGCTTGGACTTGAGTGGAATGAAGGTCCTTATTATCAAACAAAACGTTTCGACCGGTACAATGAAGTGATAGACCAGCTTCTTGAACAAGATAAAGCCTATAAATGTTATGCGCCAAAATCGCTTTTAGACGAGATCCGTGAAGGGCAAATGGCGGCAGGTTTGAAGCCTCGCTATGAAGCGAGTCATCCACTTATTATTGAAGCGAATACGGATGTTGCCCTTGATGCACCCCATGTGATCCGTTTTCGTAATCCCAAAGAGGGCACGGTTGTCTTTGAAGATGATATTCGGGGGCGCATTGAAGTTTCAAACAGTGAGCTAGATGATCTTATTATTCGTCGTACTGATGGAAGCCCAACGTATAATTTTTGTGTTGTCGTGGACGATTTAGACATGGGGATCACCCAAGTCATTCGTGGAGAAGATCATATCAACAACACTCCGCGCCAAATCAACATTTACCATGCTCTTGGTGCAAAAGTGCCTCAATTTGCACATTGCTCCATGATTTTAGGGGATGATGGAACAAAACTTTCAAAACGTCACGGTGCGGTCAGTGTGATGCAATACCGTGACGATGGCTATTTACCTGAAGCGCTTTTGAACTATTTAGTGCGTTTAGGATGGTCACATGGCGATCAAGAAATATTCTCTAAAGAAGAAATGATTGAACATTTCCGATTGGAGTCTATCAGTAAATCTGCTTCTGCGTTTAACACAGACAAATTGCGCTGGTTAAACAACCATTATATGAAATCCGCCTCTCCTGAACATGTCGCCACATACTTGCAATGGCACTTAGATCAAAGAAAGATAGACCTTTCGAATGGCCCAGATATTTGTGCGGTGATCCAATTGCTTGCAGAGCGTTGCAATACCTTGTGTGAATTGGCAGAGCAAAGCCGTTATTTTTATCAAGATTTTGATTCTTTTAATCCAGAGGCGGCGAAAAAACATTTGCGCCCAGTGGCCAAAGAAGCCCTTCAATTGGTTTTTACAAAGATCAATGCACTTGAGAATTGGACAACAGAAAATCTGCACCATGTGATTGAAGAAACCTGCTCTGAATTAAACGTAGGGATGGGGAAGGTAGGAATGCCACTTCGCGTGGCTGTCACTGGAGAAGGGCAATCGCCTTCCGTGGATGCGGTTATGCAACTCCTTGGAAAAGTCCGAGTGATAAGTCGCATTGAAAAAGCCTTGGCGTTTATTGCCGATCGCGAAGCGCAGTGATTTTTCATTCAATTAGAGCCGATCGGTATTCCTGATACGCTTAAAAAGAATGGGGTCAATTTAAGATGACGGCTTTATAAAAGAAGTCTTTAAGTTGAGATCTTGAATTGAAGGGCTTTGTTTGCGCAAAGCCTTTTTTCTTAAAAAGAGATCTTTAAAAAAAAAGAAGACGTGTATTTTTTTAAATTCAGGGAGGGGGGCAAAGATGAATTTTGAATGGCGCTCCCACAGGGACTCGAACCCCGATCGATCGCTTAGGAGGCGACTGCTCTATCCTGTTGAGCTATGGAAGCAAAGCTATCAAAATATAAAAAAGGACAGAAGAAATAAACACTTCAGTCCTTTTTTGATTATACCTATTTTCTTTTTTAGAGTAAGTAAAATATCAAATTATTCTATTTGTTTGGTTGCGATGTCGCCGATTTGTATGCTGGCGGCCAACTCTGGTGGTGAAACGGTTATTTCTGAACCACTTTCATAGACGCGATTCACGGTTAAAACCATTTTGCTTTGCTTTAATTGAGTGCGAAAAATACCAAATTGATCGGTAAAGGAGGCATTGTGCCATAACGCCAATTTGTCGCCGTGCTTGACGCCGTGAATACGTCCAACATTGATTTGCCCATGGGTATCATTGATGGCAATCACTTCAGGTGTCGTTGCCCGACAGGATAATTTGCTTTCAAGATCCAGTAAGATATTTTTACTCATTTGTTGTGCCATCTTGCCATAAGGAGAGGTCCAAAAACGGGCTGATCTTGTGTCTACTTTACTGTGGCGTTCAAAAGGCCATTTGGCGATATCACGGTAATCATTTTGGTAGATGACATCCCCAGATATTCCATCTAATACCTTAATGGAAAGGGCCAGTTGTCGGTTAGTTTGTCCTTTTTTGAAGGTGTTTTCGTTGTACGTGGCCGTCATGTCGGTGATGGAGCCGATAAGGATATATTGGGAGTTGCTTTCTTCTGCAATTAATCGTGTTTTTTCTGGTTCTGATGCTTTGACTTGGTAAGGTGAAATTCCTTGAGTCACAAAGCTTTGTGCTTGTGATTCAAAGCGACGTTGAAGCAGCTTAGTAAAGTCATCGCCAAATTTAAAGATCCCACCGAGAGCGGCATCTTGTAAAGAGAGGATATCAAATTCGCCCATTAATAAGGCTTTTCGGTATTGATTGACGTGGCAAGAGCTTGCCGTTGGGTAAATATCAATGCGCGCAGTAATGCTGATCACGCCCCCCCTGTCCCTCTTTTGTAAAACTTCGATATGGCGAAGTTCATTTCCGCTAAATTTATAATCATTTCTGTCCTCCGCAAGGTAAGGGCGCAGGCTGGGTAAAACTGCAATGTCTGCACCAGAGAAGAGAAGCGCCTGATAAACCGCATTTTCTAAGGCGCGTTCTCGTGCTTTTTCCTTGCTCTCTAAAACGGTGCTTGTGCCTGTTACTTCAAACCAAGCTGCATGGGTCACTGGAGATAAAACCCATAAACCTGCGATGTATAGAATAAGAAAAAATCTGAACATGTTCGTCTTTCCATTTATGGGTATGAAAATTGCTAGACCAGTAATATCAAGGTGAGGTGGTTAGCAAAAGAGATAAAAGCCTGATCAGGACAATGCAAATATTGTTCCTAAAAATGGAAATAAAAAGACATCCCTATATTCTTTGAATAGAAGAAGATAGGTCATACGATGAATGTGTCTGGAGTCAGATGACAATGAAAAACTGGATAGTGATATTACTGAGTCTAGTAACCGTATCTTGTGTATATGATCCCATATACGATGGCAAAGGCCCGTATTCTGGAAGTCAATTTTTTTTATTGCAGATGCCGAAACATACATTGGATTTCTTTTTGGAGGATTTGGCTGACGAGTTATTAGAAACAAACAATTACCTTACTTCTAGAACGCCAATAGCGATCGTTTCATTTGTCGATATTGAAGAATTAGATGAAACAAATTGGCTCGGGAATACCCTCAGTGAAGGCATGATTTATCAAATGCAGCGTCGGGGCTTCAGTGTCATCGATTATAAAAATACGGGGTTTATTCGTGTGACAGAAAAAGGCGATTTTGTTTTGAGCCGTAACTGGAAAGAATTAGATCCGGAACAACAGATAGATTATGTTTTGACAGGCACCATGCTACGACAAGGTGGGGGAGTCTTAATTAATGCCCGTGTTATAGGGATGCGATCTCGCGTCGTTGTGGCATCTGCTCAAGGGTTTTTACCTTCAGACCGCATTGGTCGTGATATTGACACTTTGCGTAAAGTGCGCATGGAGGACGGTGTCGTGATCCGAGATGATACCCGTAAACACATGTCTGATATTGTTATTTTGAAACCTTGATTTGGAGTTGTATCGACATGAAAGTATTTTATTTTTTATGTTTTATCTTCACTTTATTTGGGTGTCAACCCCTTTCTCAAATAAGATCAGAAGATCTTCTTACCGCAGTGGGAACCGCGTCAATCAGTGCTCAAATGGGCAGTACGCAAGAAGAAAAACAATTTAAAGCGATGCGGGCATCCAAACTTGAAGCCTATAAAGAACTTTCTGAACAAATCTATGGCTTAAGAGTCAGTGGGAGCATTGATATCGATGATCAACGCCTTAGTAATGACAGAACAAATGGGGCCGTTGATGGAATTATTCGAGGGGCGGAGCTTGTCTCCAGTTACGTTGTGGGTGACAGCTATATCACGGAGTTGAAGCTAAACTTGCGTAAAATGGACAGAATGAAACAGTACGGCGAAGCATTCCATGTACCACAGGATAATACGGTGCTTTTTTAAATTATACCTATCGCATTCATTCGTTAACCCGATATTTCGCAGGATAAATCACGCAGAAGAAGGCGTGATTTTTTGATAACGCGTTTCTTTTATTGAGAGATTCATCGATTTTGTTGCGGGTTTAAACCTGCAAGAAGGATCAAACATTAAATAAGATGACTGCCATATAGGCTCTTCAAAAGGCAAGCTTGCGGTTGAGGAGCGTGTTGTGAGGAGAGGGTGAGAGGGCATTCTTAAAGCATAATCACATTTGCTATCGATACTCAGGGGGCTTTTCTTCTTTTTCGCCCGCTTGCATCTTAAAATATCTTCTTTATAAACATTACCTTGAAGTCTCGATGGCGTTCAGGATAGATGTGTTTTTTGCAATTGAAAGAGAAAGAAGAAAAACAGGGGGATTCACACTTTTAGATTTGTTCCTAATGTTCGACTTCCTGATGCGTGTCCTTCACTGTTGTACGTCATTTCACTCTTGCCCGCGGTTTCTTGAAAGAGGTTTCTTAATTTATGCATGCTAAGTTGAGCGCGTTGCAGTGCGCTGCCATTGGCTTCATTCAACAGATGGCATTTATTCAGGGTGTCTTGAATGTTTGAAATGATTTTTTTTAAGTCGTCGGATGGCGTTTTAAGTTCTTCGAATTTTGACAATTGAATATCACGAAGCTGGATTTTGTGAATGAGAGCCAGTTTTTGTTTTGCTAAGGATTCAATTTGCTCGGCTTTTCGTATTGCAATGGCCGTGGTTTCTTTTTCCATAACCTCAAATAAAGCACCGATATCCTCTATTTGTGCTTTGATATGCTCTTCAAACGTGATGATTTTCTTTGATATCGTCATGTTTTATTTTTGTTGAAAAGTGTCTGCGTATTTCAGCATGTTTTCGGCAATTTTTTCAGGATCTACAGTGTAAGATCCATTTGCAATGGCTGTTTTTATCGCTTCCACTTTTGCGTTATCAAAATGGGACTCGGTCGCCATTTGATGATTAATGCTGTTGAGGGCACGGCTTTCAGCACTGAGTGAAAATGCATCCTTATTATTCGCTTTTGACACTTCAGAAGAGGAGTGTGCGTCTGGCGTGGTTTTATCGGATGTATCTTGTGTTTTATTTTGGTTGGCTCTGGTGATGTTGACTGCTTGACCTGAGCGCAAATGATCGATGCTTGACATAATTAACCCTTTTTGACCGAGTCATCTAATGATAAATGTATCGGTAGTATTTAATAAAACTTTAGCATTTAATTACTAAAATTTAGAATTGAATCATTACATGCCCGACTGCCGAGATTTTAGCATCGAGAATGCGTTTAGATTTAATGTTTCTAACTTTTATTTTCTCCCCGAGAGCGCCGTCACTTAATGCAGTTCCTTTTGCAACGATATTCAATCCTTTTTTTTGTGCAGTGATAATAACGTTGTCATTTCTGCAAACCATACAGATATCGTTTCCTTGGAGAGGTTTTCCTATTCCGACAACACGCTTTACTTTTGATCCTATGAGTATATTTAGGTTGGTATAGGTTTGTCCTCTTTGGAAACGCGCGTTGACCATTTGAATTCCTAAATCATTTTTATTGAGAATGTGACCACGGTCTAGTGGCCTTTTGGCTACAACAATCGGGGTCATCAAGTGGATTTCAACAGGGACATAAACTTGCCAATTTTCTTCTGCACAACTCAATAAGACGGTCACGCTTTTATTGAGTGATTGCCGACCCGGAATGCTTGCTTCCAATGGTGAAGGGCAATCTGATAATTGAAGTCGAGAATCAAGCTCTCGAGCTATCAGCTCTAATTTTCCGTTTTTTGGGGGGGATATTTGAGTTTCAACAAAACGCTCAGCTGTATCTTTTACGACTTGAAGTTGACTTGTTGTAGCAGCGGCTATAATGGGGCTAAAGCCACTGATAATAGAACAGAGAATGAGGTTATGTAATCGTTGGCAATTCATAAGTTTTATATTTAGTATTGTAAAAATAACATCTATATCCTTTCAATTTACGTGCCAGTATATCGTTTGTAATTTAGATTTTATGAAATGGTTTACGGGTCAAAATGGAGTTTAGTTTATGTCAGGGATCTTGGATTCGGTTAATCTACGAACACAGCTGGTGGGTCAAAACCGCTTAGAATTATTGACTTTTCGTTTAATGCGCAATCAACGATTTGGTATCAATGTCTTTAAAGTGAAGGAAGTGCTTCAGTGCCCTAAATTAACCACGATGCCAAGTCTTCACCGCTTGGTTAAAGGAATTGCACATATTCGAGGGCAAACCGTTTCTGTGATTGATATGAGCTTGGCGACTGGCGGACCTCCAATCATTGATCCTGAAAATCGCTTTATTATCATTTCTGAATTTAACCGTTCCACACAAGGTTTTTTAGTGGGGTCTGTTGAGCGTATTGTGAACATGAATTGGGAGTCCATTTTACCGCCTCCTGAAGGAACGGGAAGTTCAAATTATTTAACTGCGGTGACTGAAATTGATGGCGAGCTGGTAGAAATATTGGATGTAGAAAAAATTCTCAATGAGATCTCCCCCGTAAATGAAGAGATCAGTGAAGAAATTTTATCTAAAAAACCGATCATCGAACAAGGTGGAAAAATGCCGACAAAAGTGTTGGTTGCTGATGATTCGAGTGTGGCGCGTAAGCAAGTAAAACGCGCGGTAGAAACGATAGGTTACGAAGTTATTTTAGCGAATGATGGGCGTGAGGCATTAAATTTGTTGCATAAAATGGCAGAAGAAGGGGATGTAACAGATCAGCTTGCACTGATTATTTCTGACATTGAAATGCCTGAAATGGACGGTTACACGCTCACAACAGAAATCAAAAGAGATCCTGCGCTTAAGAATCTTCACGTTGTACTGCACTCTTCTTTGAGTGGGGTCTTTAATGAAGCCATGGTTGAGCGCGTGGGTGCGGATGCATTTATAGCCAAATTTGATCCTGATGAATTAAGCGCGGCTGTTATTCGTGCCGTAAAAGCAAAAGATGATCTTTCATGACAGAGATCGTAATAACACACGATGAGTATCGTGAATTTTGTGTTTATCTTGAGTCAAAGTGCGGCATTGTTCTTGGCGATAAGAAACAATATTTAGTGAGAAGTCGGCTCTTTCCTTTATTGGGCCGTTTTGATATTGAATCGATCAGTGTGCTTTTTCAGATTATTTTTTCTAATCGAAATAAAGAGTTGTCTGTTGCTGCCATTGACGCGATGACCACAAATGAAACCTTATGGTTTCGAGATGTTTACCCCTTTGAGGTCCTTGCTCATCGGTTATTACCTGACATTGCTAAAACGAATTCTGCAATAAAAATCTGGTCTGCGGCGAGCTCTTCAGGTCAAGAGCCTTATTCAATTGCAATGACGATAAAAGAAGTTCAATCAAGTCGGCCTGGTTTGTTAAAAGATATCAGCATCACGGCCACAGATATTTCGTCCACCATGTTAAAAAATTGTCGCTCAGGGATTTACGATAATTTAGCTTTAAGCCGTGGTCTTTCTGTAGAGCGAAAAAAGCAGTTTTTTCATTCGACAGAGGAAGACAGAATGATCATCAATGATGATATAAAGCGCATGGTGACGTTTAAAGAACAAAATCTGATGGAAAGTTACGCATCGTTAGGGAAGTTTGACATTATTTTTTGTCGTAATGTCTTGATTTATTTCTCTTTAGAAATGAAATTAAAAGTGATAAATCAAATGGAAAAAGCGTTGAATCCTGGTGGTTATTTATTGCTCGGAGCTTCGGAGTCTTTGACTGGGATCAATGATCGATTTGAGATGATTCGTTGTAATCCAGGTATTATTTATAAATTATCCTCAAAGTAATTGAAGTTGTGTCTGCGCCAAACAAGTGAAGCCCCTGAGCATAGAACGACTGTGTGATTGGCCTGAGCGAGAGCCGCCAACACCCACACAGTTTCAAAGGCGACGGGTATAGTTAGACGATGAGATTGGGCGCTGCGAGCGTAATCAAGAGCCACGCAGCTTCGACGGGGATATGTTTGTATGCGATATAAAGATGCAGTGTTTTTGGCTGCATCTTTTTTTGTTTGTATTTTTCTTATTTTAATCTGATTTTATATACTCAAAACATTTAAAGATGCGTGTAGGCGGCAAACGCGTGAAGGCTCTGAGCATAGATCTACTCTGTGATTGGTCTGAGCGAGAGCAGCCAACACCCACGCAGTTTCAAAGGCGGAGGGTATACTCAAGGGATTTGAAGATGCAGCTAGGCAAAAAGAAAGTGGAGTTCATGAGATTCGACGGACTCGGTCATTGGGTTTTTGGCTCGCCTCTAACAAGGCATGTCCTTTAAAGGGGCCGAGTATATCCTACCTTAACCCTTTAAATTCTTTTAAGTAATCATGGTTTTTATGCATTTTAAAAGGACAATAGAAAGGATCCAGAACCTAGCGTAAGGGCGCTCTTTGGGATGTGTTTTCTTCTTCATCGACGTCAAATATGGGCGTAAATTGTGCTTTTTTGATTTCATTTTTCCCTTTTTCAGGGAATATGGATGTTTTTCATGCAACAGTGCGCATGTTCTGGCTATAAAAGCAAACAAAAAAACAGGCTGTGAATCGCGATAACATATTGAGTTTAAAGAGATAATATTTTATTTTTATGCTCGTCGATAGAATTTTATTCTTTTGTTATTGCTGTGTTTGTGGCTTCACTTTATCATCAATTATTCACAATGGATTATCTGGCAACCGAATGTTACGAACAATTCTTTTATTTTTAACACTGATATTCATACAAGCTAGCGCTATGGCTAATTCTATATTTATTTCTGAGGTTGTTATTGATTCAACTGAGCCGGAAATGGAATCGGTGGCAAAAAAAAACGCATTTATTGAGGTGTTGGTGCGTGCATCGGGACAGGCGAATGTTGGAAACCATGAAGAAATAAAAAAAGTTTTTCCTAAAATAGATGAATACATAACTCAAATTGGTTATGGGACGCTTCAGGGACAATCTTCTCTTATTCTCCAGTTTAACCCAGTAAAAATTCGGACCTTATTAACGTCATCTCAGCTTCCTTATTGGGGTTCACCAAGACCAGACATTTTGTTTTGGATGGTTGAAGACTCAACAACCCATCGCCAATTGGTCTGGGAGCCGTCGCCTTCTGAATACCTTAAAGAATTAAGAATACAATCAAAAGTTAGGGGTTTACCTGCAACGATCCCTATTGGTGATTTTGACGATATTCTTGCAATCTCAGTCCCTGATGTTTGGGGAGGATTTCTTGAGCCGATAGCAAAAGCCACCCTTCGTTATAAACCTTCTGCTGTGGCCGTTGTTAAAATGACCGAAAACCACGTTTCATGGAAGTTTTATCCTAATGGGAATAATCTAATCAATGATTTTCCTATCAGTGGTTTTGCTGAAGGGACAAAAGAAGAAATGATGTCTCAATTGGTGGTCAATATTGCCAATTATTACATAGAGAATTTTGCACTTAATTTGGGTGGCTCAGACAAAAACAGCAAAACCCTTGAAGTCTCTAACTTACAATCAGCAGAAGATTTTTTTATACTTGAACGGACACTTAAAGGCCTTAATTCGGTCGCCGCATTGCGTATTGCTTCACTTCATGATGGGAAAGTCATATTCCATGTGAATTTGCTGGGCTCTGAGAGTATTTTTCACAATGAATTGATGAATAATAGGCATTTTCGAAGAGCCGGAAAGTTTAAAAAATCAGAGCATATGCCAGAACAACCTCAAACGTCGGATGTCGATTTTATCAATGGTGAGCCTCTTCCTCTCGACGCCAAAATGAAAGATTTTGATATGAATGACATCGATTTTTCTAGGCCAGAAGATGAAAATAAAAATCGCCTCTCTTTGATCAGTATCGAAAGCGCTTCTGAATTGAAAAATACCAAAGAAAAGCCGATAGATCTAGAATATCAATGGGTAAAATAAGGCCTTTTGAAAGACCTCCCTTTCCTCAACGATTTGAACAGATGAACAGATGAACAGATGAACAGATGAACAGATGAACAGATGAACAGATGAAC
>CAMRDW010000113.1 GCA_947041315.1 uncultured Enterovibrio sp.
ATAAGTGTTTTTTGAAAAATCAATCGTGCATGATTGTACCGTGTTTTTTTCATTCTAATGATGCATCATGCAATTCAATCTTTATTTTTGCACGCATGATCTGACTAAAAAAACTCACTCGTGCGTCGACTCTGACCAAAAATGCGTTCTCAAAATGAATCAAACTTGGTCAACTTTTGCTCAAAACAAGCAGGCTAAATCCAGATTTGATCTCATCTAGCTCAGCTTAGGCTTGAATATATTCTTACACTCCAGTCGATTCATGAGTGTTGCATTTATTCTTTGAATTTCCGTTCAACAGTGAAAAAAAAGGTAACGAATGTCGTATGAATAAAATCATTTTACCCGGTCTCTCTTGTTTGGCTTTATCTGGTTGCTTCGATAATTCAGCTCCCATTCATCCACTGACTACATCGAAAAACAATCCCCCGATCATCGCCATGATCCCAACTCTCGATGCCGTTTCAGGTCAAACAAAATCTTTTCAAATTGAGGCCAGCGATCAGGATGAGGATGTCTTAACATACAGCTTAATCGAGGCACCTAAATGGATGAGCATTGACGCTCAAACAGGTCGCTTAACATTAACGCCAGAAAAAGAAAATGCGGGATCTCAAACAGTTAAAGTTCGCGTATCTGACGGCTCTTTATTTCAAGAAGCGGAGATGATGATCCTTGTTTCATTGACAATGACGCCCGTTGACCCCGACTTAATCAACCACGCTCCTGTTATTTCACCTCTGTCTGCCATTAATATCTATGCAGATCAAACGACATGGGTTCAAATTAAAGCCAGCGATCAGGATGACGATGTCTTAACATACAGCTTAATCGAGGCACCTAAATGGATGAGCATTGACGCTCAAACAGGTCGCTTAACATTAACGCCAGAAAAAGAAAATGCGGGATCTCAAACAGTTAAAGTTCGCGTATCTGACGGCTCTTTATTTCAAGAAGCGGAGATGATGATCCTTGTTTCATTGACAATGACGCCCGTTGACCCCGACTTAATCAACCACGCTCCTGTTATTTCACCTCTGTCTCCCATTAATATCTATGCAGATCAAACGACATGGGTTCAAATTAAAGCCAGCGATCCTGATGGAGATGTCTTGACATACAGCCTTGTCGACGCACCAACATGGATCAGCGTTGATTCTAAGACGGGCCGCATAACCTTATCTCCAAAAAATAACAACGCAGGACCTCACAAGCTTAAAATTCGAGTGTCTGACAAAGGGTTATTTCATGAGGTCACGGTGGATGTTAATGTCACCTCGCTAGAGGTGCCTCTTGTTTTAGAAGCCAATCTGGCCGAAGATAATCGTCGAAAAATCACATTCAATTGGAATTCAGATCCAAGAGCAACAACTTACCAGCTTTACAGAAACGGCGAGCCCTATCGAAGATTATTTAACTCTCCTGTCACCGATAATGCCAGTGGGGCAGGTCAAACATATTCATTCACTGTCGCTCCATGTGAAGGCGCTGGAAATATGGAGGATGTTTGTTCCATCGTTCAAAGCAATCCTTATAATGTAACGATTGAAACGGATAAATTATTTGTAGATTTTAACGGATTAGATACATCCAACAATCAAACAGTTTCAGCTGTCATTATTGGTCGGCGGCCTGATGGCGCTTTGCAGTCTGATGTAATGTATTTCAATAATAATGAACCAAAACACGTTAAAACCTTATTCCACAGTGGCACTTATTTTGGTTATCAAACCTCTCCGCCCCCATCAGGACAACATTGCGAAATCGAAACCCTTAATCGACGTAATAGCAATGGGGTCGATGTCACCCTTCATTATTCTTGTCTCACCCCATCATTGTTAGAAGCCAAAACAAACAAAATTGACATCCAAATGGGGTCAACTGGGCAAGTGGGTTCAAGGCTCGAACTTAGGAGAAAAAGTGATAACGCCCTTATCACCACATCCGCCTACCATTATGAAAGTTCAGATAATAATATCGTAACCATTAACGAAAACGGTTTATTAAATGGCGTATCAAATGGGACAGCCACCATCACGGTTACGGCGGATCCTGAGTTTTATGGCGATGGGCTCACTGTAAGCTATTCAGTTGAAGTGACAAAAGAGACGCATTATGTTTTAAATAAAATCGATTTAGGACAACAATTACTCTTGCCATCAGACAATCGCCATCATGTGATGGCTTCTGAGGCCGATTTCACTGTACGTGGTTACCCTCTTGCAAGATCTTTGGATAATATCACCAAACCGAATCTCTCATTCATCGTCGAAAACAAGAATACAGTAAAAACCTATCCGGTATTTTGTCCCGAATCATTGTCAACAGAACTTCCAACAAATGAAGACTATGCACTTGAAAGCAGTTGCTACGCACATGTGCCTGGTGAGTTAGTAAAGAGTGATTCTCGTTTTTATTTCTCTGATATAGATTCTGGAGCGAAGTTTAGCGTTAACGCGAAGGTAAATAATCGTAACCATTTAAAATTAGTCATTGTGCCCTTGGTCGCCAATGACCGCGTCCCTGACATGCCCTCCGTTGAAGAGATCCGTGCTCGTGTTCTTAAAACAATGCCTTTTGCAACGGTCGATGTCAGGTTTCGTGAACCTTACATTTACCCTGATCCTGTCCCCACTTATAATTTGAGGCCATTCTTAGACACCGTCGATACAATAAGGATCAATGAAGACAATAGCGGAACACACTATATGGGAATAGTGAAAGGTGAGTGTGGTCCAAATGGCCTCGCATATGTGGGTGAGCGACATACTGCAGCCATTAAAGATTCAGATTGTGGCCCACCTAATTATTCTCTCCATTTTGGAATGATGCACGAACTCGGACACAATTTTTCATTAAAACATGCCCCTTGTGGTGGACCGAGTAATCCGGATGAGTTTTTCTCTCAAGAGCCTCAACCTTGGGTTGGTGCTAATCAAGGTCATATGAGCCCAGCCCCTCTCTACAGTTTGGTTGATAAGCGCATTCTCCCTCCGACGCTATCTTATACAAAAGAAGACCTTATGGGATATTGCAGTGGTACCCATCTTTCGGAATATCACCACGCTAAAATGGCCGCTTACATTGAACAAAGAAGTACTTACGACAAACCAAATGAAAATGAGATTCAGGATTTAACACCTCTGGAACTCGCAACGATTATTTCAGGACAGATAGCAGAAGATGGCAGTGTTCGTTTTGATCCCGTTTCAGCAGGGTATGTCGCTCTTCATGTCAATAAACCAAGTCACTACCGTTTAACCGTATCAGGAAAAGAGACTTACTCCCTAGATACAGTGGAAGACAGCAATGAAAAAATCCTCTATTTCAACATTGCGATCCCTTACACTAATGAGATCACAAGCTTAGAGTTATCAACCCCTCAAGGCACATTAATCAAAAAAGTCCATTCACCATCAAACAACGCTCGCATGAGTGCTTTTAGTCCCTTGATTGAGCTTAGTGAAAATTATATCGACTTAAAATGGGATAAAACACTCTATCCATGGGTAACCGTCATTGTTACATCACCAGAAGGTAATCGCACCCTGTTGATAGATAAAGCGAAAAATGGTGATTTGGCACTTCAAATACCGAAGAAAAATTACAAAGGATCAGTCACCCTGATCTTCAGTAATGGAGAGAATACCAAAGTGGTTACTTCCAAATTAGAATAACCGAAATTCAAACCTAAACGCCAACCCATTTATGCCGCTCAAAGTTCTTGTAAAAAATACTACTTTGGGCAGCATAAATACAAGGTCGTTTCTTGGGATCCATCCTGCAAAAACATTGTTCTTCTCATTGAGGACAATAAAAGATCCATTGAAAATTCCATGATTAATTTAACTGAAGTGACATCTTAACGGTGGTGGCTCAAATCTGCATTTTCGCATGAATATCAATCCCAAATTCAACGGCGTTAATATATAGACCAATAACAATATCGTGCATCAATTCGCTCTTAGAAAAGCAAATTGTACGTCGAGTTAATCGCTTAATTCTTGTTCTGAAATCTGGATTTTTTCGCTCAATTTTTTGCGTATTTTTTTTCCTACTTCGTGCTCACTTGAATCTAGATTTCGTTCATAAGCGCCCCTGTCATCAGTATAAAAACGGGTAATACCAAAAGGGAGAAGATGCTCTTTAAGTTCTTTGAAAACGACATCTTTTCGTTTCCCAAAAACATAAGCAAGTACCGTATTTGTTTCATGGCAGACCGGGTGCCATAGCCAGCGTTGGTTTGATTTTTTTCTCACAAATGACCACTGTTCATCTATCTCAGCTTCATTGCAGACCTGCCCTACTCTGACTTTTACCTCTGTTTTTAGAGTGATGGTTGAAAAAATCAGGATTGACCTGAACCAGATTTTTTTCTTTTTTTTTTAATGTGTTTAAAATCGTTGTTCTAGGTATATTTAAAACACGAGCAGTATCTCTGATCCCACTGCCATTGATGGCCATATCAAGCACTTGCTTTTTTACTCCAGGAAGACAGGCTCGATAAGAATAATCTAGAAGAAAATGGCTTTTATCACATGCGGTAAAACGACAACGATAACGTTGTTTTTTTTCAGCAGTAAAACCCGCTTTCATGATGTCTGTGTTGCCACATTCTGGGCAATGAATTGTTTGATAATGTCATATCAGCAGCATACAGAAAAAGGCGTAAATCACATATATGAACCATTACCAATCTTTGGATGTGTCGTCTTGTGCACAGAGAAGCCGAGTGATTTTATCATGGCTAACCTCTCCTTCAACCATGGCGGAAAGTCCTGTTGCTGTCGCTGAACCAAATATGCTCAACAAATAATCAATGTATAAGTCAAAATTATCTTTTTTCATTTCTTAATACTGCCAAAAAGTGAGCTGCCCAACATCAGTTATTTAAAAAAAGACTGTGTTTTAATCATTAAATTAAAATCAATACTTGGAATAAGCGGGATATTTGAATTTACTTACAATTTAAATTTATGACATATTTCCAATTTAATATAAGCTTATTGTATATCCTCAAACAAAGAAGCAGAATAAAAACGATAGACACCCCCCTCTCCGAAATGAAATAAAATGAAATGAGATTTAATTAATTCCTATTTGCAAGTAAGTCAGGTTACAATTTTAACCCTAACCGATTAACCTTTATAAACTTATTTAAACAAAGACTGTAACATTAGAAATAAAACATTTTCGAATAACCAAATAAGACACGTGTTGCTTATTGTTTTTAAAATAAATTTAAGTTGCATATGTAAAGTGGCATTTATTAAGCAATAAAAACATTTGTATGCATCTAAATGTTTATTAAAAAATGAGAACGCATATGATAAAAAAACAATTCTCTTAAATTTATTGCTAACTTAGGTTTTTTTGTCGCTATCCAACTCATTGATGACGACAATGAAAATACATCCCTCAATTTTATTGATAGAAAAATAAAGGTTGGTGTAAGAAACTGGATGATGCTTAGATTGCAGCAATAACAAAAACACCTAACGACAGCAATGAGAGTCAGCAGCCTATAAGCTTCAAGCTCTCAAACAATGAGCGACGGTGTTCACTGTGGAAAACCAATACAAGCAACTGACTCAGATTGAAAGATATCAGATTGAGGCTCTTTGTAAACTCAATCACTCGCCAAGAGATATTGCAAAAAAGCGAAAACGTTCGAATAAAACCATTTCATTTGAATTAAGCCGTTGCACTCCTTATTGCGCCAAATAAACGAATAAAAAAGCGCAGATCTTAGGAAAAACGCGAATAAAGTATTTAAATGTAATAATAAAATGCAGGCGAAATTTTTTGATTTCTCCAATTATTATTTTCTCCTGAGGATATTTCAGATAGAATGAAAACAGCTGAAATTTCGAATAAAAAAATTAAAGACGTTGAATTATAGATAAATATGAGACCCAGAAAAACATTAAATTATCTGAATCCTTTTCAATCTTTAAAAGGTCATCGTGTGTCGGTTATTGTTGAGATCTAACAAGATAATAGGGAAAGATAACCCGTATCAGGAACCGAAAACCTTGACCCTTGGTCTATTTTGCTAATAAAAGGCCATGACGCAAGAAAGTGAACATTTATGGGGACAGGGTATAATTGTCAGATTAAACAAGATATAAACTCAAGAGCGCAGGCTCTTTGCGTCAAAAATAAATAACAAAATAATGGAAGATGCATATTTACACCCCATACTCTTGAATATCTATGTATCTGAAAAGCAAACCAAGTTTCTAATTATCGATTTATTATGCGACAAGGCTGAAAGAAAGATTCAAACCCCCATAGGAATTCAAAAACGACGAGTATATAAGATAACAAAACGCGGTTCACTTCCCTTGTGAAGCATTTCAAATAAAGATCCCCATCTGAATACCACGATAAAGTCTTCAGGAAAACATCCACCAATAACATTTAGATCATTGGTTAATAAAACACGAGTAAAGTATGAATATAACATATAAATACCATCCATTTTTTTATTTAATTTTGTCTTTTCCGACATTAATGATACCAGATGCTCATTCGAATGATTTAAAGTTTTATGAGCGCGTAAAATTCGCCACAATTGAAACATTACAAGGAAACACCATTTATGCCAATGATAAGATGCAATCAAAAATAATTTTTAAATACGAGCTTTATGATAATATTAAAGCAGAAAAAATAACATTTATGGAATATGGAACAGAAAAACAATTAGGGTCTCTTGATTTAAAAAATCATAGCTCTGCTGTAAAGAAACCTTCAATAAATAAATCCAGCTGGAATTTATCTACCGTTGACAAGGGTTATGACCACAATATTGGTGTCTCAAATTATCAAAATAATACTATAGAGCCAAAAAACATAAATAAAAGCTATCGTTTACTCTATATTTCCACATTGAAAAGTAACAATCACGGAACAATTTGCTTTGAACTGACAACAAAAGATGCTTCAAATCAAAATGAAAAAATATTTTCAACCTGCCACGATGACAGCATTGACAAAGGTAAAATCAACATATTTGCAAGAAGAACCATACAATACACGAATCGCGATTTTGAGCTCACTGATATCAAGGAAGTAATCAATATTAAAAGTACAACTTCTTCAGATACTTCTCTTTCTGGCCGCTTATATATGCTTCAACCTCAAAAATACATAACAAGAGATGTCATTTTTAAACTCGAAAGCCAAGACTTTGTATTTAACAAGCAACCAAGGTCAACTACAAATGCAGACAGTCAAAAAGCCTTGATGGGGTTTAGATTAATATCAGGAAATACACCTAATAATAAAACGACGTACAGTGAAACCTATTTACTTTCAAATAAGAACACCTTGAAATTTGCGTATACCGTCCCTCTGTATACAGTGACCACACCAAGAAGAAGGACGCTAACTATTCCATTAAAAGAGTATTACGAATCTGAATTATTGCTTTTAAATATGAAATATACAAAAGGTGATTTTATGTCAGGAACGAACCTTTGTGACATGGATTATAGTACTAAAACCACCTATACCTGTACAACATTAACCTCGACTTCCAACATGGAGATTAGTAAAGCAGAGATTGACAAAAATGTTATAGGTAAAGAGCTGACCATTGTAAAACTTATTGATAATTATGGCACCACACATCCAATCCGCATCAGTTATAACTCAGATCAATTACCCACTTTGTGAGAAACCAACAATTTAAACATACAGCATTAATGTACATCGGTCTTGCTTTAATAACTTGCCACCTGCATACATTTTTAAATGATTTGGCTGAGTTTTAAAATACATTTAAACATGATTCATAAATTCATTTTTTTACATCACGGTTTATTGATGTCAAAAACATTTGAAGTTACGTGGCAGTGGCAAGTGAACCCCCCCTGTGCATAGGTGCACAGTGTCATTGGGGTGAAGGAACGCAGCCAACAAAATCCACCCCGCTGCAAAAGCGTCGGGTATATGTTGTACAAAAGATGAATAACAAAGTCTTTCATTACCTACATAAAGAATATTAACCATATATGAACCTAATACAAAGTAATGCTTATAATTTTGCCGAACATTTTAATTCAGGCGTAGATCCTCGAACGGGTATGTTTCAAGCAAGTATTAATATGGGGGGCTTTAATAGTCATGATGGTATGGGAAATACAATCCCTTTATCCATACACTACAACGAAAACAACGAGGAAGATTGTGGTGTTGGTCGAGGCTGGTCTTTTATATATAGCCGTTATGATAAAGCAAGGCAATGGTTGGCTTTATCTTCAGGGCAATCATTTAAAATTGAATGGGACCCAAGCTCTGAAGAATTTAAGGTCCCCTATCGAAAGTTGAAAGATATTAGAATAACGATTAACAAGGAGACAGAAGATCTTATTGTCTATTTTAAAGACGGCACCGAGGAACATATCAACATAGAGGAAGGAGTGATCAGTAAAATTGTTTCTGTGCAAGGGCTTGAAACCTACTATGAATTCAAAAATGCAAATAACAGGAATTATTTAACTGAAATAATCGACAATCTCGGAAGAAAAGTAACCATTAATTGGTATGATGATAAATACAAAACTAAAGTTATACACTCTTTCAAGAATGTCATATTCCAAACATTCATTCTAGATAAAAAAGGGAAGGATTTAATCCTAGGTCGATTTTGTACAGAAGGTCAAAACTCTTATACTTATTTCGAATATAAAAAAATGGCTGACTCCAGAGCTTTACTTATCAACAAAATCACTCATCCTACAGGGTTGACAGAAGACATTTTATATACAAATCGTCATTCCACTCCAAATGGTTCACCTTTAAAAAAAATGCCTGCCGTGAACTTACATATTCTAGATTCTGGAGAGAAGCAAGAACGAAAAATAACGAAATACCATTACAGTGATCGTAATTATTTAGGCTTTGGTTCTGATAGACGATGGATCATGGGAGAGGATACTCTTTTTAAAGCAAAAAGTAATTATAGATATCAATCTGAAGAAATTATAAATGATAGCAAGATAATTAAAAGAATCTACAATAAATATCATTTACTCGTTAAAGAGGAATATTTAAGCGAGAGAAGTCTAATAAAAGAAATCTATTACACTTACTATTGCAATGAACACATGTCGATAGAAGAGCAATCTGCACAATATTCATTATTAAAAGAACAAAAAACGATTCATTATAATTCCAATGGTTACTCATCAACCATGATTGTAACTTTTGAATATGATGAATATGCAAATCTTACTAAATGCATACAGGCAGATAAAACACAAATAATAAAAACATATTACCCTGTAGAAGGTGAAACAAGCTTATGCCCTCCTCAAGATAATCTCATTGTATCATTGCTTAAATCTGAAACGTTTATCGTATCTGATAACAATGAACCATTGCGGGTAACAACTAATACTTATAAAAAAATCGAATTATTAAACCATCTAAATAAAAACCTCATTGTTCTCGATACGCAATTTAATCATAAAGAAAAAAATACATTTCATTATGCCGAAAGCAAGTATAATCACTTCATACATGGTAGGTTAATTGAGGCAAGGAATTATATAAACAATACATTAGTTAACACGGTTAAATACAACTATACAAAAGAAACAAATACAATTAAAAACACCACAACGACTATTTTTGAAAATGTAGAAAATCAAACAGGGAATAAATTAACGATTTCATTTATTGAGATTTATTGCCGTAACAAATTTCATCTGATCTCTTTAACGGATCCTGAAAATAATCAAACAAAATATAATTATGATATTCTTGGTCGATTAATTTCAACAAAATACAATTTAGGCACTTCATATGAACAAAGCAATTCAATTAATTATGAAGAAAAGACTAACGGTATTCACATGACATATACAAATGAATTCGGACATATATCAAAACTGGAATCAAATGCGGCTGGAAATGTAATTCGTGAATTCATCCAATCAAGTAAATTAGCGACTCCTTATCTACGTCAAGAATATGAATACAATGCATTCGGATTACTTGTGAAAAAAATTGAACATGACTCCGACAAGATTACAGACGTGACTCTTGAAACCATCATCACTTATGATGATCAACAAACTATCAAACAGATACAACATCCTGATGGACGAATTGAACGTTATTTCAATGATCTTGCAAATAAAAAATTAACATACATTCAAAATGAATTATTAAAAGAAGAAAGTACTTTTAATGATGCAGGTTTGGTTTTAGAAAAAAAAACATATTCGTATAATATTAAAAACACAGGTCAAGATTGGGAACTTATAGCTTCCACATCATATCAATATGATGGTTTTGGTAATATCACACAAACAACAGATACTTCTGGGCACATAATTCAGTTCAAACATGATGATTTAGACCGCATTATAAGTTCAAAACGCACGATTGACAATGTAGATATAATTGAATCATTTGAATATCCAAACCATACGATTGAGGCGCAACCTTCTAAAATTTTTCTTAACAATAAACTAATAGGAAGTCGAGAATATGATTCATTAATGCGTATCACAGCCGAATTTCAATCTGGGTTTAAAACATCCTATATTTATGATGGCATTTCTTCGAGAGAGTTAAAGATCACTTCAGCAAGAAACGAAACACTTCAAGATGTTATTAATTTAACTTACGATAGTATAATTAAACAGCCAAAAACAAGAACGACAGAGCCTGCTCAAAATATAGACGCAACATACCAATATGATAACAAGAATCGATTAGTGATCGAGGAAAATCCCTCTTGTAAATCCACATTTATATTTAATGATGATCAAGATTTTGGAAGGCTTGTAGAGGAGAGAATATTAATCAATGGTAGAAATGAAGAGATCATCAAAACTTCATACTCTAAAAGTGGAAATATTATTTCTCACTCTGATAATAACGGATATAAAAAAACATTAACCTATGATAAATTTAATCGCATTGAAAACATTTGTGAATTATATAAAGGAAAATCTATTTCATCAGAAATAGAATATGATAAATTCAGTCGCGCCGTTAAATATATAACAACAGAAACGGAAACAATCGGTGACTTAAATAAAACAATTTTAAACGTAAGCTCTATTGAGCTTGAATTAAATGCATTAGGGGCTGAAGTATCTAGAGTTCTCAAAATAAACAATTCTCATGTCTATACCATTGTACAAGAATACAATATCGAACAACTTCTCACCAAAAAAACATATACTTCTGAAAATTCAAGCACTATAGAAAATTACATTTATGATACCTTGCATCGCCTCAAAGAATATACTTGTACAGGGCCTAAATTCCCA